>JANYHJ010000168.1 GCA_025359135.1 Gemmatimonadota bacterium | reverse complement strand
CGTACCGGGGCGGGAAGGGCATCGCCACTGCGATTGGCGCGTTCCTGATCGTGGAGCCCGTGACCACGCTCTCGACGATCGCGCTCGCGCTCGGCTGCTTCGCGATGACGCGGCGCTGGTCGGCGAGTGGCCTGCTCGCCGTGCTGCTGGCACCCGGCATGCTGCTGCTCTTCGCGCGTCCGCCGCGCGCAGAACTCGCGGTGGTGCTTGCCGTGATCCTCGTGCTGGCCGCGCATCGCAGTGACATTGCGGAGCTGCGCGCGCGGCCGGCGCCCTAGCCGAGCCGCGCGCCGTACGCACTCAAGGCGCGAGCTTGGGCTTCACGAAGGCGACAAACTTCTCGGCGTCGTCCGGCTTGAAGCTGCCGACCGTGCCCTTGGACTTCGACTTGCTGCTGAAGCCGACGACGCTCTTGCCGTCCTTCATCTCGAAGCGGATGCTCGAGTCCTCGCGCACGAGCAACTTGACGCCGGTCACCGGCACCGACATCTCCATCTGCATCCCCTTCTCGACGGTCGAGACAACCTTGGCCTTGATCCAGTTGCCGATCGAGCCACCCGAGGTGTCGGCCGTGGCCTTGGCCATCTCGGTCTTGGCGGTGGCGCGCGCCGAGTCGCTCAAGCGCATGCGGATCGTGTCGTGCCGGATGGCGAGGACCATGCCGCCGTCGTGAGAGGTGATCGCAAGATCGTCGGCCGCACGCGGTCCTTCGGGCGTGGACGCGGCGATGGAGCTCTTCGAGTCGCCACCACCGCAGGCGGCAAGTATCACGACGAGGGCGACGGCGCGCGCTGTACGGATCATGGCGTGGGGACCTGTTGGAGTGTGGACTCTCTCGGGCGTACGGCGCCGCACGGCCGCGGGATTCAGTCCGTGGCCGTCTTGAGCGTGGCCGGCACGCCGCGTTCGAGCGGCGTGACTGCGCCGGCGTAGCCGGCCTCGCGCAACTTGGTCATCGTCGCTTGCGTGTAGTTCTGGTACTGTGCGCTCAGCGGCTGTGGCATGTCGATGAACGAAATCCGGCGCGGACGCTCGAGGGCATCGAACACGGCATGCGTGAGGTCGAGAAAGGTGCGCGCCGTGCCGGTGCCACTGTTGAAGAGGCCAGCGACGGCTTCCTGCCGAGCGAGCCAGCCGAGATGGTCGAGGCAATCGCCGACGTAGACGAAGTCGCGGCGCTGCTCACCGTCGACGATCGCCGCATCGTTCGACTTGAAGAGGCGCATCATGCCCGTCTCGAGGATCTGCCTGCGGGCGTGCCAGACGACACTGGCCATGTTGCGCTTGTGCAGTTCGCTCGGCCCGTAGACGTTGAAGAACTTGACCCCCGCCCATGACGGTGGCGCGGGACGTCCGGCGTCGAGCTCCGCGAGCGCCCAGATGTCGAAGTCGTTCTTGCTCTTGCCGTAGAGGTTGAGCGGCGTGAGGTCGCGCGGGTGCGTGCGATCGTCGAAGCCCAGCGCGCCGTTGCCGTAGGTCGCGGCGCTCGATGCGTACACGAGCGGACGACCCGCGGCCGCGCACCAGCGCCACATGCGCTGCGTGTACTCGATGTTGTTGACGGTCAGGTACGCCCAGTCCGTTTCGGTGGTGCTGCTGCACGCGCCCAGGTGGTAGATGACGTCGGGGGCGAGCTGGCCGCGCTCGAGCTCGGAGGCGAACCGGTCGTGTTCGACAAACCGGTAGGCGTCGAGGCCGGCGAGGTTGATCCGTTTCTCGGGTACGATCGGATGGTCGACCAGCACGAGCTCGGCGCCCGTTGCGGCGAGTCGATGGGCGAGGTTGGATCCGATGAAGCCGGCGGCGCCGGTGATCGCGATGCGCATGGGTGAAAGGTGGCGCGCGCGGGGGGAGCGCGACAAGGCATGCCGCGCACTCGCGATGACTTTACAGGGGCGCTGCAGGGCAGCAGCATTTGTCATGCTGCAAACGCCTCGTGTCCGTCGCGTCGCCCTTCGTGTGGTGCTGCGGACCTCCGCCATTGTTCTCACGGCAGCGCTCATTGCGCCGTGTACTCTTCACGCCCAGCGCGGCCGAGCCGGTGCGTCGGCCACGCCCGCAAACCCGACGTACGATCCGGCCGTCTACAAGGACGGGTCGAAGACCAACAAGGCGTTCAAGTCGCTGCGCTGGCGCCTCGTCGGTCCGTTTCGTGGCGGTCGTTCGGTGGCCGTCTCCGGCGACCCGACCAAGCCGCTGGTCTTCTACTTCGGTGGCGTGAACGGCGGCGTCTGGAAGACCACGAATGCCGGGCAGAGTTGGGAGAACATCACCGACGGCGTCTCCGACATTTCGTCGGTGGGCGCGGTGACGGTGGCCCAGTCGGATCCGAACGTCATCTGGGTGGGCACGGGCGAAGGGCAGCCGCGCGAAGACCTCACGTATGGCACGGGTGTCTACCGCTCGACCGATGCGGGCAAGACATGGACGCACCTGGGGCTCACCGAGACGCACCACATCACGCAGATCCGCGTCGATCCCAAGGACCCGGACCGCGCCTACGTGGCGGCCCTGGGTCACGGTTTCGGACCGAACCCGGAGCGTGGTGTCTTTCGCACGACGGACGGCGGCAAGAGCTGGAAGAAGGTGCTCTTCCTCAACGATTCCATCGGCGCGGCCGATCTCGCGATCGACGTCACCAACCCGCGCATCCTCTACGCGTCGATGTGGAAGTTCCAGCGCACGCCCTGGAGCATGGACGCGGGCGGCAGCCGCTCGGGACTGTGGAAGTCGCTCGACGGCGGCGACAGCTGGACCGAGATCACCTTCAATCCCGGCATGGCCAAGGGACCGATCGGCAAGATCGGACTCGCCGTGTCGCCCGCCAACGGCAATCGCGTCTACGCCTCGGTGGAAGCCAAGGACTCGAGCGGCGGCATCTTCCGCTCCGACGACGCCGGCGCCACGTGGACCCGCGCGAGCGGCGACCAGCGCTGGGGGGTGCGGCCGTGGTACTACTCGCAGGTCACCGCCGATCCGGCCAACCCGGACGCGCTCTACGTCATGAACCTGTCCGTCTGGAAGTCGATCGACGCGGGGAAGAACTGGACGCGCGTGCGCGTGCCGCATGGCGACACGCACCAGATGTGGGTCGCGCCGAACGATCCGACGCGCATGATCAACGCGAATGACGGCGGCGGCACGGTGTCGCTCGATGGCGGCAAGACCTGGTCGAGCATCTACAACCAGCCGACGGCGCAGTTCTATCACGTCACGACCGACGCGCAGTGGCCGTATCGCATCTACGGCGCGCAGCAGGACAACTCCACGGTCTCGATCGCGAGCCGCTCCGACTTCGGCGCGATCACCGAGCGCGACTGGTGGCCCGTGGCGGGCTGCGAGAACGCGCACATCGCCATCGACCCGAAGGACGCGAACATCACCTACGGCGGCTGCTACACGGGCTTCCTGAGCAAGCACGATCGCCGCACCAACAGCACCAAGGACATCTCCGTCTGGCTCTCGAATTACGACGGTTGGGCCGTGGCTGACGTGCCGAACCGGTTCCAGTGGACCTTCCCGGTCAAGTTCTCGGTCCACGACCCCGACGTGCTCTACGTGACATCGCAGCATGTCTGGCGTTCGAAGAACCGCGGCAACTCATGGGAGAAGATCTCGGGCGACTTGACCGTCCACGACCCGAAGACGATGGGCCGCTCGGGCGGACCGGTCACGGGCGACATGACGGGCACGGAGTGGTACGCGACGATCTACGCCTTCGCGGAGTCGCCGAGGCAGGCGGGAGTGCTCTGGACGGGCAGCGACGACGGTCTCGTGCACGTCTCGCGCGACAATGGAGCCACCTGGCAGAACGTCACGCCGCCGACGATGGGCAAGTTCGCGCGCATCACCGAAATCGAGGCATCGCCACACAGTGCAGGCTCGGCCTACGTCTCGGCCACGCGCTACCAGCAGGACGACTTCAAGCCGTATTTCTACAAGACCGCGGACTTCGGGCGGACGTGGACGCTCATCACCGACGGCATTCCCGTGGGCGCGTACTCGCGCTCGCTGCGCGAGGACCCCGTGCGGAAGGGGCTGCTCTACGGCGCCACCGAGGCCGGCGTCTTCGTGAGCTTCGACGATGGCGCCAAGTGGGAGCCGCTGCAGCTCAACCTGCCGCGCGTGAGCGTGCGCGACCTGCGGGTGCACGGCAACGACCTCATCGCGGCTACGCATGGTCGTTCGTTCTGGGCCATCGACGACCTCACGCCGCTCCGCCTGCTGGCCGACTCGGTCATGAACAGGGCCGCGTTCCTCATGCCTCCCGCCAAGGCGGTGCGCTTTGCGGCCGGGCGCTCGCGTCGCTCCGGTTCCGACGGCGAAAACGCCCTCTCGGGACTCGTGGTCGACTACTGGCTCAAGGAGAAGCCGAAGGACATCGTCACCATCCAGCTGCTCGACGCGCAGGGGACGTTCATCCGCTCGTACTCGAGCGCCGTCGCACCCAAGCCCGACTCGACGGGACAGCCTGCCGCGGACTCCGCCGCCGCACTGGCGCGCGAGAAGCAACGCGCCGACGAACTCTCGTACGAACCGGCCGACTCCGTGCTGCATGCACGCGCCGGCACCAACCGCTTCGTCTGGAACCTGCGCTATCCGGGGGGCAAGGTCATCGCCGGCGCCATCTTCGACGAAGGCACCGAAGCGGGCCCACTCGCGGTGCCCAGCACCTACACCGTGCGACTGATCGTCGGCCGCGACACACTTTCGCGCTCCGCCGAGGTCGTCGGCGACCCGCGCCTCGCCACCCCGCAGGCCGACTACGTTCAGCAGTTCACGCTCGCCAAGCGTACCACCACGCGACTGACCGAACTGACGGAATCGATCCTGCGCATGCAGGAGACGCAGGCTCAGCTGGACGCTCGCGCGAAGATGGCGGGTGGCAAGGCGTTCGCGGACAAGGTGAGCACGGCCAGCAAGGCGCTCCGTTCGAAGTTCGAGGCGGTGCGCGCCGAGGTGTACGAGGTGTACACCAAGGCGGATCAGGCCACGCTCAACTATCCGGTCAAGCTCTACCAGATGTTCTTGACGCTCAACCTGCAGGTGCAGACGGGCGACGAGGGCGTCACGAAGCAACACGGCGACATCTTCACCGACCTCTCGTCCAAGCTCGAGGTGCAATTGCAGATCATGCGGAAGCTCGAGGCCAGCGACCTGGCCGAATTCAACCGGCTCATGAAGGAAGTCGGCCTCCCCGACGTGTACGTCGCGCCGGTGGTGACGCCGTGATCCCCATGATCCAGGACGCTCCGGCCACAGCGCCCGGGCTCGAAACCGCGAAGCTGGTCCTGCTCGGATTGCTCGGCATCTTCGCCCTTGGCCACGCGGTCCAGATGGTGCGACGATGGCTGCTGGTGAAGAAGGCGGAGGCGGGGCAGGCTGGCGTGCCCGGCATGCCCGGCGATGACTCGAAGATCACGCCGTTCAAGTTGGGCGTCGGCTTCGGCACCAACTTCTTCGATACGCTGGGCATCGGCTCGTTCGCGACCACGACGTCGATCGCGCGCTTCTTCAAGATGGTGCCCGATGAGCGCATCCCCGGCACGCTCAACGTCGGCCACGCGATTCCGGCCATGACGCAGGCGTTCATCTTCACCCAGGTCGTGCCGGTCGAGGCCAAGACGCTGATCTCGATGATCGTGGCGGCGATTGCCGGCGCCTGGCTCGGCGCCGGCATCGTGGCGGGGCTCCCGCGTCGCAAGGTGCAGATCGGCATGGGCGTCTGCCTCACGGCGGCGGCGCTCCTCATGCTGACGTCGATCTTCAAGCTCACCCCCGGCGGCGGCGAGGCGCTCGCGCTCACCGGCGAGAAGTTCTACATCGGGATCGGCGTGAACTTCATCCTTGGCGTGCTGATGACGCTCGGCATCGGCCTCTATGCGCCATGCCTGATCGCGGTGAGCATGCTCGGCATGAACCCCACAGCCGCGTTCCCGATCATGATGGGCTCCTGCGCGTTCCTCATGCCGGTGGCCGGCATGCGCTTCGTGCAGAAGGGGAGCCTCGCGAGCGGCACGTCACTTGCGCTCACGCTCGGCGGCATTCCCGCGACGCTGATCGCGGCGTACATCGTGAAGAGCTTGCCGCTCGACGCGGTGCGGTGGCTCGTCGTGATCGTGGTGCTGTACACGTCGTTCGGGTTGCTTCGCACGGCCATGAAGGGCGGAGAAGCGGCGTCGGAAGTCTGACTGTCGTCCTGAGCGCAACGAAGGACCTGCTTGCGTCTCGATTGTCGCGACTGACAAGCGGGTCCTTCGCTTTGCTCAGGACGATCTAGTGCCCGCTCCGCTCCACCGCGCGTCCCGAGAAGTTCTGGGTGCTCACGTCCCGACCACCATTGAGTGACCGCACGTACGCCGTGAGCATCCAGATCTGGTCGTTCGCGATGCGCCCGCCCCACGCCGGCATGCCATCGGGGCGTCCCTCGTAGATCGACTCGAACACCTCGCCGTCGCTGCCGCCGAAGTGCCAGCGGCCATCCGCGAGTGATGGGCCCATGGATCCGTTGCCATCGGCGCCATGACAGTCGATGCAGTTGTAGGACACGTACAGCTTGGCGCCCACGCCGAGCGCCTTGGCGTCGTGCGCGTACGGATTGGTGAGCACGAGCGGCTTGTCGTGCGACGGCCACCCGACCGGATGCGTCTCGGGGTGCGGCACGAAGCGCAGCGAATCGCCCGCGCCCTGCGGTGACGCCGGCGACTCTCCCACGCGCAGGAAGGCGATGGTCGCCGCGGCGGTGACGACGGCAAGCGTCAGATGCGGCGCGAGTGCGCGCAGCGTACGCATCGCGCTCATCGGTCGAGGGCGAACACGAACAGTTCGCCTCCCCAGCTGGTCCACTTGGCGAGCCCCGGCAAGGTCGTGCCGCGTTCGCGCACGTCGTAGGGGAGATTCACGGCCACGTCGCCTGCGATGAGCAGCCCCATGTCGCCTCCGATGCCCGCATACACCGCCACGTACTGTTTGCCGTCGGGGCCCGTGTAGGTCATCGGGTTGCCGACGACACCCGAACCGACCTTGAACTTCCAGAGTGGCGTGCCCGTCTTCGCGTCCACCGCCTTGAACCAGCCGTCGAGCGTTCCATAGAAGGCCACGCCGCCCTTCGTCACCAGCACGCCGCTCCAGATCGGAAACGGCTCCTTGATGCCCCACGCCTTCTTGCCCGTGCTCGCGTCCCATGCGATGAACTCGCCACCGTAGCCGCCTGGTCCTCGCGACTCGGGGGCATCGGCGCCGATGTACGGCGTGCCGGGGATGTAGCTCACCGGCCGCGCCTTGAAGTCCATGCAGAGGTTGACCGTCGGCACATAGAACAGTCCCGTCAGCGGACTGAACGCCGCGGGCTGCTGGTTCTTGCCGCCCTCGAGGCTCGGGCAGATTCCCTTCACGAGCCGTTCGCCCTCGGTCGTCTTCTCGGGATTGAGGATCGGGCGGCCCGTCTTGAGGTCGATCCCCTTGGCCCAGTTCACATTCACGAACGGCTCGGCCAGAATCACCTCACCCGTCGTGCGATCCACCGTGTAGGCGAAGCCGTTGCGATCGAAGTGCACGAGCGCCTTGCGCGGCGCACCCTTCACGGTCAGGTCGACGAGAATGTTCTCGTTCACGGCGTCGTAGTCCCACATGTCGTGCGGCGTCACCTGGAGCACCCAGCGCACCTTGCCCGTGTCAGCATCACGGGCGAGGATCGCGCAGGTCCACTTGTTGTCGCCGGGACGTTGGCCCTCGTTCCATGGCCCGGGGTTTGACGTGCCATAGTAGATGAGGTTGAGCTCGGGATCGTACGACACCCAGCCCCACGCCACGCCACCGCCCTGCTTCCAGCTCTCGCCCACCCAGCTCGAGACGCCCAAGTTCGTGCCCTTGTCGTGATCGTAGAAGGGCTTGAAGCTGGCATCGATGAGCATGTCCTTGTCGGGCCCGACGTTGTAGCCTCGCCAGAGCAGCTTGCCCGTCTTCGCGTCGAGCGCACCCACCCAGCCGCGCACCCCCATCTCGCCGCCGCTCGAGCCGACGATCACGCGGCCCTTCACGATGATCGGCGCCATCGTGATCGTCTCGCCAAGACTCACGTCGCCCATGCGCGTCTTCCACACCTGCTGCCCGGTCTGCGCGTTGACGGCCACCGTGTGGCCATCGAGCAGGTTGTAGATCAGCAATCCCTCGTAGAAGGCCGCGCCGCGATTGACGACGTCGCAGCAGGCGCGCCCAGCCGCCGCCTGCGCGTTCTCCGGGCGGAAGCGCCACTTGAGCGGCTGCCCCTCTGCTCGCAAGTCGATCGCATACGCGACGTTCGGGAATGGCGTGATCACGTACATCGTGTTGTCGATCACGAGCGGCTGCCCTTCGTGCCCGCGCAGCGTGCCCGTGCTGAACGCCCACGCCACGTGCATCCCCTGCACGTTCGACGGCGTGATCTGGTCGAGCTCGGAGAAGCGCGAGTTCGAGTAGTCGCCGCCCGCCATCGGCCACTCGCCAGCGGGGCCGGGACGCGGCACCGCAATACGCGGACCTGCGCTGAGCGCGTCACTTGCGGCGCTGCTCGACGCGGCCACGCCGCCGCTCTCGGCGGCAGCCGCTGGCGTACTGCTTCCCTTGTCCGCGCAACCGGTGGCGAACAGGAGCGACGACGAAACCGCCGACGCCATGACGCCGGCACGAACGCGGAGCAGGACACGAGCGGACATGGCTTGATGGGAAGGGGGACGCGTCACCGCCGTAGGTTGGCGGCGCGCGCGTCATCGCGCCAGTTGCGCGTGGCCGCCTGACGGTGCGGCGGGTGGCGGTGGTACCTTTGTTCCCTATGTCCATGCGAGAAAAACTGGAGCTCCTCGAGCGCCGCCGCGCCGAGTCCGAGCAAGGTGGCGGTCCCGAGCGCATCAAGGCCCAGCATGCCAAGGGGAAGCTGTCGGCCCGCGAACGCCTCGACGTTCTCCTCGACGAGGGCTCCTTCGTCGAGCTCGACCGCTTCGTGACGCATCGCTCGCACGACTTCGGCTTGGAGTCGCAGCAGGTCTACGGCGACGGCGTCGTGACCGGCTCAGGCAAGATCAGCGGCCGGCCCGTCTACGTCTTCTCGCAGGACTTTACCGTGCTCGGCGGTTCGCTCTCGGAGACGTACGCCGAAAAGATCTGCAAGGTCATGGACCTCGCGGTGCGCAACGGCTGCCCCGTCATCGGCCTCAACGACTCGGGCGGCGCGCGCATCCAGGAAGGCGTCGTCTCACTCGGCGGCTATGCGGAGATCTTCCTCCGCAACACGATGGCGTCCGGGGTGATTCCGCAGATCTCCGCCATCCTCGGGCCCTGCGCCGGTGGCGCCGTGTACTCGCCGGCCATCACTGACTTCATCTACATGGTCAAGGGGACGAGCTACATGTTCGTCACCGGGCCGAACGTCGTGAAGACGGTCACGCACGAGGACGTGACGATGGAGCGGCTGGGTGGAGCCGACACGCACGCGGGCACGAGCGGCGTCGCGCATTTCAGCCACGATTCCGAACTCGCGTCGTTGCAGGCGATCCGTGAACTCTTCCGCTACATCCCGCAGAACAACCTGGGCGAGCCACCGAAAGGCGCCGGCAGCGATCCGCGCGATCGACGCGACGAAGCGTTGCTCGACGTGGTTCCCGATCATCCGAACAAGCCGTACGACATGCATGACGTACTCAAGCGCGTCGTCGACGATGGCGAGTTCTACGAAGTGCAGCCCGATTTCGCCGGCAACATCCTCTGCGGCTTTGCCCATCTGGGCGCACACTCCGTCGGCATCGTCGCCAACCAGCCGGCCGTGCTCGCGGGAGTGCTCGACATCAACGCATCCACCAAGGCGGCGCGCTTCATCCGCTTCTGCGACGCGTTCAACATTCCCGTCGTGACCTTCGAGGACGTGCCGGGCTTCCTGCCGGGGGTCGCGCAGGAACATGGCGGCATCATCAAGCACGGCGCCAAGCTGCTCTATGCCTACTGCGAAGCAACGGTGCCCAAGCTCACCGTCATCACGCGCAAGGCGTACGGTGGCGCGTACGATGTCATGAGCTCCAAGCACATCCGCGGCGACTACAACGTGGCGTGGCCCACCGCGGAGATCGCCGTCATGGGCCCCAAGGGCGCCGTCGAGATCCTCTTCCGCAAGGAGATCGCGGAGAGCGCCGACCAGGCGGCCGCCACCGACTCGCGCGTGGCCGAGTACACGGCCAAGTTCGCGAACCCGTACGTGGCGGCGAGCCGCGGCTACCTCGACGACATCATCGACCCGCGCGAGACACGCCCGCGGTTGATCGAAGCGCTCGACACACTCGCCACCAAGCGCGATCGCAACCCGCCCCGCAAGCACGGCAACATCCCGCTGTAGCGATCCGGAGGGAAACGGAGGACAAACGAGAGTTGCGGGGGTGGGAGACACAGAGCACACAGAGGTCCACAGAGGAGAATGTTGCTCGCGGCAGTGATGATGGGTCGGCAACCGCAAGCGCGGGGAATCGGGCAATTGACCGACCCACAGCACCAGGACAGCATCGGTGCACAGAAATCCCTCGATCGAGCTCCTTTGTTTTTGACTTCGCGTTGTCGGCGCGTGCCCACCCCACTGTGACACACGCTTTCATCACACGGTAGTTCTCCGCCGGGCTCTGTGTGCTCTGTGTCTCCCACCCCCGCAACTCTCTTCGTCCTCCGTTCCCCTCCGCTCAGCCGACGACTCACCCTCGACCATGTTCACAAAGCTCCTCGTCGCCAATCGCGGTGAAATTGCGCTGCGGATCATCCGCGCCTGCCAGGAACTCGGCGTGCGCTCGGTGGCCGTCTATTCCGACGCCGACGCACAGGCGCCACACGTGCGCGAGGCCGACGAAGCCGTGCGCATCGGGCCCGCTCCCTCGAGCGAGAGCTACCTCAAGGGTGACGTGATCATCGAGGTGGCCAAGCGCGTCGGGGCCCAGGCCATCCATCCCGGCTACGGCTTCCTCAGCGAACGCGAGTGGTTCGCGCGCGCGGTGCGCGAGGCCGGACTCGTCTGGGTCGGACCGCCAGCAGAAGCCATCGCCGCGATGGGGAGCAAGACCGCCGCGCGCACGCTCGCCATCTCGGCCGGCGTCCCCGTCGTGCCCGGTACGGCGCAGGGGCTTACTGATGCCGCCGAAGCCCGCACCGTTGCGGCCAAGTACGGCTACCCCGTGCTCCTCAAGGCCGCCGCGGGCGGTGGAGGGAAGGGAATGCGCATCGTGCGCGCCGACGGCGAGATGGCCGCTGCGCTCGACTCGGCGCGTTCCGAAGCACGCAAGTCGTTCGGCGACGACGCGGTGTACGTCGAGAAGTACATCGAGGGGCCGCGACACGTCGAGATCCAGGTCCTCGCCGACAGCCACGGCAACTGCATCTCGCTCGGCGAACGCGAGTGCTCCGTGCAGCGTCGCCACCAGAAGATGATCGAGGAGGCGCCGTCGGTGGCCGTCACACCGGAGCTGCGCAAGCGCATGGGCGACGTCGCGGTTGCGGCCGCGAAGGCGGCAGGCTACGTGAACGCTGGCACCTGCGAGTTCCTGCTCGACCGCGACGGGAACTTCTACTTCCTCGAGATGAACACGCGCATCCAGGTCGAGCACCCGGTCACCGAACTTGTGACCGGACTCGACCTCGTGCAGTGGCAGATTCGTATCGCGTCCGGGGAGAAGCTGCCGTTCACGGAACCGCTGGTGCCGCGCGGCTGGGCGATCGAGTGCCGCATCACGAGCGAAGATCCGGCCAACGGTTTCCTGCCGAGCACCGGACGCATCGAGCACTTGCACCTGCCGAGCGGCCCCGGCGTGCGCTGGGACGGCGGCATCGAGGCGGGCAGCGAAGTCGGGCTCTTCTACGATCCGATGCTCGCCAAGCTCATCGTGCACGCGGCCACGCGCGAGCAGGCGATCGCGCGCATGCACCGCGCGCTGCTCGAGCTGACCATCGACGGCATCGAGACGTCGCGCGAGTTCCACCTGCGTGTCATGGAACATCCCGATTGGCAATCGGGCAACATCTCGATCCAGTGGCTCGAGCAGCACCTCGATGCCATCGCCACGCCGCAGCCACCCGATGACGCCGTGCTCGCCGCGGCGGTCGCGGCCGCGCTCATCGCCGAGCGTGATCGTTCGGCGCGCGGCGGCGTGTCGACCACCGCCGCGAGCAGCGCGGCGCCGAGCTCTTCACCTGCAGCGGCCACGGGCGGCGACGCGTGGCGTCGCGCCGGACTTCTCGACGGCCTTCGCTGAGGTGAGCGCCATCGCACGGGCGAAGCCGACCAGCGCGTTGCCGACGACCACGGTCACGGTGGACATCGCTACCATCGGCGCCGGTGGCGTCGGCGTGGCGCGAGTCGATGGCCGCGTGGTATTCGTGCCGCGCACCGCACCGGGCGACCAGGTGGAGGTGCGGCTTGATCCCGCCGCCGACGACGCGCGGTTCCTGACCGCTCGGCTCGAGCGGCTGATCGCGCCGGGCGCGGGACGCGTCGAACCCGCCTGCGCACACTACACCTCCGACGACTGCGGCGGCTGCCAGCTGCAGCATTTGAGCGTGGAGGCACAGCGTGACGCGAAGGCCGGCATCATCCGCGATGCGTTCCAGCGCATCGCCAAGCGACCGTTGGTGCGGACGCCCGAGGTCCGTGTGGGACCGTCACCGTGGCGCTACCGTCGATCGCTCTCGCTCCATTTCCGTCCACTGGCAGACGGCGGCTGGCGCGCGGGGCTCAATGCGTACCACACGCCGGGCGCGATCTTCACGCTCAGCGACTGCCTGATCACGCGCGAGCCCGTCGTCGCTGCGCTCCAGTCGGTGGTCAAGGCGGGCGCGCACCTGCCCGTGTGGAGCGGACTGCGCATGACCGCGCGCGAGTCGGAAGGTGGCATCGCCCTCACAGTCGAGGGCGGCGAGCAGTGGGCGGAGGGCGCCGCGCAGTCGTTGCTCGCTACCGTCCCGGTGCTCACTGCCATCTGGTGGCATCCGCATCGCGCGCAGCGACGGCTCGTCGCAGATCGTCGCACGGCCCAAGAGCCGGGCGCGTCGTTCGCGCAGGTGAACGCCGACGTCGCGTCGCTGCTCCGCACGCACCTGCTGGAGCGCGTGCGCGCATTCAACCCGCGCACGGTCATCGATGCCTACGCCGGCGCGGGGGACACTGCCGTTCCGCTCGCGCTGGGAGGCGTCAGTGTCACGGCCATCGAACTCGACGCCGACGCATCGCGCTGGAGCGCCACGCGGCTGCCGCCCGGCAGCACGGCGATCGCCGCACGCGTCGAGGACGCGCTGCCGCGCGCGCTTCCGGCCGATGTCGTGATCGTCAATCCGCCCCGCGACGGACTCGCGGCCAAGGTCACGAACGCACTCGATGCGGCCCACGGCAGCGCCCGCGCCATTCTCTACGTCAGCTGCAATCCGGCCACGCTCGCGCGCGACGTCGCGCGCCTGCCGCACTGGACGCTCTCGCACATCCTCGCGTTCGACATGTTTCCGCAGACGTCGCACGTCGAGACGGTCTGCGAGCTCGTTCCGGAGGCCTTCCCATGAAGTACATCGTGCAGGTCGGTTCGCGCCGCGTCGACGTCGTGCTGGACGCCGATGGCATCGTCGTCGACGGTACGCGGGTCTCGGCGCACGCCGCCGACGTACAGGGCTCGCCGGTGCGGCTCGTCACGATCGGTGACGCGGTCCACCGGGTCGTCGCACGACGCACTGGCGCGCGCGGGCAGTACGTGCTGCGCATGGACGGTTGGCGCTTCGATGTGGAAGCGCTCGACGAGCGGAGCCGCACCATCCGCGATGCGTCGGCCGCGAGCTCGGCGGCCAAGGGTCCAGCGCCGCTCATGGCGCCGATGCCCGGCCTCATCGTCCGCGTCAACGTCCAGCCCGGCGACGAGGTCGTGCCCGGTCAGGGCCTCGTGGTGATGGAAGCGATGAAGATGGAGAACGAGCTCAAGGCGGCGAGCGCGGGCACGGTGGTCAAGGTGCTCGCCATACCAGGCACCGCGGTGGAGAAGGGCGCGCTGCTCGTCGAACTCCGCTAGCGCGCGACCACCGCCACCATCGCGCTGATCCGCTCCACGAGGTCGCTCAGCTCGAAGGGCTTGATGAGCACGCGGTCGGGATGCCACGGTGCCCCAGAGGGCGCCTCGTATGTACGCCCCGCGTGCCCGGTCATGCAGAGCACGAGCGGGCCACCCGGCCGGTTGGCGATGCGTTGCGCCAGCTCGATGCCGCCCAGACGCGGCATGACGATGTCGGTGAGCACGAGATCCACCTGCCAATCGTGCTCCGCGAGCGCGGCGAGCGCGGCGAGGCCATCGCGCGCCACGAGCACGCGGAATCCCCGCCGCTCGAGGAAGCGGGCGATCGACAAGCGCAGGGCATCCTCGTCGTCGACGATCAGCACGAGCCTCGCATCGTCTCGCATGGGTGGAGTATCGGCCAGCGGCGTGATCACGGCCGCGTGGTTGGCAACGGGGAGGCGCACCTGCATGCGCGTTCCGGCGCCGGGCAGGCTGTCCACGGCGATTTCTCCCCCGGCCTTCGTGACGATGCCGTAGACCGTCGCCAAGCCGAGCCCGGTGCCCCGGCCCCTTGGCTTCGTGGTGAAGAACGGCTCGAACACCTTGGCGCGGGTCTCGGCGTCCATGCCCATGCCCGTGTCGCTGACTCGCATCACGGCGAAGTCGCCCTCGACCCACGTCTCGACGCGCACCGACCCGCCGTCCGGCATCGCGTCACGCGCATTGATCACGAGGTTCAAGATCACCTGCTCGAGCTGCCCGCGATCAAGCCAGACGACGGCCGCGCTGTTGCTCACGTCGAAGACGAGTTCCACCTCGCGCCCGATAAGGCGGCGCATCATCGGCGCCATCGCCATGACCACCTCGCCGAGGTTCACCGGACCGGGGGCCGGCGATTCGCCGCGCGAGAACTCGAGCAGTTGCCGTACAAGCGTCGCACCGCGTCGCGCCGCGTCCTCGATGTCCTTCGCCTCCTGACCCGGCCGCACCTCCTGGAGGAGCTGGGCGTTCGACAGGACCGCCGCGAGGATGTTGTTGAAGTCGTGCGCAATGCCGCCCGCGAGGCGGCCGATCGCTTCCAGCTTCTGCGACTGCCGCAGCTGCTCCTCGAGGCGCTCGCGCTCGCTCACGTCACGCACGTTGAGCACGATGCCGCGCACGGAGGGATCGGCGGTCAGGTCGGTGAGCAAGCCTTCGACGTCACGCCAAGTGCCATCGGCTCCCATGCGCCAGTGCACCGCCTTGCGCGGTGCATCCGGGCTCACGCTCGCAAGCAACTCCGCGAGCCGCGCCCGGTCGGCCGGATGCACGAGCGCCAGGACGTCGCCGGCCGTCAAGGACTTGGTGCCCATGCCGAGCTGCCGTGGCGCGGACGGACTGGCATACGCGAGGCGGCCTTCGCGGTCACACACGAAGGTCATGTCGTGCGAGTACATGACGAGCGAGCGGAAGCGTGCGTCCTGTTCGGCGCGTGCCGCGGCGAGTTTGCGGTTCTGCCGGCGGATATCCGCCTGGCGCGCGACTTCCATGGCCATGACCGTGATGGCCGCGAGCACGAGCACGGTCTGGTCGAGATCGCGATGGCGCACGATTTCGACGGCCAGCGGCACCACGACACCCACGAGCGCAATCACGGGCCAGGGCGAGGAGCGCGCCGCGACGGGGCGTTCCTCGGGCAGCGGGGTCGCATTCGAACGCCGATGCAAGAGTGGCGCGGCGGCTACGAGCGTGTACGCTCCCGACACGAGCACGTCCGGAAAGGTGCCGCTCTGGTAGCGATCGAGGACCTGCCACACCGACAGCGTGGTGTCGCCGAAAGCGAGCGCCAGCATGGCCACGCACAGCATGCGCATGGCTGGGCGTGCATCCGCGTCCTGCTCATCCCGGTAGATGGTCCACGCCGCCCAGGCAATGAAGAGGTCCGACCCGAGCGTCATCAGGTTGAGGATCGTGGCCCAGACCCCCGCCGACGCGAACATCGAGCTGTACGTCCAGGTCACGTACCAGGTGACCGTGACGAGCCCGGTCGTCACGAGCGCCGCGTCCAGCCACCCCCGGCGCGCCTCCGCACGCAGCCTCCGAGCGGTCGGGAAGCGCGTCAGCCCGGCCGCGACAAACGGGTAGTAGAGCAGGTAGCTCGCCGCGGTCCACGCCGGCAGTTCAAGCACGGGGCCGGTCCAATCGAACACCAGCCACTGCGTGGTCGACAGCGTATTGAGCGTCAGCCCGATGGCGAGCAAACGCCACGCGTCTCGCGATGCGGGAGCAAGGGCCGGGCGGCGGGCCGCCCCCCAGGCCGTCGCCGCGCTGGCCAGCGGAAACAGCTGAAAGACAGCGTCGTTGAGGAGATGATGGCTGATGGCACCGCCGCTCAGGACCCAACTCGCGTAGAGCAGCCAGACCAGGCCGGCGAGCAGGATGAGACGGAGGGGCGACATGGGTCCGCAAGGTAGCCCGCCCCGCCACGGGCCGCCCTCGCGTGCCCCGAGAGCGCCCCGGTTGACCCGAGCTAAGCGACTGTCTATCTTGCAGTTCTGTCCAAAAACGCCCTGCCACGGGCGTCCCGAGACCCGGGTTGCATTCCGCACCGGTGAGGGCGCAAGTCCTACGGCATGTCTGGTTTACCCACACGTATGCGCAGCACCTACACCGCGACCCCGAAGGACATCCAGCACGACTGGTACATCGTCGATGCCGATGGGATGGTCCTGGGTCGCCTCGCCACGGAAGTCGCGAAGGTCATCCGCGGGAAGCACAAGGCCATGTACACGCCGCACATGGACACGGGCGACAACGTCATCGTCATCAACGCCAGCAAGGTGAAGGTCACCGGACGCAAGGCGGAGCAGAAGACGTATTTCAACTACTCCGGCTACATGGGGCACGAGAAGCACGTGCCCTTCGCGTCGATGCTCGCCAAGCACCCCGAGCGCGTCATCGAGAAGGCGGTCCACGGCATGCTGCCCAAGACGGCCCTCGGCCGCCAGAAGCTCCGCATCAAGCTCCGCGTCTACGCGGGCGCGGAGCATCCGCATGTCGCGCAGGCCCCCAAGACGCTCACCTTCAGCAAGGTCGGGAAGTAAGCCATGGCGGACATCATCCACACCATCGGCCGCCGCAAGGAAGCAGTGGCCCGTGTCTACCTGCGCCCGGGTTCGGGCAAGTGGGAGATCAACGGCCGCACTCTAGGCGATTACTTCCCCCGTCCCTCCCTCGTGACGGCCATCCAGCAGCCGATGGCGGTCACCGATGCGGTCGGTCGCTTCGACGTGACGGCCACCATCGAAGGCGGTGGCCAGACCGGTCAGGCTGGCGCGCTGCGCCTGGGCGTCGCTCGTGCCCTCGTCGTCGTTGACGAGGCCAACAAGCCGAAGTTGCGCAATTTCGGGCTCCTCACGCGCGATGCCCGCGCGGTCGAGCGCAAGAAGCCGGGTCGTCCGAAGGCCCGCAAGCGGTTCCAGTTCAGCAAGCGCTAGTCCTCACCTATCCCGCACGCGCCCCGAGTCTCCCTGGGGGTGCCGCCCACCGCTGGGCGGTCGCAGGGAGACCACGACGGACGCGGACGACCAACCCAGGATCAACACCAGATGTCGCAGCCGAATCTCGACCAGCTCCTTGCCGCCGGTGTCCACTTCGGGCACCAGACGCGCCGGTGGAATCCCAAGATGCGCCGCTTCATTTTCGCGGAGCGCAACGGGATCCACATCATCGACCTCCAGAAGACGATCCGTCAGCTCGAACTCGCGCAGAAGCTCGTGCGCGATGTCGTGATGAAGGGCGAGAACGTCCTTTTCGTCTGCACCAAGCAGCAGCTCTCCGCGATCGTCGCCCAGCAGGCCGAGGCCTGCGGCGCAATGCACGTGACCGAGCGCTGGCTGGGCGGCCTCATGACCAACTTCCAGACGGTCAAGAAGCAGCTCAAGCGCCTCCGCGAACTCGAGGCCGGCTCCGAGGAAGGCGGTGACTTCTCGAACTACACCAAGAAGGAACAGCTCCTCATGAGCCGCCAGCGCGACAAGCTGGCCAAGAACCTCTCGGGCATCAAGAACCTCACGCGCCTCCCCGGGCTGATGTTCGTGATCGACTCGAAGAAGGAGCGCATCGCGGTGACCGAGGCCAACAAGCTCGGCATCCCGATCGTCGCCATCTGCGATACCAACTCGGATCCGGACCTGATCACGGTCCCGATTGCCGGCAACGACGACGCGATCCGCTCCGTCGAGTTGATCACGCAGGCCATTGCCGACGCGATCACCGAGGCCCGTCGCGAGGCCCCGTCGCGCAACGACCACGAGGAGTCGGAGTCGTTCACCTACTCGTCCGATCGTGGCGCCGAGCCCGCGGGCGAGGATGACAAGCGCAAGCGTCGCCGTCCGCGCCGTCGTCGGGCCAAGCCCGAGGCGATCGCGGCCCGCCTCAAGGGCGGCGAGGAAGGCGCGGCCGAACCCGCCGAGGCGGGCGAGGCCGCGGGCGAGGCGAGCGCCGAGTAAGGTCGGCGTCGCATTGTCCGTTTCTCACGACGCCGCCGGCCCTCGCAAGCTGGCGGCGTTGTCACACCAACCGCAGGACACCCGAGAGTGAGTACCACCATGGTTACCGCCAAGGACGTCGCCGAGCTCCGCGCCCGCACCGGCGCGGGCATGATGGATTGCAAGAAGGCCCTCGATGAGTCGCAGGGCAACATGGACCTGGCCGTGGAGCTCTTGCGCAAGCGCGGCATCGCCAAGGCCGAGAAGCGTACCGATCGCCAGGCGAGCGAGGGGCAGATTGCCCTCATCGTCGCGCCGGACGGCCAGTCGGGCTCGCTCATCGAGGTCAATGCCGAAACCGACTTCGTCGGTCGCAACGACGAGTTCGTCGCCTTCTCGAAGGCGGTGGCCGAGCACATCGCGCTCGACGAGAACGTCAACGGCGTCGTGCACGTGGGCGCCGAGGGCCAGCTCCTCGACGCGATCTGGAAGCACGACGGCAAGCGCACGGTCGGCGAAGTCGTCAAGGGCATTTCCGCCAAGACGGGCGAGAACGTCGTGCTGCGCCGCGTCGCGCGCTTCAGCACCGACGGCACCATCGGCACCTACCTGCACCACAACGGCCGCGTGGCCGTGCTGGTCGAAGTCGCAGGCAAGGGCGCGGCCGTCGAACAGCTGGCCAAGACGGTCGCCGAGCACGTCGCGGCGGGCGTCCCGGCGGTTCCGGTCGCGGTCAACCGCGAGGAAGTCGCGGCGGCGCTCGTCGATCGCGAGCGTCGCATCTTCACGGAGCAGGCCGCCGCGAGTGGCAAGCCGGCCAACATCGTCGAGAAGATGGTCGAGGGCCGCATCGCCAAGTACTTCGGCGAGGTGGTGCTGCTCGAACAGCCGTGGGTCCGCGACGACAGCAAGACGATCGGCGCGCTCGTGAAGGAAGCGGGCTCCGGCGCGACGATCCGCAGGTTCGCACGCTTCCAGATGGGCGAGGCGTAGGCCGTCATGTCCGGCGCATACCAGGTGCCGGTCGCGAGCCCGGAGCTCAAGTACCCACGCATCCTCCTCAAGATTTCCGGTGAGGCGCTCGCGGGGGAAAAGGGGTTCGGGCTCGACTTCGACACGATCAGCCGGCTCGCCGGCGAACTGCGTACGATCGTGGCGATGGGCGCGAGCATCGGGCTGGTGATCGGCGGCGGCAACATCGTGCGCGGGTCGCAGCTCTCGAAGATGGGCATGGACCGCGTCGCGGCCGACTACATGGGGATGCTCGGCACGGTCATCAACGCGCTCGCGATGCAGGACGTGCTCGAGCGGGCCGGCATCGACACGCGCGTCATGACCGCCATCCGGATGGAGGAGCTCGCGGAGCCGTACATCCGGCGTCGGGCGCTCCGCCACTTCGAGAAGGGGCGCACGGTGATCTTTGCCGCCGGCACGGGGAATCCGTACTTTTCAACGGACACCGCAGCGGTGCTGCGGGCGATCCAGATCAAGGCGTCGGTGATCATCAAGGCCACGGGAGTGGACGGCATCTATACGGCCGACCCGCGGAAGGATCCGGCAGCCAAGATGTACGAGACGTTGAGCTACCGTGAAGTCATCGGCGGCGAGCTCGGCGTGATGGACCAGACGGCGATCACATTGTGCAAGGAGAATTCGCTCCCCTTGATCGTCCTGAACATCCACAAGTCCGGCGCGGTCGCGGCGGCGTTGCGCGGCGAGCGGGTCGGCACCCTCGTCACATGACACCCATCGAGCAGATCAAGAAGGACGCGAAGCTCCACATGGAGAAGTCGCTGGAGGTGACCCGCAAGGAGATCGGGGGAATCCGGTCGGGCAAGGCGTCGCCCAACCTCCTCGACACCGTGCGGGTCGAGGTCTACGGGCAGAACCTGCCCCTCAACCAGGTGGCGAGCGTCGCCGCGCCGGAGCCCCGCCTCCTGCTCGTGACCCCGTGGGACAAGGGGAACGCGAAGGCCATCGAGAAGGCGATCCGCGACGCGGAACTCGGCCTCGACCCGGCGCAGAACGCCGGCGTCATCCGCGTGCCGCTCCCCTCGCTCAACGAGCAGCGCCGCAAGGAGCTGGTCAAGGTCGTCCACAAGCTCGCCGAAGAAGGGCGCGTGGGCGTGCGCCATGCCCGCACCGACTCGCGCGACAAGCTCAAGAAGCTCTCCGGCACCTCCGAGGACGACGTCAAGCACGCGGAGAAGGAGCTGCAGAAGCTCCACGACGACTTCATCAAGAAGGTCGACGACCTCCTCAAGGCGAAGGAAGCCGAGTTGATGGAAGTCTGACGGTGACGCGCATGCGTCACCGTCGGTCGCGCGGGCATCATGGGGCGCGGCGCTGAGCATGCAGCGACAGTTCATCATGCGGGTCCTCACCGGACTCGTCGGCGCGCCGCTGGTCGTCATGGCGGCGTGGCTCGGCGGCCTCTGGTGGGCCGTCCTCCTCGCCGTGCTCTCGGGCATCGGGGTCTGGGAGTTCTACCGCATGGCCCGCGTCGACGGCATCAATCCGATCAGCTGGATCGGCATTCCAAGCGCCGTGATCGTGCCGTTTCTCGTGCACGGCATGTTCAATGACTGGTTCTACGTGCCGGTCAGCGCCGCCGTGGTCGGCATGCTGGTGGTCTTCACCGCATTGCTGCTCACCCGGTCGACCGGCGAGAAGCCGCTGGCGTCCGCGGGCGTCACGGTGCTCGGCGTGCTGTACACCGCGGGCACGCTCAGCTTCGCCTACGCCATCCGCTACCACCCGTACGTGATCGGCGCGGCGGCGGGCTCCGCGCTCGTCGTGCTGCCGGTCTGGATGGCGTGGTCCACCGACACGGGGGCGTATCTCTTCGGCCGGATCTTCGGCGGGGCGAAGCTGATGCCGAGCGTGAGCCCCGGCAAGACGATTGCCGGGTCGATCGGGGGCCTGCTGATCACGATCGGGATGGCCTTCGGGTACTGCGAGTACGTGCTCAAACCGTTGGCCGAGGTCACGATGACGGCGTCGGGCACGATCGTGTTTGCGGTGCTCATGTCGTTGGTGGCGCAGGTCGGCGACCTGTTCGAATCGCTGCTCAAGCGCGAGGCCGGCGTGAA
Source organism: Gemmatimonadota bacterium (assembly GCA_025359135.1). GTDB lineage: Bacteria > Gemmatimonadota > Gemmatimonadetes > Gemmatimonadales > Gemmatimonadaceae > JACPPC01. The sequence goes on along the minus strand of JANYHJ010000168.1, from coordinate 119,079 downwards.
GGACTCCTCCGGCGTCTTTCCCGGGCACGGCGGCGTGCTCGATCGGCTCGACTCGATGTTCTTCGTGATGCCGGTGGCCTACCTGATGCTGCCGTGGCTGCTCGTGTCCGTTCCGATGGGGCCGCAATGATCGGCGTCGCGATCCTGGGATCGACCGGTTCGATCGGCACCACGGCGCTGCGCGTCCTGGAACGGCAACACACGCGCTATCGGGTAGCGGCACTCACCGCGCATTCGAACAAGGTGCTGCTCGCCGAGCAGGCCACGCGCTGGCAGCCGGGGTACGTGGGACTCGTGCAGGACGGCAGCGGGCATCCCGCGGGTTGGGAGACCGGCCCGCAATGTCTCGTGCGTGCCGCGCAGCGCGACGATGTGCAGGTGGTCCTCAACTCCGTGGTCGGCGCGGCGGGGCTCGACGCGACGCTGGCGGCGCTCGAGCGCGGCAAGCGCGTGGCGCTCGCCAACAAGGAGACGCTGGTAATGGCCGGCGCCCTGACGCAGGCGGCCGCGAAGCGGGGCGGGGGCGAAATCGTGCCCGTCGACAGCGAGCATTCGGCCATCCTGCAGTGCATCAGTGGTCGTCCGCGGTCCGAGGTCCGGCGGCTGATCCTCACGGCGAGCGGCGGCCCGTTTCGTTCCTGGACCCGCGCCCAGCTCGAAAGCGCGACCTTGGCGGATGCGCTCAAGCATCCGACATGGAACATGGGGCGCAAGATCACCGTAGACAGTGCGACTCTCGCCAACAAGGCGCTCGAGGTGATCGAGGCGCACATCCTGTTCGGCATCCCGTACGAGCAGATCGACGTCGTGGTCCATCCCCAGAGCGTGGTGCACAGCATGGTCGAGTTCGTCGATGGCAGCGTGCTCGCCCAGGTGGGGCAGCCGACGATGGAGATTCCCGTGCTGTATGCATTGACGCACCCGGAGCGCGTGGTGGATCATGGCATTTCGTCGTTCGATCCGGTGAAGATGAGTCCGCTGACCTTCGAGCCGGTGCGGCTCGACGATTTTCCTGCGCTCGCGCTCGGACGTGAGGCGGGCATGGCAGGTGGGGCCGCGCCTGCGGTGTTCAACGCCGCGAACGAGGCGGCGGTCGCGCTCTTCCTCGATGGCAAGATCCGCTTCATGGAAATTCCCCGCGCCATCCGCTCCGCGCTCGACGCGGTCGGTGGCGCTCCGTCCGAAACACGCGTGGCGCTGGGCGAAGCGGATGCACGCGCTCGCGCACACGTGCGGGAGCACTTCGCATGCTGACCTGGCTCGCACCGCTGCTCGTCTTCGGCGTCGTGGTCTTCGTCCACGAACTCGGGCACTTCGTGGCCGCCAAGCTCACGGGGGTCTACGCCCCGATCTTCTCGCTCGGCTGGGGCAGTCGCGCGTGGGGAGTGAAAGTGGGCGAGACCGACTACCGCATTTCGTGGCTGCCGATCGGTGGCTACGTGCGGATGGCGAGCCGCGAAGACGAGACGATGTCGAAGATCGAAGGTGGCGGCGAAGCGCCGTTGCCCACCGGTGCGGAAGGCGCGGCCGCGCTCGCCGATACCGGGCATGCCAAGGGGCTCAACCCCGTGGAGTTCGACAACCAGGCGCTCGCACCCTTCGGTCCGAAGCCGGTGCCCGCGGATCGCTGGTTCGAGAGCAAGGGACTCCCCGCGCGGCTGCTCATCATGCTCGCCGGCGTGATGATGAACTTCGCGCTCACGATCACCGTGTCGATCGCGATCTTCCTCTTCTACGGACGTCCGTATCTCGCGCCCGTGTTGAGCGACGTGCTGCCGGGCAAGCCAGCGGCGGCGGCCGGCTTCCTCGCGGGGGACAGCATCGTCTCGGTGGGCGGCGCGTCAGTGCGCGATTGGCCCGGGTTCGTCGAAAAGATCGCCGCTGCTCCGGGCACGACCTTGACCGTCGCCATCGTGCGCGCGGGCGCGGCGCAAACCATCACGGTGACGCCCGAGCCGACTCCTGGCATGGACGACGCCACGGGCGAGGCGAAGACCATCGGCAAGATCGGCGCGGCGCCCAAGTCGGCCATTCGGCGTGACCCGGTGGCGTTCGGCGAGGCGGTGCAGGAAGGGTGGAAGGGCACGCTCGCTATGGGCGGCTCGGTGATCAAGGTGCTCAAGGGACTCGCGACGGGCCGCGTGAGCGTCAAGCAGCTCGGCGGACCACTGGCGATCGCGCAGAGTTCGGTCGAGGCGGCCAAGTCGGGCGGCCTCGAGTCGCTGCTCGTGCTGCTCGCGTTCCTGAGCATCAACATCGCCATCCTCAACCTGCTGCCGATTCCGCTGCTCGACGGCGGCCAGATCCTGATCAACGTGGCCGAGTCGGTGAAGGGCAGCGCGTTCTCCGTGCGCACGCGCGAAGCGTTCATGCGCGTCGGCTTCGCGGCGGTGATGCTGCTCTTCGTCGTCGTGATGTGGAACGACATCTCGCGCATCGTGCAACGCATGATGGGGTGAGGCGACCGGCTGACGTCAGCCGGCACCCTCGTGCAACGAGATACGGGCGAGTCGGATGCGGCCGAGCGTTGAGCGCACGGTCACGCGCAGTTGTTCGGCGCGGGTCGGGGCGATGCGCAGGAGGCGGCAGTATCCGATGGTCGTGCCCCGCGCCAGTTCGGTGACGGTGACGCCATCGATGGCTTCGACGGTGAACGATTCGATCGTCTGGCCGTGTTCGATCTGTTCCTCGATCCGGACGACACGCACCGCTCCGCGTTGCTTGAGCGCCAGCGTGAGTACGCCCTCGGTGCTGCCGGTGGGCAGCGTCCACGCGCGGCCCGGATCCGGATCGAGCACTGCGTACGCGTCGCGCGCGTGCTCGCTGGGCGACGCCGAGAGGACCGCGCCCTGGGCCAGGTCGCGCGCGAACAGGTCGCGCTTCATTCGGCCGAATGCGCTGAGCGATGCGACATCCGTCGCGCCGAGCTGCCCGGCGCGGTCGGGCGGCACGTTGAGCAAGAGCTTCGAGTTCCGACCGACGCTCGATTCATAGAGCGCGAGCAGCTCGGCGCCGGTCCTCACCTTCGCGTCCTCGGCTGCATGATGGAACCAGCCGGGCCGGATCGACACGTCGGTCTCTCCGGGACGCCACACGGCGCCGTCGGCGTGGCCACGCTGCAGCACCTCGCCCACGCCGGGCACGTCGTAGCCCGCGTACGGCACGGCGTCGGGATCGATGGTGCTCCAGCACGTCTCACCGGCGACGCCGCGCTCGTTGCCGATCCAGCGGACGTCGGGACCAGCATCCGAGAACATCACGGCGTGCGGTTGAAGGCGCCGCACGGTGGCGTGCATGTGCGGCCAATCGTACACCTGCTTGCGTCCGTTCGGGCCCTCGCCGTTGGCGCCATCGAACCAGACTTCGCTCAAGAGCCCGTAGCGCGTGCAGAGCTCTTCGAGTTGCCGCACGTAGAAATCCATGTACGCCGCCGAGTCGCCGTAGCGCGGCTCGTGGCGGTCCCACGGCGAGAGGTAGAGTCCGAGCCCGAGCTGTTCGGCACGGCACGCGTCGGCGAGTTCGCGGACAACGTCGCCCTGACCACCGCGCCACGGACTCGCGGCCACGGAGTGAGCCGTGGTAGCCGTGGGCCAGAGGCAGAAACCGTCATGATGCTTGGCGGTGAGGACGAGCGACTTGAAGCCGGCCGAGCGCGCGATGCGGGCCCAGCTGCGCGCATCGAGTGCACCCGGATCGAAGAGCGCCGGCGTTTCCATGCCGTCGCCCCATTCACGATCGGTGAAGGTGTTCACGCCCAGGTGCAGGAAGAGGGCTAGTTCCTCGCGCTGCCAACGGAGCTGGGCGGCGGTGGGCACGGGGCGCACGGCACGCAGTGCATTCGAGTGCGCAGTGGCGCGCAGCCATCGCGCGTCGGAACCCCGGAGCGGCACGGTCGATCCAATCGCGGCGAGTGCTGCACTCGATAGGAAACGACGACGGTCGATCATCCGCGTCAGCCCTTCACGATGGCGATCGCCATGCCGTCGTGTCCCTTGCCGCCGACGAGCTGCAGCACGGTCGCGTCGAGCCGCGCATCGGCGGCAAGCTGCGCGTTGAAGGCGTGCGCACCGTGCGCGTTCGCGTCGCTCGGCGCCGGCGCGAGCACGGCACCGCTCCGCACCACGTTGTCGGCCACGATCACGGTGCCGGGCCGGCTCAGCCTGAGACACCAGTCGAGATAGGTCGGGTAGTTCGGCTTGTCAGCGTCGATGAAGATGAAGTCGAACGGTGCGGAGCCGCGCTGCACGAGTGTGGCCAGCGTGTCGAGCGCCGCACCCACGATCACTTCGGTGCAATCTGCGAGGCCCGCGTGCGCAAGATTCGCGCGCGCGACCGCAGCGTGCTTCGGGTCGAACTCGAGCGACACGAGTCGTCCGCCCTGCGGAAGTGCGCGCGCGAGCCAGATCGCGCTGTAGCCACCGAGGGTTCCGAGTTCGAGGATGCGGCGGGCTCCGGCCATGCGTGCCATGAGGTGCAGGAACTTCCCCTGCGTCGCCGACACCTGTATGGCCGGCAGCCCCGCCGCCTCGCTCGCGCGCAGCGCATGCTCGAGGGCCTCGTCCGGTGGCGTGAAGAGTTGCTCGAGGTACTGGTCGATGGCGGCGTAGGAGGGGCTGGTCATGGCTTGAATGTAGGACGCACCCGTGCCCGCGACGGGATGGGCTGGTGTCGGGTCGGCCCTCGGCGTTACCCTCCTCTGGCCCTCAACCACGCTCCCATGCGTCTCATCGTCGTCATCGCGGCCATGGCCGTCGTCCTTCCCGTTTCGCACCCCGCTCGTGCGCAGTCCGCCACTGTCATTGTCACGGGCGTCGTCTTTGCCGACCGGAATGGCAATGGGCGACAGGATGCAGGTGAGCCCGGCGTGGGTGGCGTGGCGGTGAGCGACCAGCGCGACGTGGTCACGACCGGCGCGGATGGTCGGTACCAGCTCCGTAGCGCGGCCGGCACTGGACTGGTGAGCGTGTCGCTACCGGATGGGTACCGCGCACAGGGAAAACCGTGGCTGCCGATTGCCGCGGGCGCGCCAACTGCCCGCGCCGATTTTGCCCTCGTGCCGGCTGCAGCGCCGCGCAGCTTCACCTTCATCCACGCGTCCGACACACACATCGCCGAGGCGAGCGTGGCGCGCACGCGGCGGCTCAAGGCCATTGCCGACAGCGTGAAGCCGGCCTTCGTGCTGGTATCGGGCGACCTCGTGCGCGACGCGCTGCGCGTCGGCGAGTCGGAAGCGCGTGGCTACTACGAACTGTACGTGCGCGAAACGGCCGGCTTCAGTGCCCCGGTATGGAGCGTGCCTGGCAACCACGAGAACTTCGGCATCGAGCGCGCCAAGTCCGGGGTCACCGCCACGCACCCGCTCTACGGCAAGGCGATGTTCCGCTCGTATCTCGGTCCCACCTACTTCGGCTTCACCTACGGCGGCGTGCATTTCCTCGGCCTCGATTCGGTCGACATCGAGGACCAGTCGTACTACGGGCATGTCGACGACGTGCAGCTCGCGTGGATCGAGCAGGAGCTGGCCACGGTGCCTGCGGGCACGCCCGTGGTCACGTTCAACCACATCCCGCTGGTCAGCGGCACGCTGATGTCGGCCGGCATCGACGAGAACTCGGTCGCGCCGTCGATCATCACCATCGCGGGCGCCAAGCAGTACCGGCACGTGGTGTCGAACCCGGCGGACGTGCTCGCGCGCGTGACCAAGACGCACACGCTCGCGATCGCACTCGGCGGTCACTATCACGCGCGCGAGCAGGTCGGCTTCGAGTACAGCGGGAAGCAACTGCGTTTCGCGCAGACGTCCGCCGTGGTGGGCCCTGCGCCGCTCATGGGGCAGATGGCGCGATCCGGCGTGATGGTCTATCGCGTGAGCGACGGCGTGGTGGACGCGGGCACCTTCGTGCCGCTGGACGCGCCGGGAGCGGCTCCATCGCATTGAACGCGCCGAGCTCGGCTCTTGGGCATTGAACCGTCGAGGGGCAGCTCGTAAAAGTTGAGCGCTCTGGGCGCATCCACACCGTTCGCGGCTGGCTTGCCCCGCGGCGTGCACCGACGGATTCTTCCGGCATGCGCTACCGCCGAATGCCCATCGAAGTGGAGTCGCCCGAACAGATCGGGTATGACGCCATCACGTACAACCTGGCCGAGAGCTCGATGCGCGACCGCACGGTCGGCGAGCTCAAGCTCGACTTCGACGTGGGCGCCACGTTGCTGCTGTACGGCGACCACCGCGGACACCCAGGCCTCCGCGCGCTGCTCGCGGCCGAAGGCGGCTGTCACCCCGACCAGGTGCTGCTGACGACGGGCGCCGCGGGCGCGCTCTTCATCGTGGCCACGACACTGCTCGAGGCGGGCGACCACCTCGTGGTGCTTCGCCCCAACTACGCCACGAACATCGAGACGCCGCGCGCCATCGGCGCCACGGCCACGTACGTGGACCTCGCCTTCGAGCGCGGCTGGCAGTGGACGGTCGACGAGATCGCGGCGGCGATGACCGAGCGCACGCGGCTCGTGAGCATCACCACGCCGCACAACCCGACCGGTATCGTCTTCGACCGAAGTGAGCTGGAACGGCTGGCCACGCTCGTGGCGGCGCGCGGCGCCTATCTGCTGGTCGACGAGACGTATCGCGACCTCACGCTCGCGGAGCCCGCGCCCTTCGCCACGGCCCTCGGGCCGCACGTGATCAGCGTCGCGTCGCTCTCCAAGGCATACGGCCTGCCGGGGCTCCGCATGGGGTGGTTGATGACGCGCGATTCCTCGCTCAACGAGCAGTTCCTCGCGGCCAAGGAGCAGATCTTCATCACCGGCGCCGTGCTCGACGAGGAGATCAGCTACCAGCTCTATCGGCGCCGAGCCGCGGAACGACCGGCGATTGCGGCGGCAGTGGCTGCGGGGCGGGGCATCGTGCGCGACTGGATCGCGGCCGAGTCGACGATGGAGTGGGTCGAGCCGGCGGGTGGCGTCGTGGCGTTCCCGCGGATCAAGCCGCAGGCGCCGATCGACGTCGCGCGTTTCTACGCGGCGCTCAATGGCGAATACAAGACCTGGGTCGGACCTGGTCACTGGTTCGAGCAGGATGACCGCAACATGCGCATCGGCTTCGGTTGGCCGACGCACGATGAATTGAAGGGCGGACTCGCAGCAATCAGCGCCGCGCTCCGTTCGGCCACCAGATAGCTGGTTCGCACGCCTTCATTGCAGGTCGCCCGCGTCGCCATGTTCCTGCTACTCATCGTCGCGTCCCGGGCGCGAGCACCGGTCGCGTTCAGCACCGCCGGGATGCAGATTGCCGCCAGCAGGTGATGCTGCCGACCGACCTCCTCCGCGCCCACCGTTGCCATGCCCGCGTATCTCGTACTCGCCGAACCCCGCTCGGGACAACGCCACGAGTATTCCGCGACGCCGGTCCGCATCGGCCGCGACCCTGAATTCGAGCTGGTCATCACGGGCGACGGAGCAGCGGTGGTGTCCGCGAGCCACGCGATTCTCGAACATGATGGCACGGCCTGGGCGCTCACTGACCTGGGGAGCCGGAACGGCACCTGGCTGAACGGCGCGCGTCTCGCACCGAACGCCCGCACTGCCGTGGTCACCGGCGCGGTCATGCAGTTGGGTGAGAGCGGGCCGCAGTTCCGTGTCGTGGCCACGTCGCCCAAGATCGTCGCCGCCACGATGATCGAGAGCGCGGTGCCGCGACCCGCGCCACCAACCCGGCCCGCGCTCGTCGCCGCTCCCACGCCGCTCGCGCCGTCACCGACTGCGGGCGACGCCGGCCCTGGCATGCGCACCCTCGCCTTCGAGAAGGCGCTCAAGGACGAGAAGGTGAAATCGTCGACCCGCCTGCGCTCCACGCTCACCGCGACCGGTGCGCTGGTCGTGGCCATCGTGGGCGGCGCGGTGGCGTACAGCCGCATGCAGGCGGCCAACCAGGAACGCGCACTCGCCGGACGCGAGGCGGACGTCGCGCGCCAGGCGAAGGTCAACGATTCGCTCCGCGTGCTCGTCACTGCCGAAGCCGATCGGCTGCGCGGGCGCCTCGCCGCTGCAGAATCGGCCGGTGGAAACGCGGGCCTCGTCGACAGCCTGACGCGCGCCCTCACCACCGCCAACGAGCGCTCCGCGGAACTCGAGAGCTCGCTGCAGCGCGCGGAGAAGGCCGTCGCGCTCCAGCAGCAGGCCGCCGACAGCGCGCGCAAGGCCGCACAGACCGAGATCGATCGGCTCAAGTCGGCCCTCGCCAAGTCCGCCAGCGGCAAGGGCACGCTCGTCACGCGCGAGCGCGACAGCCTCCAGAAACGGCTTGACGTCGTGCAGGCACAGGCGAGCGAAGCGTCGCAGCTCGACGCGAAGATCAAGGCCGCCGGTGCCAACCTGGGACAGCTCGCCCAGGCCAACGGTCCCGCGATCGGCGTCGTCACCAGCTGGTTCGGCACGAAGGCCCGCAGCGCTTCGGGCGTGGTCGTGAGTGCAAGCGGCATCATGATCACCACGCGCGCCGTGCTGCGCGACGGCGACAGCGAACCTGACAGCATCGAGGTCTCGCTCGGCGGCACCAAGAAGTCGCTCTGGGCAGCCGAAGTCGCGGTTGCCGATGCCGGTGGCGCGGACGTCGGTCTCATCCAGGTCGACGACTACACCGGTCCCTTCGTGAGGAAGATCGACTGGAAGGGCGCCTCGCTCGTGGACGGAAGTGGCGCCGCGGTCATCGGCATGCCCGTGAGTCTCGCTGCCGGCACGGCGGCGCGCCCCGTGATTGCGGCGGGGCTCTTCGGCGCGATCACGCCCGAGCAGGTCAGCTACGATGCCACGACCACCATCGGCGCGAGCGGCAGCGCGGTCTTCACGGCCGCCGGTGAACTCGTGGCCATCCATGCAGGCAAGGGGACCAAGGGATACGTGGGCGTGCCGCTCAAGCCCGCGCGCAAGCTGCTCCCCGACGACGTGCGAAAAGAACTCGGGATCTGAATGCGATCGGTTGACACCCTCGTGCTCGGCGGCGGCATCAGCGGCCTGAGCATCGCAGCAGCGAGCGCCCGGTCAGGACAGCGCACGCTCGTGGTGGAGGCCGAGCCGCACGTCGGAGGGTGCCTCGCGTCGCGACGAACCGCGGAAGGCTACTGGTATGAGCTCGGCGCGCACACCTGTTACAACTCGTACACCGGCTTGATCGCGCTGCTCGAAGGGCGTGGACTCGCGAAGTCGCTCGTGCAGCGCGTGCCCACCAAGCTGCGCTTTCTCGAACAGGACCGGATGGCGCCCGGCGCGAACATGGGCGCGCTCATGCGGCGGTTCAACTGGCTCGAGCTCGCGCTGCACGCGCCGCGCATGATCGGCGCCGAGAAGGCCGGTCACTCGGTGCGCGAGTACTATTCGGCCATCGTCGGGCCGCGCAACTATCGTGACACGCTCGGACCGATGCTCTCCGCCGTGCCATCGCAGTCCGCCGACGACTTTCCCGCGAGCATGCTCTTCAAGTCGCGCGATGGCCGGCGCACCGACCTGCCGCGCAGCTTCACGCTTGACGGTGGATTGCAGGTGGCCGCGGAGCTGCTCGCGTCGGAGCCGGGACTCGACGTGATCACGGGGGTGCGCGCGACCGGCGTGCAGCATGACGCGCAGCGCGGGTTCAGCGTCAGTCTCGCGAACGGTGACTCGATCAGCGCCGCACGACTCGCGATCGCGACCAACCCGTCGGCCGCCGCGATCCTGCTGCAGGGCGCTGCCCCCGACGCCGCTCGCACGCTCGCACGCATCGAGGAAGCGGCGGTTGACTCGATGGCCGTCGTGCTGCCGCTCGCACGAGTGCGCTGGCCAGTCACGATGTTCGCGGTACCGCTTGGCGATGGGCTGCACGCGGTGGTGACGCGCGACTCCGTGCCCGATGAGCGATATCGCGCCTTCACCTTCCACTTCGCTCCCGGGCTGGATCGCGAGCTCCGGCTCGCGCGCATGGCGGTCGTGCTCGGCGTTCCGCGCGATGAGCTGCGCGACGTGGCCGAGCGGCGCGTGGTGCTGCCGTCGCCCGTGGTCGGCCACGAGCGACTCGTCGCGCAACTCGACGCAGCGATTGTCGGCCGGCCGCTCGCGGTCGTCGGCAACTACTTCGATGGCCTCGCGATCGAGGATTGCGTGCAGCGCGCGCGGCGCGAATGGGCGCGCATCGGCGCCGGGTCGTAGCAAGACGCACGCGCGGCCCCTCGCCGAGCCGCCACGCGCGCCGCATCATTCCGCCATGATGTCCCGTCGATTCGCGGTGCGGGCACACTTCACGGCTTTCGTCGGCGTGTGGGTCGTGGCTGCGTGCGCCCCTTCCGGCTCGCCGCCGCCGGAGAGCACACCGGTCGAAACGATCCCGCCACCGATCGCGGTGGCCCAGGGACGCGCGCCCGTCGTCGCCGCAGTGGGCGACCTCGTCTGCTCGGCGCCACTCGACGCGGCATGGGAGTGCCGGCATGACGACGTGGCCCGCGTCGTCGAATCGCTGGCGCCCGATGCGCTCCTGCTGCTCGGCGACCTGCAGTACGAGTCGGGTGCGCTCGAAAACTTCCGCACACAGTTCGATCCGTCGTTCGGCAAGTTCCGGAAGATCACGCGGCCGGTGCCGGGCAATCACGAGTACGCCACCGCGCGGGCGCGCGGCTACTTCGACTACTTCAATGGCGTCGACAGCGCGACCGGAATCGCGGGTCCCCGAGCGCGCGGCTACTACAGTTTCGATGTCGGTGCCTGGCACCTCGTGGCCATCAACAGCAACTGCGCCGACGTGGGCGGATGCGGGCAGGGAAGCGCGCAGGAGCGCTGGCTGCGCACCGACCTCGCGCAGCATCCCCGCCAATGCCTGCTCGCCTACTGGCACCACGCGCGCTTCAGCTCCGGCGGGCATGGTGACTCCCGCGAACTGACGGCGATCTGGGCCGCGCTTCAGGAGGCGCGCGCCGACCTCGTGCTGGCGGGACACGACCACGACTATGAACGCTTCGAGCCCATGCGCGCCGATGGAGCCCGCGACCCGACCTCGGGCATCACGAGCTTCGTGGTCGGCACGGGCGGTCGCAACCTGCGGCGGTTCGGCGCCATCAGGTCGAACAGCGCGACGCACCGTGACAACGTCTTCGGCGTGTTGCGGTTGACGCTCGACACGGGGAGCTACGCATGGCAATTCGTGGACGCGGCCACCGTAAAGCCGGTCGACGAGGGGAACGGTCGCTGCAAGGGACCACCCGCGGCCCCACCTGCGCCGCTCGCGGCGTCAGGTCAGGCCATGCGCGCCGCCATCGCACACGCCGACTCGCTCGTGCGCGCTGCCACCGGGAAGACCACGGCCGGCGCCGTGCTGCTCGTCGCGCAGCACGGACGCCTGCTCCATCTCGCGGCGTATGGCGACGCCCAACGCCTCGACTCGAACGGCGCTCCACTCGCGCATCCGCGCACGATGCACGTCGATACGCGCTTCGATCTCGCGTCGGTCACGAAGGTCATGGCGACCGCGCTCGCCATCATGACGCTCGTCGATCGCGGCGCCGTCGACCTTGACGCTCCCGTGTACCGCTACCTCGGCGAGTTTCGCGGAACGCACCTCGACAGCATCACCGTGCGCCACCTGCTACGACACGCGTCGGGGCTCACGCCGTGGCAGCCGCTCTACTACAGCGCCTCCGACCGGCGCGAGGCGCTTGCCGCGATCACGCGCCTGCCGCTCGCATCGGGCGTCGGCGAAGCGCGTCACTATTCCGACCTGGGCTTCATGCTGCTCGGCTACATCGTCGAACGCGTGAGCGGCGAGTCGCTCGACAAGTACGCGGCGCGCGTCGTCTATGGACCGCTCGGTCTCGCGAACACTGGCTTCACGCCCGACCGGCTCCACGGTGATTTCGCGGCCACCGAAGTTGGCAACGGCTATGAGCATCGCATGGTGTACGACACGACGTTCGCCTTTCCGTATCATGGTCATCCCGCAGCGTGGACCGGCTGGCGGACGCGCGTGCTGAGCGGCGAGGCCAACGATGGCAACGCCTTCTACGCCCACGGCGGCGTGGCCGGTCACGCGGGACTCTTTTCCACGGCCGCCGACCTGAGCGTGCTGCTCGAGCTTCTGCTCGACAACGGCGTCTCGCGCGGCCGGCGGATACTGCGCGCCGAGACGATCCGCGAGTTCCTCACCCCGGAGCCGTTCGGTCACTACCTCGGCTTCATGCGTCCGAGCGGACTGCCCGACGGCGCGTTCATGCACACCGGCTTCACGGGCACGTACGTCCTCGGCGTGCCCTCCCAGCAGCTCGTCGTCGTGCTGCTCGCCAACCGCCAGCAGATGGGCGCCAACGCCACCGGCCGTTTCACCGACCTCGCGTCGCTGCGCGACGAGGTCAGCCGGCGCCTGAGCGAGGCGGCCGCAGCGGACGCCACCGAGCGCCCTCGCTAATGGCCGGGCCGTCGTTCGCCTAAGGAGGAAGAATGCCGACCCTCCATCGCTCGCTCATCGCCCGAGGAGAGATCATGCGCCCCGTTCTGCGCCCCGTTCTGCGCCCCGTTCTGCGCCCCGTTCTGCGACATGTTACGCACACGTTCGCCATCATCGCTGCCTTCGGCGCGCTCGCACCTCGAACGACCATCGCGCAGGCGCCGACCGTCACGCCGAACGGTTTCGCCATCAGCTTCAGCGTGCCCGTCTCCGCGCCGCCCGCGATGATCTACGAGACGCTCACCACGCGCGTGCAACAGTGGTGGAACCCGGCGCACACCTGGTCCGCGGGCAAGGGGACGCTCTCGATCGACGCGCGGCCCGGTGGCTGCTACTGCGAGTCGTTCCCCGTTGGCGGCGGCGTCGAGCACATGCACGTCGTCTTCGTCCGCCCCAACAGCACGCTCCGCATGACCGGCGGACTCGGACCCATGCAGGGCGCCGGCGTTGCGGCCACGCTCACGATCGAGATCAAGCCGGTGGATGGCGGTGGCAAGGTCGACGTCTCGTACGTGGTCGGCGGCTACCTGCCGAGCGGATTCGACCGCATGGCGCCGGCGGTGCAGATGGTGCTCACCGAACAGATCACGCGCCTCAAGGCGCTGGTCGAGACCGGCAGCCCCGAGCCGGCGAAGAAGTAGACGCGGGCATCTGGCGCCTCGGGGGCGCGTCCGCCATCATGCGCGGATGCGCCCACTTCTGCTCGTCCTCGCCCTGACGGTTGTGCTGGCCGCGCCAGCACGCGCCCAGGCACCGGTCAACGATCCGACCCTCATCCGCCTCACGACGGCGCGCGTCGTCGCCGACTTCAAGGCCGACCGCGCCGCGCTCGACACGCTGCTCGCCGACGACGTCGCCTACGGCCGCTCGAGCGGCGTACTCGACAACAAGACCGAAGTGCTCAAGGAAGTCGGGCCCGGCGGACCGTACGAGCTCGACTACCTCACGCCGGACAGCTTGCGCGCACGCCGCTTCGCGTCGAGCGGTGTCGTCAACGGCATCCTCAACGTCAAGCTCAAGGCGCAGAAGTCGCCCTATCGCATCCGCTTCACAGATGTCTGGGCTCTACGCAACGGCAAGTGGCAGCTCGTCTCGTTCCAGGCCACGCGTCTGCCTGAGCCCACTGCACCGCAGTCGAGCGCGGCTGGCAACAAGCGGCGCATCAATCCGACGGGACTCTCCACGCCCACCGGCTACACCCACGTCGTGGTGGAGTCTGATGGACATACGGTGCACATCGCCGGACAAGTCGCCATGGACAGCACCGGCGCGCTCGTGGGCGCGGGCGACTTCCGCGCGCAGGCCGAGCGCGTCTTCGAGAACCTGCGCATCGCGCTCGCGAGCGTGGGGCTCACCTTCAGGGACGTGTCCAAGACGACCACCTTCGTCACCGACATGAAGAACGTCGCGGTGCTGCGCGAGGTTCGCGGTCGGTACTACGACGCCGCCAGCGCGCCCGCGTCCACCGCCGTGCAAGTCTCGGCCCTCGCCCGTCCCGAGTGGATGATCGAGATCGAAGCCGTCGCCCGCATCCCGTAGCCGGTCCTGCTGCCATGCATCGCCAGTCCATCCTCGTCGCCCTGACCTTCGGCCTCATGACCGCCAGCTCGGCCCACGCGCAGCGCATCAGCTACCCGGCCACGGCCAAGGTGGACCACGTCGATACCTATCCGGGCGGCAAGGTGGCCGACCCGTATCGCTGGCTCGAGGACGACACCGCCTCCGCGGTCAAGGCGTGGGTCGAGGCACAGAACAAGGTCACCTTCGCACAGCTCGAGGCGATCCCGTTTCGCGCCGCGCTCAAGACGCGCCTCACCACCCTGCTCGACTACCCGCGCGAAGGGTTGCCCGTGCGACGTGGCAAGTGGGTCTTCGTGGCGCGCAACTCGGGGCTCCAGAACCAGTCGGTCTGGTATGTGCAGGAGGGACTCAAGGGCGACGCCAAGGTCTACATCGACCCGAACGTGCTCTCGCCCGATGGCACCACGCGCGTGAGCGGCCCGATCATCAACAAGGACGCGACGCTCGCGGCGCACACCGTCTCGCAGGCCGGCTCCGACTGGCAGGAAATTCAGGTGCGGCAGCTGCCGAGCGGCATGCTCCTTCCGGATCGCATCCGCTGGGTCAAGGTCTCGGGCGTGGCGTGGTGGAAGAACGGCTTCTTCTATTCGCGCTATCCCACGCCGGGCGACACGACCAAGGCGCTCTCGACCAAGAACGAGGACCACCGCGTCTACTACCACGTCCTCGGCACGGCGCAATCCGACGACCAGCTTGTCTTTGCCGACGCCCAGCATCCGCAGCGCTTCCACACCGTCGGCACGAGCGACGACGAGCGCTACGCGATCTTGAGCGTCTCGGACCGCGGGCAGGGCCACGACGGCAACGCGCTCTATGTGCGCGACCTCTCCTTGGGCGAGACCACATGGCGCCCGATCGTCACCAGCTTCGATCACCGCGTCGGCGTGGTCGACAACGACGGCGCCACGCTCATCGGCAGCACCAACCGCGGCGCGCCCAACGAACGCATCGTGCGCATCGACCCGCTCAAGCCGGACGAGGCCAACTGGAAGACGATCGTCAAGGAACGCCCCGAGCCGATCGCCTTCGCGAGCGCGGTCGGCGGGCACCTCTTCGTCGGGTACCTCAAGGACGCGAGCACCCACGTCGAGGAGGTCACGCTCACCGGCAAGGCGGTGCGCGCGGTCGCGCTGCCAGGCATCGGCACGGCGTCAGGCTTCGGCGGCGAGTTCGGCGACGCGGACACCTTCTTCTCGTTCTCGTCCTTCACGGCGCCGCCCACCGCGTACCGACTCGACATCGCCAGCGGCAAGGCGAGCGTCTTCCACAAGACCACGTTGCCGTTCGACCCCACGCGCTTCGAAACGCAGCAGGTCTTCTTCACGAGCAAGGACGGCACCCGCGTCCCGATGTTCATCGTCGCGAAGAAGGGCATGAAGCGCGACGGACAGAACCCGACGCTCGTCTATGGGTACGGTGGCTTCAACATCTCGCTCACGCCGGGGTTCAGCGCCGCTCGCATGGCGTGGCTCGAGCAGGGCGGGGTCTACGTGCAGGTCACGTTGCGCGGCGGCGGCGAATACGGCGACAGGTGGCACCAGGCGGGCATGAAGGAGAAGAAGCAGAATGTCTTCGACGACTTTATTGGAGCGGCCGAGTGGCTGATCGCCAACAGGGTCACCAACTCGAAGAAGCTCGCGATGCAGGGCGGCTCGAACGGCGGCTTGCTCATCGGCGCCGTCATGACCCAGCGCCCCGAACTGTTCGCAGTGGCCATTCCGGAAGTCGGCGTCATGGACATGCTCCGCTTCCACAAGTTCACCATCGGGTGGAACTGGATCGCCGACTATGGCTCGAGCGACGACGCCGAGGGATACAAGTACCTGCGCGCATACTCACCGCTGCACAACCTCAAGGCCGGCACGGCGTATCCCGCCACGCTCGTTACCACGGCCGATCACGACGACCGCGTGGTGCCGGCGCACTCGTTCAAGTTTGCCGCCACGCTCCAGGCCGCGCAGGGCGGCGATCAGCCGACCCTCATCCGCATCGAGACCCGCTCGGGCCACGGCGCCAGTTCCGTCACGAAACAGATCGAGGAAGCGGCTGACGTGTATAGCTTCACGATGCTCCACCTCGGCATGAAGCCCGCACTTCCCAGTACGCCCAAGGCCATGTAGATGCGCATCCGTCCGCTCAGGTCTCGCCCCGCCGCCAGCGCCCTCGCGCTGGCGCTCGCCGGGTGCACGCTCGTGACCGGAGCGGACGACAGCTTGCACGTCTTCTATACGCCGATGGATCGTGACGTGCCGGGTGAGGTCAACTGGCCGGAGCGACCCAACGTGTTCGGTGGCGCCACCGTGCTCATCCGCGGCGCGATGGTCTCACCGTGCGGCGCCGTCGACTCGCGCGCCGAACGGTTCGGTGGCGTGGTCACGGTGCGCATCACGTCACTCGATGATTCGCGCAGCTGCCCGGCCGCGATGTTCCTGCAGCCGTTCGAGGCCGAGGTCACGGGCCTCAAGCCCGGCCAGTACGAAATCCGCGTCGAGATCACGAGCGTCGCGAAGTCGCGACCCGCCGTGGTGTCGGTCACGGGCGGGTAACCACGCGGCGTTACGCGCACGTGGCGCGTGCGTCACTGAGGCCGTGACAGTCTCCATGCAATCTCCGGAATCCACGGGTGCACCGCGCCCGGCGGGAACCACCCCAACCGGAGCATTCAGCAATGCCGCGTCCCACGTCCGCCCTCGCGCTGGTGGCTCTTCTCGTGCCGGCCGTCCTTGGCGCGCAGGGTAGCACGAAGAAGATCTCGGAGCGTGCCGATTCAGCCACGAAAATCAAGACTGTCGAAATCGTCGGTACCGTGACCGGCACCGGCCGCACGCGTGCCGGCAACGCGATCAGTCGCGAGGCCATCACCCAGGTGCCGCTCGGCACCAACGCACTGCGACTCGTCGAGCAGCTGCCGGGTGTCAACGTTCAGAGCTCGGACCCCAACGGCAGCTACGAATGGTCCAATCGCGTCACCATTCGCGGCTTCCAGACACAACAGATCGGCCAGACCTTCGACGGCATCACGCTCGGCGATATGAGCTACGGCAACTTCAACGGCCTCGGCATGGGGCGCGCCGTGGACTCGGACAACCTCGCGGGTGCGTCGGTGGCGCAGGGATCGGGCGCCTTGGGCACGTCGTCGAGCAACAACCTGGGAGGCGTCATCCAGTACCTCTCGGATGACCCCGCCAATGCCAGCCGCTGGCGCATCACGCAGCTCGTCGGCTCCGCCGCGACGCGTCGCACCGGCCTGCGCTGGGATTCCGGCTTGCAGACGGTCGGCGGCGATGGCGGCTTCAAGGCGTACGTCTCGTTTTCCCGCAACGACAACGACAAGTACAAGGGCGCTGGCACGCGCTACTCGGGCGCCGACGACGGTCTCCTCGGCGAGAAGGGCTTCATCTTCGGCACGGGGCAGACCTGGCAGGACCAGGTGAACATCAAGGCCCAATACTTCACGGGGGCCAGCAAGTACACGGTGTACTGGGACTTCGCCCAGCGGAAGGAAGCGGACTACGTGGACTTCTCGATGGCGCGCTTCGCGCAGAGCGGGCGCGATTGGGACCAGTACAGCAACTGGAACACGGCGGTGGCGGCGGCAGCGAGCGCCACCCCCGACGAGGCGTACTTCAAGTCGTCGCAGGGCGCCCGCAAGGACAACATCGGGTACCTGCTGGTCGAGTACGAGCTGGGCGAGGCGCGCCTCTCGATCCAGCCATACTTCCATGCCAACGACGGCGCGGGCGATTGGCACGCGCCAACGTACGGTTCGACGGCGTTCACCACCGATCCCATCTTCTTCCGCCAGTCGCAGTACGAGGCCAACCGCTACGGCGCCAACGTGAGGCTCGCCGGCGAAGTGGCCGGGAACGCGCTCGAGGGCGGGCTCTGGCTGGAGCGCAACTCCACCACCAACCGCCGTCTCGGCTGGCGCCTCAAGAACTATCTGACCGGCCCGGACGTGGACTTCAGCACGCTCAGCCGCCTCTTCTACGACCGCACAGGTACGCTCACCAACACCGTGGCGTGGATCCAGAACACCAACAAGTTGCTCGACGACCGGCTGCGCCTCACGTACGGCGTCAAGTACCTGCGCATCGGCGCCGACTTCGTCAACAACGGCAAGACGCGCGTGGCCGCGACGTATGGCGACACGCTGCGGCCGAATGCTTCGTTCGACACGGACGGCGGCCTCCTGCCGCAGGCGGGCGCCGTCTACGCCATCAACGCGCAGGACGAACTGTTCGCCAACTTCTCGCAGAACGTGAACGCGCTGCCGTACAGCCCCGCGGGCGGCGTCTACAACACCAACGCCGGCGCCTTCGCGTACTTCAACGCCAACACCAAGCCCGAGAAGGCCACCACGGTCGAGGCGGGGGTCCGGACGCGACGTGGCGCCGTCGAGGGCTCGCTCTCGCTCTACACCATCAACTACGAGAACCGGCTCATCGGCGTCGCGGTCTGCCCGCTGACCGCCACCTGCCTGAGCTCCTTCGCCAACGTGGGCAGCGTGGGCACCAAGGGCGCCGAGGCGCTCGTGCGATGGAAGGTGATGGACGGCCTCACGTGGCAGACGGCGTTCGCGTACAACGAGAGCCGCATCAACGAGAACTATACGAGCGGCACGACCGTCATCCCGTCCAAGGACAAGTGGGTGGTGGATGCCCCGCTCGTGCAGGCGCAGAGCAACGTGCGCTACGACAACGACGGCTTCTTCGCCACCGGAGCCGTGCGCTTCGCCAGCGCGCGCTTCTTCAGCATCCTCAACGACTCCAAGACGGGCGCCTACGGTCAGGTGGACGCCGGCTTGGGCTACCGCTTCGGCAAGGTGGCCAACATCAGGGAACTCACCGTGCAGCTCAACGTCATCAACCTCACCGACCGATCGCAGATCGCGACGGTGGGCACGGGCGGGTTCACCGTGAGCGGCGACAACCAGACGTTGCAGAGCGCGCCGCCGCGCCTCCTCTACCTGAGCCTCTCGGCCGCGTTCTAGCCAGGGCGCATCGACCAACAAGAACGGCGGCGGTCATCTTCGCGATGGCCGCCGCCGTTCCGTTCTGACCTCCGCCCGCGGTGCTACGGCGTGACCCGCGGCGGCGCCGGCGCCTTGCGCGGCAACTTTTCCGAACGCTGCGCCGTCTGCCACACGAAACTCGCCACCACGGCAGCGTTGAACTTCATGTCGTCGGGCTGCACCTGCTCGTAGACGTCCTGGTTCGAGTGGTGCGTGCGCGTGTCGTATTGCAGCGGATCCTGGATGAACTGGAACCCCGGAATCCCCGCGGCGTCGAACGCGAGGTGATCCGTGCCGCCCGTGTTGCGCGTGGTCAGCGTTGCCATGCCCATCGAGCGGAACGGCTCCATCCAGGCGTCGAAGATCGGGCGCATGGCGTCGTTCCCCTGCATGTACACGCCGCGGATCTTGCCGGAGCCGTTGTCCACGTTGAAGTACCCGGCGAGCCCCGCCGACTCCGGCTTGTCGGGCGCATTGGTGGAATCGCGGAAGTGCGCGCGCACGAAGTTGCGCGATCCGATCAGTCCCTGTTCCTCCGCACCCCAGAGCGCGATGCGGATCGTGCGCTTCGGCTTGAGTCCCAGCGACTTGATGATGCGCACCGCCTCGAGCATCGTGGCCGAACCCGCGGCGTTGTCCGTCGCACCGGTGCCGGCGTGCCACGAGTCGAAGTGCGCGCCCAGCATCACCACCTCGTTCTTGAGCTTCGGGTCCGTGCCCGGGATCTCGGCGATGATGTTGAACGAGTTCTCGTCAGCCGTCGTGAACCGGTTCCGCATGTCGAGCTCGAGCGTCACCGGCAGTCCCTTGGCCGCGAGGCGCGCGAGCCGGCCGAAGTGCTCGATGGCCACATGAACGGTCGGCGGTTGCAGCGGCGCATCGGGCGCACGCGGGAAGCCGTTGTCGGTAAAGACGGTGCCTTCCTGTCCGCGGGCGGGCAACAGCACGGCTGCCACCTGCTCACCAGCGAGGAAGGCGTAACGCTGCACGGGGAACTGGAACGCCGCCGGGTTCGCGCCAGCGCGCGGCACTCCCTGCCGCGCCGGGTTCGCCGCCGCCGGTTCCGCGATCGCCATCAGCGCCGAGTCGCTGTAGCGCATCGGCGCATTGATCGCGCTCTCGGGTGTCGGCCGCGGCGCGCCGAGCAACACGAACTTGCCCTTGAGCTTGCCGCGGTACTTCTCGAAGTCGGGGGCGGAGTCGATCTGGACCACGACCGTCTCACCGCTCACCGGCCCGTCGGTGCCCGGGCTCCACGCGCGCGGGTACGCGAGAATGGGGAACGGCTGCGGCGTGGCGGCCACGAAGGTGAAGCGCGTATTCTCCCAGCCGCGTCCGAAGTTCTGGAACGGCTCGAGGTGCGTGTTGGCGAGTCCCCAGCCCTTGAGCTGCGTGACGGTCCAGTCCGCCGCCTTGCGGATATTGGGCGAGTTGGCGAGCCGCGGCCCGTACACGTCGGTGAGCCAGCTCATCGTCTCCATCACCTGGGAGCGCTGCAGCGCTTCATCCTTGATGCGGGCGATGGTGGCGCCGTCGACCGTCTCCTGTGCGCGCGCGGCGACGACGGGGAGGCCAACAACAGCGACGAGGGCGACGGCTGCAAGGCGCATAAGGAACCGTGGGAGGAGGCGAAGAGTTGGTCAGCTACCGGTATGTTCGGTGATGCTACGCGGGGCAGGGAGCAGGTGCTGCATTCGCCACGGCCTAAGCCCCTTGCAAATCGTCGTAAGTCTCGGTACGTTAAGAGGCTACGCACCTAATTCATTCACCGCCCCGGTAGATGGCCGGGGGCACGAGCAGCGAACCAATTATGGCATTTACGAAGAGCGCCGCCCTCGAGAAGTTCCGCGCCCACGAAACGGACACCGGCTCCAGCAAGGTGCAGGTCGCCGTCCTCACGGAGCGCATCAACTATCTGACGGATCACTTCCGCGCCCACGCCAAGGATCACCACGGCCGCCGCGGACTCCTCAAGATGGTGGGCAAGCGCCGCCGACTCCTGGACTATCTCAAGCGGACCGACACGTCGGGCTACCGCCAGATCATCCAGGACCTTGGCCTCCGCTATTAATCACGGTTCGTCTTGCATCGCGCAGTCGCCAATGGGCGGCTGCGCGATTCGTGCATTTCCGAGGCAATTCCCAACATGATGCAGAGAAACGAAAAGACCTTCGCCGGTCGCAAGCTCGTCGTCGAGACGGGCCGCATGGCGAAGCAAGCCGCAGGCTCATGCCTGATCCAGTTCGGCGAGACCATGATCCTCGCCGCCGTCACCGTCAGCGACAAGGAGAGCACGCTCCCCTTCTTCCCGCTCACGGTCGAGTACAAGGAGAAGACCTACGCCGCCGGCAAGATCCCCGGGGGCTTCATCAAGCGTGAAGGGCGCCCGCACGACAACGAAATCCTGTCGTGCCGCATCATCGACCGCTCGATCCGCCCGCTCTTCCCGGAAGGCTTCAAGAATGAAGTGCAGGTCTTCCTGTACGTCATCTCGGCCGACCAGGAAAACGCCGCCGATGTACTCGGCTTGGTCGCCACCTCGATGGCGCTCAACCAGTCGAAGACCCCGTTCGCTGGGCCCATTGCCGGCGTCCGCGTCGGCCGCATCCAGGGCAAGTGGGTGCTCAACCCGACCTTCCAGCAGCTCGAGTACTCCGACATGGAGCTCGTGGTCGCCGGTTCCGCCGATTCGATCGTGATGGTCGAGGGCGGCGCGCTCGAAGTCAGCGAGGCCGATGTCGTCGAGGCGCTCCAGATCGCCCACAAGGGCATCAAGGAGCTCATCGCCATCCAGCAGGAAATGCTGGACGAGCACCGCAACGACAAGATGGCGTGGACCAAGCACGAGCCCGCCAAGGACGTCGTCAAGAAGGTCAAGGCCGCTGCCGAGCCGAAGATCTCGGCCGCCATCAACATGAAGGACAAGGCCGCGCGCATTCACGCCGTCGAAACGGCCAAGGCCGAACTCGCCGCCGCGCTTGGCCTGGAGTTCCCCGACAACGCCAAGGACATCAGCGCGATCCTGGGCGACGTCGAGTACAACGTCCTCCGCGCGCAGGTCCTCGACACCGGCAAGCGCGTCGACGGCCGCACGCCGACCGAAGTCCGCAATATCTCGATCGACAACGGCCTCCTGCCGCGCGCCCACGGCTCGTCGCTCTTCACCCGCGGCCAGACCCAGGCGCTCGTCACCACGACCCTCGGCACCGCCAACGACGTGCAGCGCCTCGACTCGATCGACGAGCCCGGCGAGACGACCAAGTCGTTCATGCTCCACTACAACTTCCCGCCGTTCTCCACCGGTGAAGTGCGTCCGATGCGCGGCACCAGCCGCCGCGAGATCGGCCACGGCAACCTCGCCGAGCGCGCGCTGCAGGGCGTCCTGCCGCCGTTCGAGGAGTTCCCGTACACGATCCGCATCGTCTCCGACATCCTCGAGTCCAACGGCTCGTCGTCGATGGCGTCGGTCTGCGGCGGGTCGCTCTCCATGTTCGACGCCGGCGTGCCGCTCAAGGCAGCCGTCGCGGGCGTGGCAATGGGCCTCATCAAGGAAGGCAAGAAGTACGCGATCCTCACCGACATCCTCGGCACCGAGGATCACCTCGGTGACATGGACTTCAAGGTCGCCGGCACCGAGACGGGCATCACCTCGATCCAGATGGACATCAAGATCGAAGGGTTGCCGCTTGACATCATGAAGGAAGCGCTCGCGCAGGCCAAGGAAGGCCGCCTGCACATCCTCGGCGAAATGAAGAAGTCGCTCGCCGAGCCGCGCACCGAGATGTCGCCCTGGGCCCCGCGCATCGTCACCGTGCAGATCAGCCCCGAGAAGATCGGCGACCTGATCGGCCCGAAGGGCAAGACGATCCGCGGCATCCAGGAAGAGACCGGCGCCGAGCTCACCGTGGACGACACGGGGCTTGTCACCATCGCCGCCGTCGGTGGCGAGTCGATGGAGCGCGCCCGCCAGATGGTCGCGCAGCTCACCGCCGAGCCGGTCGTCGGCGAGACGTACGAAGGTCCGGTCAAGAGCACCACGGCGTTCGGCGCGTTCATCGAGATCATGCCGGGCACCGAAGGCCTCGTGCACATCTCCGAGCTCCAGTGGGGCCGCACCGAGAAGACGGAAGACGTGGTCAAGAAGGGCGACCGCGTGAAGGTCAAGCTCATCGATCGTGACGAGCGCGGCCGCCTCCGTCTTTCGATGAAGGCGCTCCTGCCGAAGCCGGAGGGCTACGTCGAGGAGCCGCAGCGCGAGCGCACGCCGCGCCCCGAGGGCGAGGGCGAGAGCTCGGGTGGCGGTGAGCGCCGTGGCGGTGGAGACCGCGGGCGCGGGCGCAGCGGCCGCCGCTAGTGGGCGTGATCGCGTCCGGCCCGGCCACGGGCCTTCGCCGCACCGTATGCAGCAACGGACTGACCGTACTCTCGGAGCACATCCCGGGCGTACGGTCGGTTGCGTTGGGGGCGTGGGTGCGCTCGGCGAGCATTCACGAGACCGCTGCAGACATGGGCGTCTCGCACTTCCTCGAACACCTCGTGTTCAAGGGCACGCGCACGATGGGGCCGCAGGAGATCGCGCTCTCCATCGAGCAGCTGGGTGGTTCGCTCGACGCCTACACGTCGCGCGACCACACCGCCTTCCAGGCGCGCGTGCTCGACGAGGACCTGGATGAAGCGGCGCGCGTCATCGGCGAGCTCATCTTCCACCCGATGCTGCGCGAGAGCGACCTCAAGCTCGAGCGGAAGGTGATCCTCGAGGAGATCGCGTCGGTGGAAGACCAGCCGGATGATCTCGTCTTCGAGCTCCACAACGACGCGATCTTCGGTGCGTCGCCGTACGGCAACACGATCCTCGGCACGCGCGCGACGATCAAGGCGATGGGGATCGACACCGTGCGTGCGTTGCACGACCGGGCCTATCGGCCGTCGCTCATCGTCGTGGCGGCCAGTGGCAACATCGAACACGAACGGCTGCTCGAGGCGCTCGAGAAGGCGGGCTGGCTCGCGCAGGCGAGTCACGGCGCCGTGCTTCCACCGTTGCCGCCGGCGCCGCCGATCGCGCCGGCCACGACCGTGGTGCGCGACCGTGAGGGATCGCAGGTGCACCTCGTGATGGGGTCGCGCGCGATCACGAACAACGACACGCGCCGGCAGGCGTTCGGGCTCGTCTCGATGCTCCTCGGTGACGGCATGAGCTCGCGGCTCTTCCAGCGCGTGCGCGAGGACTTGGGGCTCGCCTACACCGTGCACACCTTCACCGAGTTCTACCTCGGCGCCGGGTTGCATGGTGTCTATCTGGGCAGTGGCCCGGAGACGTGTGCGGACGCCGAGCGCGTGGTGCGCGAAGAGTTGGGGCGACTCTCCGTGGAGGGGTTGTCGGACGCCGATCTGGCGCTGGCCAAGCGGCAGCTCAAGGGGCAGGTGACGCTCTCGATGGAAGGCGTGTCGAGCCGGATGTACCGGGCGGCGGCGTCGGAGCTCTATGGGAAGCCGTGGCAGGACCTCGACGGCGTGCTGGCCGACATCGAGGCAGTGACGGTGGCGGAGACCCGCTCGGTGTGCGAGGATTTCTTCAACCCGGATCGGCAGACGACCGTCCGACTCGGGCCGCTGGCGTGATCTTCAGGCTGCGCGCTCGGATGAGCGCCGGCTGTCAACCTGGACCACAAGTGAGCTGACGATGCTGATCGGCGTCCCGAAGGAAATCAAGACGAACGAGAATCGCGTCGCGCTGGTCCCGGCGGGCGCTGAAGCGTTCGTGGCCGCCGGCCACGAGGTGTTGGTCGAGACCACGGGCGGCGAAGGCAGCGGGTTCAGCGATGCGCAGTACACGGTGGTCGGCGCGAAGATCGCCCCGGATGCGGCGAGCGTCTGGAAGGCCGCCGACATGATCATGAAGGTCAAGGAGCCGATCGAGAAGGAATGGCCGCACATGCGTCGCGGCCAGGTGCTCTTCACCTACTTCCACTTTGCCGCCGACGAGAAGCTGACGCGCGCGCACATCGCGAGTGGCGCCACCTGCATCGCGTACGAGACGGTGGAGCTGCCGAGCCGCGAACTGCCGCTGCTCACGCCGATGAGCGAAGTGGCGGGTCGCATGGCGGTGCAGGAAGGCGCCAAGTACCTCGAGAAGCTCTTCGGCGGACGCGGCGTGCTGCTGGGCGGCGTGCCCGGGGTGGCACCAGCGAAGGTCGTGATCCTGGGCGGCGGCATCGTCGGCATTAACGCCGCGAAGATGGCCGCGGGCCTGGGCGCCAAGGTCACCGTGCTCGACACCAGCCTTGAGCGTCTGCGCTACCTGAGTGACGTCATGCCGGCCAACGTCACGCTCATCTACTCGAACCACCAGAACATCCTCGAGCAGATCGCGACGGCGGACCTGGTGATCGGTGGCGTGCTGATCCCCGGCGCGAAGGCGCCCAAGCTCATCAAGCGCGAGGACTTGAAGGTCATGCGCCCCGGCTCGGTGATCGTGGACGTGGCGGTGGACCAGGGCGGGTGCGTGGAGACCATCAAGCCGACGACACACGAGAACCCGACGTATGTCGTCGACGGCGTGATCCACTACGGCGTGGCCAACATGCCGGGCGGCGTGCCGCGCACGAGCACGCTCGCGCTCACCAACGCCACGCTGCGCTATGCGCTCGAGCTGGCCAACAAGGGATGGAAGAAGGCGCTCACCGACAACGCCGCGCTCCGGAAGGGGCTCAACATGACCGACGGACACGTCACGTATCCGGCGGTGGCGGAATCGTTCGGTTTGCCGCTCAAGGACCCGAACCAGTTCCTGGCGTGAGCTACGGCGCCGGTGCGGGCGCTGGCGTGGACGGCGGACGCCGCGATGCCTCCGCCGTCGTGCGCATCCAGCGCCTCGCGCACAACCTCGACCTGCCGCTGCCCTCGCGCGCGACGGCGCACGCGGCGGGCTACGACGTCAGTTCAGCCGAGCCAGACTTCGTGCTCGCGCCTGGTGAGCGACGCGCGGTGGCCACCGGGCTCGCCGTCGAGCTGCCCGAGGGGATGGAGATGCAGGTACGCCCGCGCTCGGGGCTCGCGCTCAAGCACGGGATCACGCTGCCCAATGCACCGGGCACGATCGACCCCGACTACCGCGGCGAGCTCAAGGTCATCATGCAGAACGGCGGCACCGACGCAGTGACGTTCAAGCGCGGTGAGCGCATCGCGCAGCTGGTGTTCGCGCGATTCGAGGCGCCGGTGCTCACGGAGGCGAGCGCGCTGGGGGAAACGGCGCGCGGTGCGGGCGGGTTCGGCAGCACGGGGCGCTGACGTCGCGGGGGCGACCCCCGGCGACCCCCGGCGACCCCCAAGCGAGCTCAGGCGAACGGCGGTGAATCGTGACCCGACAGTCGCCGGTTGTCCGCTTGTTTTTTGACGCGTAGTTGCCGAATCTCCCTCTGTCGGGTGCGCGCACCCGACCCTTGGGGTGTAGGTCAATTGGCAGACCGTCCGGCTGTTAACCGGAAAGTTGGTGGTTCGAGTCCACCCGCCCCAGCTGAAAGTCGAACGCCCGGTCCGCATGCGGATCGGGCGTGCGTCGTCCGGAGCGAAGCGAAGGACCTGCTTGCGCGGTCCGGGAGCGAGAAGCGGGTCCTTCGCTGCGCTCAGGACGACAAGACGCTCGCCACGCTCAGGACGACAAGGCTACGGATCGCGCGTGAACGTCGCCGTCCCCTCCGTCAGCGGCAGTACCTCCTTGAGCAGCACCTCGAGAAACCGCCCCGGCTCCTCGAGAAACGGGAAGTGCCCGCTGCGCTCGAACGTGATGAAGCGGGTGCGCGGCGACTGGATCCATCCCGTCCACGCTTGCGCCGACGCCCATGGGGTGTGCAGGTCGTGTCGCCCTTCCAGCACGAGCATCGGGGTGCGATACACCCGGCCGACATCGTGGAGGTCAAACTTGGAGGGCCCGCCGATCATCACTTCTCCCGCCCAACGCACGCCGGCGAAGTAGCCGTCGAACTCGGCGTCACTGTACGCGGACGACCACTCCGGCAGCGTGAAGTAGAGCCGGAAGTCCGGATGGCCGTACCAGCCGCCGTCGTACTTCCGCGCCCAGCGACGCATCGTGATGGCCTGGTCGAGCGTGATGTTCCCGTTGGCCGCGGGGTAGGGCGCGATGCTCTTCAGTTCGCGCAGTGCCGCGGTGTCCCGCCTGAGCGTGGCGATCTGCAGCGTGCGAAGGTAGCCGACCTTCTCGTCGGCATCCGCGACGCCCTGACCCACGCCGACGTAGGCATTGAGCAGCTCGGGATGCTTCTGCGCCAGCATCGCCCCGATGAGCGTGCCCCACGAGACGCCCATGACCACCACCTTCTTCTTGTGCAGTGTCTGGCGCACCCAGTTGACGACGACTTCGGCGTCCTTCACGTGTTGTTCGCCCGTCATCGTCGGACGCAACGCCGCCGTGTCGGCCGTGACGAAGTTCTTCCCGACGCCACGCTGCTCCCATTGCACCACGGTGAAGTGATCTTCCCACGGCCACTGGAACGACCAGCTCGCGCCCATCAGCGCACTGCCCGGTCCGCCGTGGAACATCACGATCACCGGATTGGCGCGGTTGCGACCGCGCACGCTCACCCACTGCGTTGAACCATTGACCGGGATCGCGACGAGCGTGTCGATCCCCTCGCGGTTCGCGATCTTCTGCCAGTCGCGCACGCGGCCGCGGATCGAGTCGAGCGACATCGGTGGCTTCGCGCCGGGCGCCGCGCGGTTGGCCGCGGCAATGCTGATCCCTGCGCGCGTCAACACCCGGCCCGGCAGCGAGCCGGTCAGCGCACCACCAAGGATCACGGTCACGCCGTTGACGATCACGTGCACAATGCCCGCCGCGTAGTGGTGCGGCTCCGTGAACGTGCTCAGGTCGCGCACCTGGTCGGCGTTGAACACCGTGAGATCCGCACGCATCCCTTCGCGCACGAGCCCCAGGTCCATCTGCCCGATCCGTTCCGCCGGCATGCGCGTCATCTTCG
This sequence comes from Gemmatimonadota bacterium, assembly GCA_025359135.1. Taxonomy (GTDB): domain Bacteria; phylum Gemmatimonadota; class Gemmatimonadetes; order Gemmatimonadales; family Gemmatimonadaceae; genus JACPPC01. The sequence continues at coordinate 91,031 of JANYHJ010000168.1, read as the reverse complement.
CGATCGCGACGGGCAGCGTGAGCAGCTTCTCGTCGCGCACGTAGCGCGCGAGCACACGCGGAAAGCTCCCGTACGCCCGCGGATGCGGGAAGCCGACGCCGTAGCCCACGAGATCCCCGTCGCTCTCGACCATCGCGGCGGGATGCGCGAGGAAGCGGCGGACGTCGGCCTCGTCCATGGCGTGGTAGATGGCGGTGAAGCGCCCGGCGATCATCAGGTCGACGATGAGCGGGATGCCGGCCTCGATCGTGTTCGGCTTGCCGCGGTCACGCGCATAGTCGGCGAGCGTGCGCCCCGCGTACTCGGGCGCCTGCGGAATGCTCGAGAACTGGATGCTCGTCAGATCGCGTCCCGCCTGCTCGCGGAAGATGCGTCCCATCTCCGACTCGGCCTTGGCGCGCTGCGCAGGGTCGCGCATGCGGGCGACGAAGGCGTCACGCCCACCCTCGAGCGCCCACGACGGCAGCAGGAGGTCGCCGTACGTGTTGAACGCCGTGTACGGATAGAGGTCGAAGGCGAGGTCGAGTCCTGCGGCACGCGCCGAATCGATGAGCGCGAGCGCCCGCACGCTGCCACCGAAGTTGGCGGCGCCGCTGCTCTTGATGTGGTGGATCTGCGCGCTCACGCCAGCGCCCTGCGCAATCGCGATGACTTCCCGGATGGACGCGAGCAGCTCCGACCCCTCGTCGCGCATGTGCGTGACGTAGCTCCCACCGTACGGTTTGACCACGCGCGCCATCGCCACAAGTTCGTCGGTCTTCGCGAAGGTGCCCGGCAGGTATTCGAGACCGCTGCTCAACCCGAGTGCGCCTTGGCGCATCGCGCTGTCCACAAGCGCGGTCATGTGCGCGAGTTCCGCCGCCGTCGGCGCGCGATTGTCGAGTCCGAGCACGCGCTTCCGGATCCAGCCATGCCCGGCAAAGAAGCCGATGTTGGGCGCGATGCGGAGCGACGCCGCGTGTTCGGCCAACGGCCACGGCAGGTCGCCGGAGTGGAGGGACGCCACGACGGTGGTCACGCCCTGGCGCAGGAAGTTCTCCGCCAGCGGTGACGAGGCGATGTCCTGCGTGTGGTCGTGCGAGTCGACGAAGCCGGGCGCGACGACCAGCCCGCGTGCGTCGATCACCCGCAGGCCGTTGGACGGTGCGATCGGGTCGCGCGAGACGCGCACGATGGTGCCGCCCGAGATGGCCACATCGGCGACGAACGGCGCGCCGCCGCTGCCATCGACCACGGTGCCACCCTTCAAGAGTACGTCGTAGCGAGCGAGCTGGGCGCCGAGGGCGGTGGGCGCGACGAGGAAGGGGAGAGCGAGCAGGAGCGTGGCGAGTGCGCGGTCCAGGCGGCGCGCCGATATCGGAGGTTTCATGCCGTACGATGCACGGCGCGACACGCGGCGGGAATGCCGGTTCAGGCTGTTCATTCGGCCTTGCCGCAGGGCCGGCCCGCGACCATGATGTCCCGATGCGCCTCCGCGCTCCGCATGTTCTGCGCGTCTACCTCGGTGTCGCGGCCCTCGCCGCGACCGCCGCCTGCGACCGCCGCCCCGGCGACGCCGAGCTCAAGCGCGAGTTGCTCGAGCGCTTCGCCCAGGACCAGCGCGTCCGCGAGGGCTTCGTGCACGACCTCCAGCAGCGTGGCCGTCCGTCGGAGGCGACCGCGCGCGCGATGCTCGCAACCGATTCGGCGAACCTGCGCTGGTTCAAGCCGCTCGTCCTCGAATACGGACTTCCGACCCGGGCGCAGGTGGGCAAGGAAGGCGTCGAGGCCGCCTTCCTGCTCATCCAGCATGCCGACCGGGACCCCGATTTCCAGGAGGCGATGTTGCCACTCCTCGAACAGGCCTACCTCTCGGGCGAAGTACCGGGCACCGACCTCGGCATGCTCACCGACCGGGTGCTCAAGGCGCGCGGACGTCTGCAGCGCTACGGCACCCAAATGTCCGGCCGAGACGGGAAGATGGTGATGGACCCGGTCGAGGACCCGGCCAACCTCGACGCCCGACGCTCGAAGCTTGGCATGATGCCGATCGCGCGGTACCGGGACCTGATCGATTCGATGTACGCGCAGCGCCCGGCGGACGCGGCGCCCAGGTCCGTCCCGGAGTAGGGAAGCGTCGCCAACGGTCTGCGGTCGGGGTTGCCTGGCTTGCTCGACCTGCGCATCGCCGCCGATGGCGTGACGGACTACGGGGGGTCCGTCGTCTAGGTTGCGTCAGGACAACGGCTTGTATCCGCTGTTGTGCGCCCGTTAGCTTGACAAGTCACCCCCCAGAAAGTCGTTTCGCCATCACTGCGTGCACCTCACCTTGAGTGGGTGCGTGCTTCACACCTCGAGATGCGCTGGCCGTCCTTCAAGGCGGGATCGTGGTTTCCCGCCAACTCGATCGCCGTAGACCTCGGCACCGCGAACACGCTGATCTACGTGAAAGGCGAAGGCATCGTGCTCAACGAGCCTTCCGTCGTCGCGCTTGATCGCGACACGAAGCGCATCAAGGGCGTGGGACTCGAAGCGAAGCGCATGCTCGGCCGCACGCCCGAGGGCGTGATCGCGGTGCGACCGATGAAGGACGGCGTCATCGCCGACTTCGACGTCACCGAGAAGATGCTGCGCTACTTCCTCACGCTCATCATCGAGAATCACGTCTTCAAGGTGAAACCGCGCGTCATCGTCTGCGTGCCGTCGGGCATCACCGAAGTGGAGAAGCGCGCCGTGCGCGACTCGGCCTTGGGCGCCGGCGCGAAGCAGGTCTTCATGGTGGCGGAACCGATGGCCGCCGCGATCGGCGTCGGCCTGCCCGTCGAGACGCCCACCGGCAACATGGTCATCGACATCGGCGGCGGCACGACGGAGATCGCGGTCATCGCGCTCTCAGGGATCGTCTCCGACACGTCGATCCGCACGGGCGGCGACGAGCTCGACATGAGCATCGTGCAGTTCATGCGCAAGAACTACAACCTCCTCATAGGCGAACCCACGGCGGAGCAGATCAAGATCCAGATCGGCTCGGCGTACCCCGTGGGCGAGGAACGCGAGATGGAAGTGAAGGGACGCGACCTCGTCTCCGGCATCCCGAAGACCGTGCGCGTGCACTCCACCGAAATCCGCGAGGCGGTACAGGAGCCGATCCAGCAGATCGTCGACGCCGTGCGTCGCGCCCTCGAAATCACGCCCCCGGAACTCGCCAGCGACATCGTCGATCGCGGCATCGTCATGACCGGCGGCGGCGCGCTCATCCGCGGGCTCGACCTGTTGCTGCAGCAGGAGACCGGCCTGCCGATCCACGTCGACGACGATCCCCTGACGTGCGTCGTGCGCGGGACGGGGCGCATCCTCGACGACGAGGACAAGTACTGGTCGGTCCTGTCCGAGTGACCTGACGGTGGCGCGCACCGCACGCAGCAGCAACAGCGGCGCGGACACGGTGCTGCTCATCGTGTGCCTCGTGCTCGCACTGATCGCGGTTGTCCTGCCCGGCGACATGCGGCGCCCGGTGGCCGAGGCCCTCAGGCGGAGCGCCCTCGCCCCGTTGCTCAAGCTGCAAGGTGCCGCCGAACGTGGACGCGCCGCGATTGCCCAGCACGACGCCACGGTCGTCGATCGCGACTCGATGGCCGTGCGCGCCATGACGATCGCCTCGCTCGAGTCGGAGAACGAGCGCCTGCGTCGCATCCTCGGACTCGCGCAGCGCCTGCGCTGGGGGTTCGTGAGCGCCGAAGTGCTGCACGGCAAGGGACTGGGCGAGGAGTTCACGGTGGCGCTCACCGCCGGCGATGCGGCCGGCGTCCGGCGCCTCTCGCCCGTCGTCGCGCCCGAGGGACTCGTGGGCATGGTCACGAGCACCGATCCGCAGACGGCGCAGGCGATCGTCTGGTCGCATCCGGATTTCCGCGTCAGCGCGATGAGCACCGACGGCAAGGCGTTCGGCATCGTGCGCCCGCACATCGGCGGCACCGGCGCGAGTCGCTACCTGCTCGAGATGAGCAACGTGCCGTTCCGCAATTCGCTCGCGACCGGCGCGCTGATCGTCAGCTCGGGGCTGGGCGGCACCTATCCGCGCGGCATTCCCATTGGCACGGTCATGCAGGAGCTCACCACCGCCGAAGGCTGGGCGCGCACCTACCTGATTCGTCCGTCCGTGTCGCCCGGTGACGTGACGAGCGTGATGGTGCTGAGCCCGCAGAAGGTGCAGACGGGCGTCGCGTCGGTGTGGACGAGTGTGGCCGCCGCCGACAGCGCGGCCCGCGCGATCGCGAATGCCGGCGACGATGCTGCGCGCCGCGCGGCCCTGGCCGAACTCGCCGCACGCCACGCCGTCACCGATTCGATGTCCGTCGATGATTCGACCGACGTGAATGAATCGGGAGTGCGCCCACCACGGCCGCCTGCACCTGGTGATTCCACGCTGCGCGCGCAGAAGCCGGGCGACTCGGTGGTTCGCGCGCCGAGGCCGACGTCCCCGGGCGACACCACAGTGCGCCGTCGCCGCCGCCGCCCGCCCGCCGATTCGGTCCCGCCCGTGGCTGCGCCGCCGAGGGCGCCATGAACACCTCGCGCGCCATCAAGGGGCTGGTTGTCTTTGCCGTGCTCGTGACGTTGCACTACACGTTGCGCCCGCTCCTCGGCTGGCGCGCGCCGGTGGATTTCCTCATCATCGCCGTCCTGCTGATGGCGGTGCGGGTGCGACCTGGCGCTGCTGCCGTGGTCGGCCTCCTGAGCGGCATCGCTGCCGACGCGCTCACCCCCGAGTCCTTCGGCACAGGCGCGCTCGCCTTCACGGCGGTGGCGTACCTCGCGAGCTGGCTCAAGGCCGTCTTCTTCGCGGACAACTTCGCGCTCAACGGCATCTTCTTCTTCCTCGGCAAGTGGGCCGCCGACCTCGTGATCGTGCTCGCCGAACGCCGCCTGCACGGCCTCGACCTGTTGCAGCAAGTGCTGCTCTGGTCGCCGCTCTCGGCGCTCGTCACGTCGGCCGCTGGCCTCGTTCTGCTCGTCGTGCTCCGCCCGCTGCTCGACGAGCCCGCGGTGGCGTAGCGCCTGCGGATGAGCACCTCATTTCATCCCAACGAGGTCCAGCGTCGCGGGCGCATCGCGAGCGGTCTGGTCGCGCTCACGATGTTCGTGCTCGTGAGCGCCTTTTTCCGCACGCAGGTGCTGCGCAACGCGCAGTACACGCTCGAGTCGGAACAGAACCGGCTGCGCGAGGTGCCGCTGCCGGCGCCGCGCGGCATCATCTACGATCGCACGGGGCAGATCATCGCGGAGAACCTGCCGGGCTACACCGTGTCGCTGCTCGCGCCGGGAGTGGACTCGTTGCGTGCCGCGCTGCGCCGCCTCTCGGGGACGATCCCGCTCACGGCGCCTCAGATGGACCTTGCGGTGCGGCGTTTCCGCCGGGCGCCCAACCGCCCGGCGGTGATCCTCGCCGACGCGTCGTTCGATGTCGTGTCGGTCCTCGAGGAGCATCGCATCGAGTTTCCGGGACTCATCATCCAGGCGAGTCCCAAGCGGTACTACCCGGATGGCGCCGCCGTCGCGTCGTTCGTGGGCTATACCGGCGAGATCACCGAGGCCGAGTTGACGCGCGACGCCTTTCGTGGCTACAAGGCCGGCCAGCAGGTGGGGAAGGGCGGCCTCGAGAAGCAGTACGAGGCGCAACTGCGCGGACGCGAGGGCACGCGCTTCGTCGAGGTCGATGCGCGCGGACGCGTGGTGCGCGAGGCAGGCGCACGCGCCGACATTCCACCCGAGCGCGCGGCCGTGTTGCGCACCAACATCGACCTCGACCTGCAGCGTTTCATCGTCGGGCTCTTCGGCGATTCGCTGCAGGGTGGCGTCGTGGCGCTGGACCCGAAGACGGGCGCCGTGATCGCGCTCCATTCCGCGCCGGCATACGATCCCAATCGATTCACCGGCGGCATTCCCGCCGACTACTGGAAGGCGCTCAACACCGACCCGCGTCGCCCCCTGTACAACAAGGTGCTGCAGGGTCGCTACGAGCCGGGCTCGACCTTCAAGCTCGCGACGGCCTCGATCGCGCTCGAACGCAAGGTCGCGACGCTCGATGACCGGATGCCCACGCCGTGCAGCGGCGGGTACCAGTTCGGCAATCGCTACTTCCGGTGCTGGGAGCACAAGGGACACGGGTCGCTGACGATGCGCGAAGCGATCGCCGTCTCCTGCGACGTCTACTTCTACCAGCTCGGCCTCAAGATCGGCATCGAGCGCCTGGTGGCCGGCGGCGTGTCGCTCAAGTTCCTCGACCGCACCGGCATCGACCTGCCCGAAGAATCGCCGTCGCAGTTTCCGTACGCGGTGGAGTACTACAACAAGCGCTACGGCCCCCGCGGCTGGTCCAACGCCGTCGTGCTCAACCTCTCGATCGGTCAGGGCGAGAACTCGCAGACCGTGCTCAACATGGCGCGCTTCTACACCGCGCTCGCCACCGACGGCCGCGAAGCGCAGCCGAGCATCATGCAACGCCCAGTCAAGCGCGACTCGATCATGAGCCTCACGCCGGACCAGCTGGTCGCGCTGCGCGACGCGATGGTCGGGGTGACGCAGGCCGGCGGCTCGGCCGCCAGCGCGGCCATCCAGGGCGTTCGCCTGGCGGGCAAGACCGGCACCGCCCAGAATTCGCAGGATCCGAAGCGTGACCACGCCTGGTTCGTGGGCATGGCGCCCGCCGAGCAACCCAAGGTGGTGGTGGCGGTGATGCTCGAGTTCGGCGGCCACGGCACGCGGGCCGCGCGCATCGCGTCGAAGATCATCGAGCACTTCCTCAAGGTGAAGGCGGCGCCGGTGCCGGTCACGGAGGCCGGTACATGATCGGCCGGACGTTGGCCGATCGCCCACTCGCGGCGCTCGCCGTGCTGCTCACCGTGTTCGGCATCATCGTGGTGTACAGCGCGGGCCAGACCGACGTCATCGTGCCCGTCGTCGCCCGGGCCTGGCAGCGACAGCTCGGCTGGTTTCTCATCGCGACGTTGAGCGCGCTGCTCGCGAGCCGCGCGTCCGTGCGCGTGCTCGAATGGAGCGCGTGGCCCGTCTACCTGGGCGGCCTGCTGCTGCTCTCGGTGACGCTCGTGTTCGGGTCGGGCGCTGGAACGGCGGCGAGCCAGAAGGGGTGGCTCACGATCGCAGGGGTGCGGCTGGGCCAACCGTCGGAGCTGGCGAAGATCTTCGTCGTGCTGATGCTGGCACGGGTGCTCGCAGCGCGGCGAGAGGCGCCCACGTCGCTCATCGACCTCTGGCAACCCGCACTCGTGGCGTTCGCGCCGTGGGCGCTGATCATGCTCCAGCCCGATCTCGGCACGGGCATCGTCTTCATCGGCATCTTCTTCTGCATGCTCTTCTGGAGCGGCGTGAAGTGGCCGCTGCTCGTGCTGGCGGGCAGCCCGGGCATCTCGCTCATCCTCGCGTTCAGCACCGGCGTGTGGGGCGTCTGGTTCGTGGCGTTGGTGGCGCTCGTCATCTGGTACCGGCCGTATTTGTGGGAGGGCGTCGCCGTTGTCGTGGCGAACGTGGTCGCCGGTGTCATCGCGCCGATTCTCTGGGACCGCCTGCATCCGTACCAGCAGCGCCGCCTGCTGGTCTTCCTGGATCCGCAGAGCGATCCGCGTGCGTCGGGATATCACGTGATCCAGAGCCAGGTGGCCATCGGCTCCGGCGGTTGGCTGGGCAAGGGCTACCTCGACGGATCGCAGAAGCGGCTCGCCTTCCTCCCGGCGCAGCACACCGACTTCATCTTCTCCGTGGTCGGTGAGGAACTCGGGTTCATGGGCGTCTCGATTGCGCTCGGGCTCTTTCTCTGGCTCTTCCTGCGGACCGTGCGGGTGGCGCAACGCGCCAATGACCAGTTCAGTTCGCTCGTGGCCTTCGGACTCGGCGCCGGCTGGTTCGTGCACGTGATCGTGAACGTCGGCATGACGCTCAACCTCATGCCCATCACCGGCATTCCGCTGCCCTTCTTCAGCTATGGCGGGTCGTTCCTGCTCAGCTGCTGGCTGGCGGTCGGCATCCTGCTGCGCGTGAGCAGCGAGGGACGCGGGCGTGCCGGTACATTCGCGATGTAGGACTGAGGCCCGCGCCGAGCGCGTGCACGTCGCGTCCCCGAGGGAGGTTCCGTGAACCGGTTGCGCACGCTCGCCGTCGCGCTCGTCGTCCTGCCGTGGGGGCTCCGTCCGCTCGAGGCCACCGCACAGGGCACCGCGCCCTCGACTCCGCCAGCACTGGAGTGGCGCAACGGTCGCTGGTTCGACGGCCAGCGCTTCGCCGAACGAGTCGTCTGGAGCGAGCGCGGCCGCCTCACCGATCGTCGCCCGAGCACCGTCGACTCGGTGATCGACCTCGCGGGCGCGTTCGTCGTGCCGCCCTTCGGAGAGGCGCACAACCACAATGCGGTGTCCAGCGACACCGGTATCTCCGCGCGCTACCTGCGCGAGGGGATCTTCTACGTCCAGAATCCGAGCAACTTCGTGCGTGATCGCGACGCCGCGCGGGGGCGCTTCAACGTGCCGGGCGCCATCGACGTGTCCTTCGCGAATGCCGGGCTCACCGGGCCCGGCGGACATCCGATGGGTCTCGCGCGCCGCAACATCGCCCGCGGCGTCTGGAAGGCAGGCGACGGTGAGGGCGGGTTCTTCCACTCGCTCGCCGACTCAGCCGAGCTCGACGCCCGCTGGCCCACGTACCTCGCCACGCGACCGGACTTCGTGAAGACGTTCCTGCTCTTCTCGGAGGAGTACGCGGCGCGCCTCGCGGACTCGACCACCCTCAACTGGCGCGGCCTCAGCCCGACGCTCCTCGCGATCATCGTGCGCAGGGCACACGCCGCGAAGCTGCGCGTGGTCACGCACGTGGAAACCGCGGCGGACTTCCGCAACGCAGTCGCCGCCGGCGTCGACGAGATCAACCACCTGCCGGGCTTCCGGCCGGAGGGCGACACCCCAGGCGGATACGTCAAGCTTGACCGCTATCGCCTCACGGCCGCTGACGCAGAAGCGGCGACGAAGCGCGGCGTGGTGATCGTCACGACGGTCAGCGAGGCGTTCGACATGGTCAACTTGGCGGCGCGCAGTGACGAGGAGACGGCGGCGCTTGCCCGCGGCGTGCGCAGCATGCTCGTGGACAACCTGCGCCTCTTGCGTGACGCGGGAGCAGCCGTGGCCCTCGGAAGTGACCGGTACCGGACGAGCAGCGGACCCGAGGTGCGAGCCTTGCGCGCGACCGGACTCTTCTCGGACACGACGTTGCTCCGCATGTGGAGCATGAACACCCCGCGCGCGATCTTCCCCGATCGTCGCATCGGTTCGCTCGCGGAGGGCGCCGAAGCGTCGTTTCTCGTGCTCGACGGCGATCCGCTTGCCGACTTCGCGAACGTCGGACGGATCCTCACCCGGCTCAAGGACGGCTGGCTGATCCGCTGAGGAGGGACCGAGCGTGGCAGCCGAGGGAGGTCTGAGCGACGTACGAGTTGCCCCCAGCGCCTTCGCCCGAACACACCCCGAATCGCCCTGCCATCGGTCCGTTTTGTGACCTAAGTTCCACTGATGGCTTGGTTCCGCAAAGACAAGAAACCCCGCACCCCCCTCCGTCAGCGCCACGAGATTCCGGCGGACGCGTGGGAGAAGTGCGAGCAGTGCGACCACACGGACCTCCGCGAGAAGTTCGTCCGGAACCTGAATGTCTGCCCCTCCTGTGGCTTTCACCGTCGCATCCGTGCCATCGAGTACGTCAACATCCTGCTCGATGACGGCACCGTGGAGGAGCTCGAGGGCGACCTGCGCTCCAAGGACCCGCTCAACTTCCCCGACTACCCGGCGCGGCTCAAGAAGGCCCACACCAACGCCGGTGACGAGGACGCGATCCTGACCGTGTCTGGCGCCATGGACGGCATGCCGGTCAACGTCGGCTGCATGGACTTCGCCTTCATGGGTGGCTCGATGGGCTCCGTGGTGGGCGAGAAGATCGCGCGCCTCGGCCAGCGCTCGCTCGAGCGGAAGTACCCGCTGGTACTCATTTCGGCGTCCGGCGGCGCGCGCATGCAGGAGGGCGTGCTGTCGCTCATGCAGATGGCCAAGACGTCGGCCGTGCTGGCGCAGCTCGCGGACCGCCGCATCCCGTACGTCTCGATCCTCACCAACCCGACCACCGGCGGCGTGAGCGCGAGCTTCGCGATGCTGGGCGACGCGATCATCGCCGAGCCGGGCGCCGTGATCGGATTCGCCGGGCCTCGCGTCATCAAGCAGACGCTCGGCCAGGACCTTCCCGAGGGATTCCAGACCGCGGAATTCCTGCTCGACCACGGCATGGTGGATGGCGTCGTGCCGCGCGCCGACCTCAAGCAGACGGTGGGCACGCTCCTGCGGCACATGAGCGGCAAGCCGGCCGCAACCGGGTGGGCCGCGAGCTGAGGGACTACCGCCAGGCGCTCGACTTCCTCTTCGAGCGCACGCAGGGACGCGACAAGCTGGGGCTCGAGCGGATGCGCGACTTCCTGCGCGTGCTCGGTGACCCGCACGAGCGGCTCCGCTGCTTCCACGTCGCCGGCACCAACGGCAAGGGCAGCACCGTGGCCACCCTCGAGACGCTCCTGCGCGCGCAAGGACTCTCGGTGGGGAAGTACACGTCGCCGCACCTCGTCGATTTCACCGAGCGCATCCTCGTGAACGGCGAGCCCGTGGCGAGCGAGGCGGTGGTGGAGTTCGTGGAGCGCTGGACGCCGGACGTGGAGCGCACCGGGGCGAGCTTCTTCGAGGCGACGACGGCCCTCGCCTTCGACGTCTTCGCGAAGGAACGGGTTGACGTGGCGGTGATCGAGGTCGGGCTCGGCGGGCGACTCGATTCGACGAACGTGATCACACCCATCGTCGCGGGCGTCACGTCCATCGGGCTCGACCACCAGGAGCTGCTCGGCAACACGACCATCGAGATCGCGGGCGAGAAGGCCGGCATCTTCAAGCCCGGCGTGCCCGCCGTGATCGGCGAAGCGGACCCGGTGCTGCGCGATGTGCTGGTCGCGCACGCGCACGCGCTGGGCGCCACCCCCGTCCGCGTGGTGCCAACCGAGAGCCGCGTCAGCGACGTGCAGGTGGGTGGCGCCGGCACGTCGTTCAGCTTTGCGCTCGCCGGTGGTGCGCCAGTGGTGCTCCATACCTCGCTCGCCGGGCGTCACCAGGCCGACAACGCCGCGGTCGCGATCACGATGCTCGATGCCGCGGGCGCTCCCTACGCCCGCTCGTTGAACGAGATCGCAGCGGTACTGCCCGACGTGCGACTCCCCGGGCGCTTCCAGCTGCTCGGCAAGCACCTCTTCGACGTCGCCCACAACGCCGATGGCATGGCGGTCATGGAGCGGACACTGCAACTGGTCAATCCGCCGCGTCCCGCCGTGGCCGTGCTCAACGTGCTCTCCGACAAGGATTGGCGCGCGATGATGACCGTGCTCGCGCGCTTCGTCGATCACCTCGTGCTCACGGTCGCCCCCACGTCCCCCGCATCTCGCCGATGGGATCCGGCTGAAGCGGCGGTGTTCGCACACGCCAACGGGTGGCCGGCCACGCTCGAACCCGATTTCACCAAGGCGCTCGCACTCGCCGATTCGATGGGAGAGACGGTCATCGTGACCGGCTCGTTCCACACCGTGGGCGACGCGATGGTCGCCTTGGACGTGCGCCCGCTCGCTCGATAGGTTTCTCTGGTGACGCTCGGTCCCCTCCACGGTTTTCGCGATTTCTATCCCGCCGAACTGGCGGAGCGCGCGCATATCATGCGCGCGTGGCGCGAGGTGTGCCGCCGATTTGCCTTCGTCGAGTACGACGGTCCGCCCCTCGAGTCGCTTGAGCTCTACACGCGAAAGAGCGGTGACGAGATCGTCGGCCAGCTCTACAGCTTCAAGGACAAGGGCGACCGCGACGTCGCGTTGCGGCCCGAGATGACGCCGACGGTGGCGCGCATGGTGGGGGCGCGCGCCAATGCGCTGCGCAAGCCGGTGCGCTGGTTCTCGATGCCGCAGCTCTTCCGCTACGAGCGCGCGCAGAAGGGACGGTTGCGGGAACACTTCCAGTTGAATGTCGACATCTTCGGCGAGGCCGACGTCACGGCCGACGCCGAACTGGTGGCGGTGGCGATCGAGATCATGCGCACGCTGGGGCTTGAGCCGGGTATCGTTCGCGCGCGCGTCAGCGATCGAAGACTGCTCACAGCCTTGCTCGGCGCTCTGAAGATTCCGGATAACGCCGTACCGATGGTATTTGCTGTCTTCGACAAGATGCATCGAACACCTGAGGCGTCACTTAAGAACAAACTCTTTCACGAGGGCGGCCTCGAGCACGAGCAGATCGACGCTATCTGGAACTTAGGCGATCCACTTCGAGCTTCCGCGAAGTGGCCGTCGCTGCATGGGCATTTGCAGACGCTGAGAGATCAATTCGGTGATTCGGCGGACGTACTCGCCCGACTGACTGAACTCGACAGTTACTCCGCATATCTGAAAGCGCTTGGCGTCCTTGACTGGGTAGACCTCGATCTTCGCATCGTGCGCGGCCTCGCCTACTACACCGGCATCGTCTTCGAACTGTTCGACGCGCAGGGTGAACATCGCGCCATCTGTGGCGGCGGACGCTACGATCACTTGCTCAAGGGGTTGGGTGGACCCGACATGCCGGCGCTCGGATTCGGCATGGGTGACGTGGTGCTCGGCGACCTGCTGCGCGGTCGCGGTCTGCTGCCCACCGAAGCGCCGGGCCCCGACTTCTGGATCACGGGCAATGCGAGCGGCGGCATTCCGCTGGCCATGCGCGTGGCGCACGAGCTGCGCGCGGCCGGGTTCTCGGTGGAGTACGCCCTGCGCGCGCAGAAGCCCGACAAGCAGTACAAGGCCGCGCACTCGGCGGGCGCCCGCTACGTGCTCCAGCTGCACGACGAGTTCGCCGGCAATCGCGTCGTCACCGTGCGCGACGTGCACCGGCCTGCGAGCGGCACGTCGCTCGTTTCGTTCCTGCCAGGCGCCGACGTGGCGCTGGACCAGGTCCTCACTGCCGCCCTCGCGCACCGCGGCGACGCGTTCTAGCACGCCCGGCGCCCACGAGGGCGCCGCTCGTTCACCGGACTTCCAGATGGCCGACGACAAGAAGCTCACCACCCGCGCCGCCGACTTCAGCGCCTGGTACAACGAACTCGTCCTCCGCGCCGAACTCGCCGACTACGCGCCGGTGCGCGGCTGCATGGTGATCCGGCCGAACGGCTACGGCATCTGGGAGCGGATGCAACGCCAGCTCGACGACATGTTCAAGGCCACCGGCCACGTCAACGCCTACTTCCCGCTGCTCATTCCGCAGAGCTACCTGAGCAAGGAAGCCGAGCACGTCGAGGGGTTCGCACCCGAGACGGCCGTCGTCACGCACGGCGGTGGCAAGCTGCTCGAGGAGCCACTCGTGCTGCGGCCCACGTCGGAGACGATCATCTACTCGATGTTCGCCAAGTGGGTGCAGTCGTATCGCGACCTTCCCATCCTCATCAACCAGTGGGCCAACGTCGTGCGCTGGGAAATGCGCACCCGGCTCTTCCTGCGCACGCTCGAGTTCCTCTGGCAGGAGGGACACACCGCGCACGCCACGCATGACGAGGCGGAGTCCGAGACGCGCCGCATGCTCGGCGTCTACCGCACCTTCATGGAGCAGTACATGGCCATGCCGGTGATCACCGGGCAGAAGACCGAGAGCGAGAAGTTCGCGGGCGCGCTTCGCACGTACGCTTGCGAGGCGATGATGCAGGACAACAAGGCGCTGCAGGCCGGCACCTCGCACAACCTCGGACAGAACTTCGCCAAGGCGTTCGAGCTCAAGTTCCAGAGCGCGGAAGGCACGGAGGAATTCGCCTGGAACACGAGCTGGGGCGTGAGCACGCGCATGGTGGGCGGCCTCATCATGACGCATTCGGACGACAAGGGACTGGTGTGTCCGCCCCGCCTCGCACCGATCGAAGTCGTCATCGTGCCGATCTTCCGCAGCGACGAAGACAAGGCCCGCGTGCTGGAGGCCGCCGACAAGCTCAAGGCGACGCTCGGCTCGTTCGAGCGTCCCGAGCACCTGCGCCGCCGCATCCACATCGACGCGCGCGAAGGGATGAAGCCGGGTGCCAAGTACTACGAGTGGGAGTTGCGCGGCGTGCCGCTCCGCATGGAGCTCGGGCCCCGCGACCTCGATGCGGGCCAGTGCGTCATCGTGCGCCGCGACACCGGCACCAAGCAGCCGATTCCGCTCGTCGAACTCGAGACGGCGTTGCCCGCGCTGCTCGAACAGATGCAGTCCGAGTTGCGCGCCAACGCCCTCGCGCGCCGCGAGGCGAACTCCATCCGTGAACGCATCAGCTACGACAAGTTCAAGGAGGTCATGGCGGGCAACGGCGGCTTCGTCTACGCTGGCTGGTGCGGCGATCCGGCCGTCGAGGCGCAGGTCAAGGAAGAGACCAAGGCCACGATCCGCTGCATTCCGGACCCCGAGTTCCGCTCGGCCGAACCGCCGACGACCTGCATGGTCACCGGACGCCCGGCCACGTGCGAGGTGCTGTGGGCGAAGGCGTACTGACGCCCGCGTTCACGCGTGAGGGCGGCGTGCTCCAATGCGAGGGCGTGCCGCTCCCGATCATCGCGGCATCGGTGGGCACGCCCACATACGTCTACAGCGCAGCCAGCCTGCGCCAGCAGTTCGAGCGGATCGATGCCGCGCTCGAGGGGGTGCCGCACCGCATCCACTTCGCGATGAAGGCCAACGGCTCGCTGGGTGTGTTGCGCACGCTGCGCGCCGCGGGCGCGCACGTCGATTGCGTCTCGTCGGGCGAGCTGTTCCGAGCGCGGCAGGCCGGCTTCACCCCCGACGAGATCATCGTCGGCGGCGTAGGCAAGCGCGCCGATGAAATCGAGGCCGCACTCGATGCGCGGGTGGCCTGCATCACGGCCGAATCGGAGGCGGAACTTGAACTGATCGCTGCGCTGGCACGGGCGCGCGGCGTGGTGGCGCCGGTCGCGATTCGCGTCAACCCGGAAGTCACGGTGCACGCCTTCCACGAGTACGTGAAGACGGGGCAGGTGGGCGACAAGTTCGGCATTCCGCTGCACCGCGCCTTTGAAGCCGCCTGCTACGCCGCGGGGCTCGACGGGCTACGCCTCGTCGCGCTCCAGCACCACATCGGATCGCTCCTCACGGAGCTCGGGCCGTACGGCGCTGCGGCCGATAGGCTCGTGACGCTGCTGCTTCGGCTTCGCGCCGAAGCGCCGGAGGCCGCGCGACACATCACCACGCTCGACCTGGGCGGCGGCTTCGGCGTGACCTACGGCGACGAGCCGCCCGTGGACCTCGCGGGGCTCACGACGGTCGCGCATCGCGTGCACGCCGCCACCGGCTGCATCATTGCCATCGAGCCCGGCCGCTTCCTCGTGGCCGAAGCCGGCGTGTTGCTCACCCGCGTGCTCTATCGCAAGGACTCCGGTGGCCGCGCCATCGTGATCGCCGACGCCGGCATGAACGACCTGGTGCGTCCGGCGCTGTACAACGCCCATCACCGCATCGAGCCCGTGATGGCAACCGTGGGCGCAGGACAGGCCGACATCGTCGGTCCGGTCTGCGAGAGTGGCGACTTTCTCGCCCGCGATCGCGCCCTGCCCGACGTCCCCCCAGGGGCGCTCCTTGCGGTCCACACCGCGGGCGCGTACGGCTTCGTGATGTCGTCGAACTACAACGCCCGGCCGCGCGCCGCCGAAGTGCTGGTGGACGGCACGCGCTGGGGCGTGATCCGTACCCGCGAACGCCACGAGGACCTCGTGCGCGGCGAGCGGGCCGACCCTGACTGGAGCATCGTAGCATGAAGGTTGCCCTGATCGCCGATACCCATGATCGCCTCGACGCGGTCGCCGAGTTGCTGCGCCGGCTGCAGGCGGCCGGCGCCACCATGGTGCTGCACGCGGGTGACTACTGCGCGCCGTTCGCTCTCAAGCCGTTCATCGACGCCAACATGCCGCTGCTCGGCGTGTTCGGTCGCAACGACGGCGACCACGAGGGCATTCGCGCCATGGCGCAGCAGGGCATGGGCTTCGAGCTGTGGGAATCACCGCACTCGTTCGACGTCGGAGGACAGCGCATCCTGCTGGTGCACGAAATCGCCGACGCCACCGAGACGTCGATCGAGACGCACCAGTTCGTGGTACAAGGTCACCTGCACAAGCCGGAGATGAAGGAGCGCGAGGGCGCGCTGCTGATCTGCCCGGGTGAGGGCTGCGGCTGGCTCCACGGAAGCCCGAGCGCGGCGCTGCTCGACCTCGACACCAGAAAGGTCGAGTTCATCCAGCTACCGGCGGCGGAGTGGACGCGATGACCTCGCGGATCCTCATCCTCGATTGCGGATCGCAGTTCACGCAGCTCATCGCGCGGCGCGTACGCGAGGCCCGCGTCTACTCGGAAATCCATCCGTACGACCGTCCGCTCGACTGGATCCGCGCGTGGAAACCCACCGGCATCATCCTCTCGGGCGGTCCCAACTCCGTCACGGACGTTGACGCGCCGACCTTCGATCCCGCGATCGTCGACATCGCGCCGATCCTGGGCGTCTGCTACGGCATGCAGTGGATGGCGCACGCTCTCGGCGGCGCCGTGCACGCGAGTTCGAACCGCGCATACGGACGCGCCGACGTCGAGATCGCCGAGGCGGCGGGCGTGTTCGCGGGGTTCGACAAGGGCGAACACACGCAGGTGTGGATGAGCCATGGCGACCACGTCGCGGCCGCGCCTGCTGGATACGCCGTCACGGCGCGCTCGAACGGCGTGATCGCCGGCTTCCGACACGCCACGCGTCCGATCCATGCGATCCAGTTCCACGCGGAGGTCGCCCACACGGTGCGCGGCGCCGAGATCATCCAGAACTTCCTCTTCGGCATCGCGGGAGCGAAGCCGGACTGGACGCCCGGTGGCTTCATCGAGGCAGAGATCGCGAAGATCCGTGCCCTGGTGGGCGACCGGCACGTGATCTGCGGTCTCTCGGGTGGCGTGGACTCGAGTGTCGCGGCCGCACTCGTGCACCGCGCCATCGGCGATCAGCTCACCTGCATCTTCGTGGACAACGGCCTGCTGCGGCTGCACGAGCGCGAGCAGGTCGAACGCACCTTCAAGGCGAACATGGGGGTGCACCTCGTGACTGTGCGTGCGGAGGATCGCTTCCTCGCGGCACTCGCCGGCATCGACGAGCCCGAGGAGAAGCGTCGCCGCATCGGGCACACATTCATCGACGTGTTCGAGGATGCCGCCGCCGAGGCAGGGAAGGACGCGGCGTTCCTCGTGCAGGGCACGCTCTACCCCGACGTCATCGAGTCGGTGAGTGCGAAGGGCGGCCCGAGCGCGACGATCAAGACGCACCACAACGTGGGCGGCCTCAAACCCGGCATGAAGTTCACGCTCATCGAACCGCTGCGTGAACTCTTCAAGGACGAGGTCCGCAATGTCGGTCGCGAGCTCGGCCTGCCCGAGGAGATGGTCGGACGGCACCCGTTCCCGGGCCCGGGGCTCGCCATCCGCGTGCTGGGCTCGGTGGACAAGCCGACGCTCGACACGCTGCGTCACGCGGACTCGATCTACCTCGAGGAGATCCGCGCGGCCGGACTCTACAACGACATCTGGCAGGCGTTCGCGGTCTTTCTCCCGGTGCGGAGCGTCGGCGTCATGGGTGATGGGCGCACGTACGATCACGTCATCGCGCTCCGCGCCGTGACGAGCACCGACGGCATGACGGCCGACTGGTTCCAGTTCCCGCACGACGTGCTGGCACGGATGTCGAACCGGATCATCAACGAAGTGAAGGGCGTCAATCGTGTCGTGTACGACGTGAGCTCGAAGCCGCCGGCGACGATCGAGTGGGAGTAGCGCGCACGTTGTGAGTGCGCGGTCGTCCTGAGCGAAGCGAAGGACCTGCTTCTGCTTTCACCTGCGATAAGCGGGTCGTTGGCTGCGCTCAGGACGACTAGGTTTGGGGATGTCCACCCCTTGGGCGCAGCTCCGTCCCACGCGCGCCGAACTCGCCGAAATGGCGCGCCTCGCAACTCCCCTCGTGCTCGTCAACGTGGGGCTCATGCTCATGGGCGTCATCGACACGCTCATGCTCGGCCGCGTCAGCGGTGCCGC
Organism: Gemmatimonadota bacterium; assembly: GCA_025359135.1. Taxonomy (GTDB): domain Bacteria; phylum Gemmatimonadota; class Gemmatimonadetes; order Gemmatimonadales; family Gemmatimonadaceae; genus JACPPC01. The sequence continues at coordinate 72,864 of JANYHJ010000168.1, read as the reverse complement.
ACTCGCAGCGGGCGCGCTGGGCAACTTCGCCTTCTGGTTCGTCGGAACGATCGGCTTCGGCATTCTCATGGCCGTGGATCCGGTCGTGTCGCAGGCGCTGGGGGCGGGAGACGAAGTCGCAGTGGCGCGCGGCGTGCAGCGCGGCCTGCTGCTCGCTGTGCTCGTCACGGTGGCAATGTCGCTTGCGCTCGTGCCCGCGCCCTGGCTGATCAGCTTCCTCAAGCAGCCCGAAGATGTCGCGCCGCTCGCGGGCGGCTACGCGCACTGGAGCATCCCCGGCCTCTTCCCGTTCTTCGCCTTCGCCGTCTGTCGCTCCACCTGGCAGGCCGTGCACCATCCGCGTCCGATCCTCGTCGGCGTCGTGGTCGGTAACCTCGCGAACATTGCGCTCAACTGGATGCTGATCTTCGGCCACGCGGGGTTCGCACCCGGTGGCGTGGTGGGCTCGGCGCAGTCCACGTCCATCGCGCGCTGGATCATGCTGGGCGCGGCACTGCTCGCCGGGGGCAAGGATCTCGCGCCGCGCCTCAAGCCGTGGCGGCCCGAATCATGGGAGTTGGCGCCGCTCCGCCGCATGGCACTGCTCGGCCTTCCCATCGGCTTCGCCTTCTTCTTCGAGTTCAACGCCTTCGGTTTGGTCACCGTGATGGCTGGCTGGCTCGGCACAGCCGTGATGGGCGGGCACGAGGTCGCGCTCAACCTCGCGTCGCTCACCTTCCAGGTGCCCGTGGGCGCAGCGGCGGCGAGCGGTGTCATGGTCGGGCGCGCAATCGGTCGCGGCGACATGGCCGCCGCGCGGCGCGACGCCGTGGCGGGCCTCTGCGTGGGGGTCGGCTTCATGGCGATCGCCGCGATTGTGTTCATTGCCGTGCCGGGACTGCTCGCGCGTGCGTACACCACGGACCTCGAGGTCGTCGCGATCGCGACGGCCATCATCCCGCTCGCGGGGTTGTTCCAGGTCATGGACGGCACGCAGGCAGTCTGCTCGGCGGTGCTGCGCGGCACAGGCGACACGCGCATCCCGATGCTGCTGCACCTGGCCGGCTTCTGGCTCGTGAGCATCCCGCTCAGCTACGGGCTCGGCATCGCGGCCGGGTGGGGGGCGATCGGACTCTGGTGGGGCTTCGTGGGCGGCCTGGCTGTCGTCGCGGTGCTCGACCTGCTGCGCGTGCGCCACCGCTTGGGCGCCGAGGTGCGGCGGGTGGTCATCGACCACGCCGAGACGGCCTGATGCCTTCGCCAACGGACTAAGCGTTTCTGCCGTCTTGCGCGTATCCCCGGCGGGGGCAACTCTACGCGTGTCCCCTGCCACCCCCTGAAGGTCCGGAGCCCATGCCGCTGTCCCTGTCTGTCGCCCGCCGCGCCCTCCCGGCGCTGGCCGCCTCCCTCGTCCTCGTTGCGCGCCTCGGGGCACAAGCCCAGAAGCAGGACGAGGAGTACACGAAGAAGATCAAGGAATACCTCCAGGATCCGCGCATCACGACGGAGCTGGTCGATCACCTGCCGGCCTCGGACAAGGTGCCGAGCCCGCTCAAGTTCCACGGCCGCATCATCGGCACGCCAGGCGAACTGACGTACGCCAAGGACATCCAGCGCTACTACGAGGCGCTCGCCAAGAGCAGCCCGCGCGCCAAGACCTGGGTCATCGGCAAGTCGGAAGAAGGGCGCGACATGGTCGTCATGGCCATCGCCGACGAGCAGACCATCAAGGACCTCGAGAAGTACAAGGGATTGCTCGCGCAGCTCACCGACCCGCGCAAGACGTCGGACGAGAAGGCCAAGCTGCTCCAGTCGCAGGGCAAGCCCATCTACTGGATCACGAGCGGCATGCATTCGCCCGAAACCGGCGGCCCCGAGATGCTGCAGGAACTCGCGTATCGCCTCATCGTCGAGGAGACGCCGTTCATCCAGCAGATCCGCAACAACATCATCACCTTCATCACGCCGGTCATCGAGGTCGACGGCCGCGAGAAGCAGGTGGACACGTACTACTTCAACAAGAAGCTCGCGCCGGGCACCGCGCGGCTCCCGCTCATGTACTGGGGCAAGTACGTCGCGCATGACAACAACCGCGACAATATCGGCCAGTACCTCGCCCTCACGAAGAACGTCAACACCTTCTTCCTCGAGTGGCACCCGCAGATCATGCACGACCTGCACGAGGCGCAGTCGTACCTCTACGCCTCGACGGGCACCGGGCCCTACAACGAGGCCCTCGACCCGATCACGATCAGCGAGTGGTGGACGCTCGCGCAGGTCGAAGTCATGGAGATGACCAAGCGCAATGTGCCGGGCGTCTTCACCTACGGCTTCTACGACGGCTGGGTGCCCAACTACATGTTCTTCGCGGCGCACTCGCACAACGCGACGGGCCGCTTCTACGAAGTGCAGTCGTACGGGCCGGACACGAGCACCGTGCGCCTCGGCTCGACCACCACGAGCCGTGAGTGGTTCCGCCCGAATCCGCCGCTGCCGTCGATCAAGTGGGGCCCGCGCAACAACACCAACATCCAGGAATCCGCCATCCTCATCGCGCTCAACAGCGTCGCGAAGAACAAGGAGACCTGGCTCGAGAACTACTGGCTCAAGAACAAGCGCCAGCTCGAGAAGGGCCGCACCGGGCCGACCTACGCCTGGGTCATCCCGGCCGGCCAGCGCCGCAAGGGCGAAGTCGCCGACGTCGTCAACGCGCTCCGCTTCCAGGGGCTCGAGTTCCACACGGCCAATGCCGACTTCAAGGCCGGCTCGCTCGATGTGCACAAGGGCGACTACATCATCCGCGCCGACCAGCCGTATCGCATCATCCCCGAGATGTACTTCTCGGTGCAGAACTACCCGGCCGCCAACCCGCGTCCCTACGACGACACGGGCTGGACCACGCAGTTCATGCGCAACTTTGCCGTCTTCGAATGCACCGACAAGTCGATCCAGACGGCCGCCATGTCGCCCGTCCTCGCTGACGTGAAGGCGAGCGGCGGCATCAGCGGCGACGGCAAGACCATCGTTGTCGAGCACACGACCGACAACAACCTGATGGCGTTCCGCTTCAAGCACGCCAACGTCAAGATGGCCGCCGCCGAAGAACCGTTCGAGCTCAACGGCAAGAAGTTCAACGCCGGCGCCTTCATCATCGATGGCGCCGATCGCGCCGCCGTCGAGCCGACGCTCAAGTCGCTCGGGCTTTCCGCCTGGGCCGTAGCCGAGGCACCCAAGGTCAAGACCCACGACCTCGACGTGCCGCGCATCGGCTACGTGCACTCGTGGCAGCGCACGCAGGACGAGGGCTGGGTGCGCGCCGCGCTCGACACCTACGGCGTGCCCTACAAGTACTTCGCCGACCAGAAGCTCAAGGACGGCCACCTCCGTGCCCAGTACGACGTGATCGTGCTGCCGCACATCGGCGGTTCGGCCATCTCGCAGGTGAACGGCGTACCGAAGACCGGCCCGACGCCGCTGCCGTACAAGAAGACCAAGGAGACGCCCAACTTGGGCGCGCTCGACGAGACCGACGACATCCGTGGCGGCATGGGCATCGAAGGACTCGGTGAACTCGCCAACTTCGTTCGCGAGGGCGGAACGCTGATCGTCGAAGGCTCCACCGCCACGATCTTCCCATCGTTCGGCATCACGAGCGGCGTCACGGTCGAATCGCCGGCCGGCCTCTTCGTCCGCGGCTCGGTCATGCGCGGCATCCTGAGCGACAAGAAGAGCCCGATCACGTACGGTTACGAGGGAACACAGCTGCCGGTGTACTTCAACCAGGATCCGGTGCTGAGCGCGGGCGGTGGAGGGGTGCCGGCCGAGTTTGCGACCTTCCTGGGCGGCGGCGGTGGCCCGAGCCAGAACGTCACGCCGATGGCGGCCAAGCAGCAGATGTCCCCGTGGGTCGGTGACTCCGCCGCACCCGCCCCCGCCGCACGCGGTGGCGCCGGCGCCGGCACGGCCAATAGCGACGCTGCGGCGCTCCTCGCGATGGCACGCCAGTTCGGACTCGTCAATGACGAGGCGCGTCCGCGCGTCGTCATGACCTTCCCGCAGAACCCGAACGACATGCTGCTCTCGGGCGTGTTGCAGAACGGGCAGGGGCTTGCCGGCAAGGCGCAGGTCGTCGATGCGCCGGTGGGCAAGGGACACGTTGTGATGTTCGCCATCCGTCCGTTCTGGCGGTGGCAGACGCAGGGCACCTACTTCCTCGGCTTCAACACGATCCTCAACTGGAACGACCTGGATGCGGGGAAGGCCGCACCGGCGGCACGCGGCACGACAGCGGGCCCGGGCACTGGCGCTCCGTAAGAAGAGCGCTCACGCTGCACCGCAACGTTGAAGGCCCCGCCGTCCAGTGTGGACGGCGGGGCCTTCGCACTTCAGGGCGGGCCCGTGCTACGCGGTCAACAACGCTATTCCGCTCGGTAGATCGACGCGAACTCCTTCTTGAGCGCCTCGATCTTCGGCAGATCGTTCCAGACGATGTACGGTTGCGTCGGGTGCATCGCGAGATAGTTCTGGTGGTACGACTCGGCCGCGTAGAACACCGTGAGCGGCGCCACGTCCGTCACGATGGGCCGGCGGTACGCCTTGGCTGCGCCCAGCTGCGCGATGTACCCCTTGGCCGCGTCCGCCTGCGCGCTCGACCGCGTGAAGATCGCGGAGCGGTACTGCGTGCCCTCGTCGGGCCCTTGGCGGTTGAGCTCCGTCGGATCGTGCGCCACGGAGAAGAACACCTTGAGCAGCGTGCCGTACGACACCACTGCCGGATCATAGATCACCTGCACCGACTCGGCGTGCCCCGTGCTGCCGGAGCTGACGTCCTCGTAGCTCGGATTGACCGTGTGGCCGCCCGCGTAGCCCGAGACCGAGCTCGTGACGCCCTTCACGTGTCGATAGACGGCTTCGATGCCCCAGAAGCAGCCGCCCGCGAAGACCGCAGTGTCGAGCGGCGCACCCGCTGCCGCAACGGCTGACGGAGCAGGGTCGGGAAGCACGGTGTGCGCATCGGCGCGGGCACAGGCCACGAGCGAAAACGCGGCCACGGTGGCCAGCGCACTGGAGAGGAGTCGGTTGGTCATGCCGGATTCTACGCAATCGGCCGCCAATCGGATCCATCCGGGATATCAGCGCACGTCGAACGCCCCCGACACCGCCTCTCCGCCCGTCGTGCTCAGCCGCATTCGGTATTGGCCCACGACGACGCCGTACGCTCTCGCCCAGACGTCCAACGAATCGCCGGGCGCCACGGAGACTGGCCGCGGCGCGGCGATCGTGGTGCAGAAGATCACCGCCGCCGGCATCGGCTGCCAGCCGGTGAGCACCGCGCGTTCCAGTGACACGCCGCTCCCGCTGCACCAGCTCGCCTGCACCATGACGCTGTCCCGGGTGTGGTTTGCAAACGTGGCCGGAATGCCGGACGTCAGCGCATTGCTGAGCGAGATCTCCGCCGACTTGGGCGTGATCGTCAGGTCGCGCGTCGGCGCGACGGCTTCAGTACACGCCGCGAGCGCGAGTGCGAGCAGGGCAGCCGAGCGACGGATGACGCGATGATGGGTGCGCATGCCCAGCGATACCCGCCGAGCTGCGTGCGCGTCACCGGCGCAGTGCGGTGACATGCGAGGAAGTACGGCTCGCGGTCGCGAGCGCCTCGCCCTGATGCGTCGCGCTACCGGACTTCGATCGGGCCCGAAATTGCCGTGCCGACCGATGTGGGCAGTCGCAGTCGATAGCGGCCCGTGTCCGTGGGAACGCTCAGCGCGAAGATCGGCAGCGTGCTGCCTCCCACAACGTCATTGTCGTGCGAGGACCCTCCGCACGACCCGACGATGGAGTGGGCGGATAGCTCCTGCCACTGCCCTCCCGTCCAACGGTCAACGAACGCACCGCGCGACAGGCACGACTCGCCCCTGACGTTCACGGGCGCGAATCCATGATTGGCGAACGTTGCGCTCAGTCCCATCCGCTGCCACGCTCCCAGTGACAGCTGTGACTGCTCCGGCACCAGGCTCACGGCACCCGCCGGCCCAGTCGAATCGCTGCACCCGGCAGTAACCAGCGCGAGCAACACGCTCGCGTACACTCGGACACTCCTCACGAGTCTCATCTGGGCTTCTCCTCGCGCACCGGGCCAGCCACGGCGCGCCATGCCTTCATCGGACCTTTCGTGGGACTCCCGGCAACGTCGCCCAAGAAGCCCGTCCCATCACCGCTTAAACCCCTTTCTCCTTCAGCAGGTCCATGAACTGCACCGGCTCCGTGATCGTGAGCAACCGCTCCGGCACGTCCGGCTCCTTGCTGAACTGCGCAATCTTGCCGAGCACGGGCAGGTACTGGTTCGAGACCTCGAGCGGCGGCGCGACGATCAGGAAGAAGAACTGCACCGGCTTGTCGTCGATGGCGCGGAAGTCGAGCCCCGCCTTCTTGCGCCCGAACGCCACGCGCAGCTTGGTGACGACGAGCGAGCGGCAGTGGGGGATCGCGATGCCGCGACCGATACCGGTCGAGCCGAGGTTCTCGCGACGCTTGAGCATCTTGAAGAGCATCGCCTCGGACTTGTCGTCGAGCTTGAGCAGCCCGATCAGTTCCTTCATGACGTCGTCCTTGGACGTCCCATCGAGGTCGAGCTTGATCGCGTCTTCGGCGAAGAACTCTCGCAGTTCCATTGCGCTGGGTATCGGTGCGAAGGCTGCAGCAAGGGAGGAGCGGTTTCGCGACCGTTCCCCGGCGTCTATCCCGGCAACCTACGAACCGTCCCAAGTCGTGTCAAATCTTGATGTTGCGACGTTTCCGACGCTGCCCTAACTTGTCTCCACGCATGCGCTTTCCGTTCCCCGTTGCCGCCCAGGTTCCGCTCTACCTCGCGCCGATGGCCGGGGTTTCGGAGTCGCCGTTTCGCCGCCTCTGCCGTCGGTATGGCGCGGACGTCGTCGTGACCGAATTCCTCTCGGCCGAAGGCATCCGTCGCGAAAACGAAGCGACCATCTCCAAGCTGCGCTTTTCCGAGGACGAGCACCCGATCGGCGTGCAGATCTTCGGTGCCGACCCGCACGCCATGGGTGAGGCCGCCGCGCTCGTGACCGACGTCTTCCGGCCGGATTTCGTCGACATCAACTTCGGCTGTCCGGTCAAGAAAGTCGTCAAGCGCAATGGCGGCTCGGGCTGTCTCCGCGACTTGGGTCTGGTGCAGGAGGTCATCCGCGCCGTCTCCAAGGCCACCCATCTCCCCGTCACCTGCAAGATTCGCTCGGGGTGGAACGAGGAGATGCGCGACCCGGTCACGATCGGGCTGCGCTGCCAGGACGCCGGCGTGAAGGTGCTCGCCCTCCATCCGCGCACGCGCACCCAGATGTACTCGGGCAGCGCGCGCTGGGAAGAGATCGCCGCCGTCGTCGACGCGCTCGACATTCCCGTGCTCGGCAACGGCGACATCAAGACGCCGGACGACGCGATCCGCATGTGGCAGCAGACTCGCTGCGCGGGCATCATGATCGCCCGCGGCTCGTTCGGACAGCCGTGGATCTTCGACCAGGTGCGCGACATTTTGGATGGCCGGCCGATGCGGGCCACCCCCGCGGTCGAGGATCGTTTCCGCATTGCGCTTGACCACGCCCGCATGGCCGAGGATTACGAAGCTGATCCGCGCGGCGCCGCCATCGAGTTCCGCAAGCACCTGGGATGGTACGTGAAGGGACTCCCCGGCTCGAGCGACCTGCGCCGTCAGCTGCACGCCGTCAACTCGATCGCCGAGGTCGAGGGGATCTTCGCCGACTACTTGCATCGCGGTCCGACCGACGACGCACGGATGGCACACACAGTCCAAAGCGAAGTGGAAGCCGAGGCCACGGCCGCGTGATGTGCGTGACGATTCCGTGAGCGGCCTCGTCGCCGGATTCGCCCTGGTCCAGGGTGCCGTCCCGACCTCGCTGATCCTGCGCGGTGTCTGGCCGATGCTGATCATCACCGGCGTCGCAGTCTTCATCGCGGCGCTCCTCGCCATCCGCGAACCGCCGCTCGACGCCGACATCGCGCGTCGCATCGGCATGACGGGCATGATCCCCGCCATGGTGCTCACCGTCTTCACGGGTGGCCTGCAGTCGCCGGGCGTCGTCCTCGTGGCGCTCTGCGCACTCGCCATCTCGGTGCCGCACGGACCCGGCATGGCGCTCGTCGGGTCGCTCGCCGCCATGACCACGCTGCTCGGCATGGAGGCGCTCCTCACCAAGAAGATCATCTGGGCGCCATCGTTCCTCGCCATGACGGTGCTCGTCTCGACGGCGGTGATCCCGAGGTGGCTCGCCACACGCATGCGCCGTCAGGTGGAAGTTGCGGAACGACGCGCGCTGCAGGTCGAGGAGCTGGCGCAACGGGGGCGCGTAGGCCCACCCGCCATCGAGCGCCCCGAGATCGTCGGCTCACCGCGCATGCAGGATCCCGCCGGGTCGCCGGTGATCACGTACCTGCGCATGCTTCGCGACAACGTCGGCGCCGACGATGCGGTCGTCTGGCGTCCGCGCGCTGACGAACCCGGCGTGCTCGTGGCCTGGGCGTGGAGCGGCGATGACACCAACGGCCCCGTCTCCTTCCGCAAGGAAGAGTGGCTGCCGCTGGTGGCGTGGGCCGCCGAGAACGGCAACGTGAACTTCGATGGCTCGGGCGGCATGCCGAGCCTCGCGGCCATCGCGATTCCGCCACGCATCGGCGCGCTGGCCGGTGGCGCGCTCTCCGTGTCGCACCGGAGCGGACTCAGGCAGGACCGCGACGAACTCAAGCGCTGGCTCCCGCGCCACGCCGATCATCTCGCCGACATGCTCGCGCTCGTCGAGAGCGGCGACGAAGTCGCGAGGCAGAACGCGACCACGCTGGCGCTCCTCCAGGCGGCCACGGACTTCCAGAAGAGCCGGTCGATCGAGACGCTGGGCGCGGAGATCTGCCAGAGTGCGCTCGACGTGACCGGCGCGGCGCACGCGGCACTCGTCCGCTGGAATGCGGATTCGCGGAAGGGCGAAGTGCAGGCAACGAGCCCCACGGCGCCGGTGCGAGTCGGACTCGTCGTCACCGATGATTCCGCGGTTGGTGGCAGCTGCCGCGAAGCGACGCCGCTCACGTGGGAAGACGCCCGCGAACTGTCGCGCCTGGCGGTTGTCTACGGTCGCGCCGAGCCGCGCCGCTCGGTCAGCTCACTCGGCGTCGTGCCGCTCGTGCGGCCCGAGGGCGTGGTTGGCGCCATCGTGGTCGAGGGCGACGACATCAACCGCGTGCGCGGCGAGTCGGTGCGCGCCCTGCGGCTCCTCGGCGCCATTGCGGCGGTCTCGCTCGAGTCGCAGTTCGAATACGAAGAGATCGAGCGACGGGCACGCACCGACGTCCTCACGGGCCTCTCGAACCGTCGCTACTTCGAGGAGCAGATCGAACGACTGCTCGACGAGTGTGATCGTTACGGCGGACCGGTGTCGCTGGTGGTGGCGGACCTCGACCACTTCAAGAAGGTCAACGATACGTACGGCCACGACGTCGGCGACTCGGTGCTGCAGTACGTGGCCAAGGCGTTCAAGGACGGCGTGCGCACCGTGGACATCGTGACGCGCTACGGCGGCGAGGAGATCGCCTGCCTGCTACCGCAAACCGACCTCGCTGGCGCGAAGGAATTCGCCGAGCGAATGCGGAAGGCGATCGAGACGCGGCCGGTGCAAGCCAAGTCGCACGCGATACCCGTCACGTGCTCGCTCGGCGTGGCGACCTACGGCGGCGCGGTGCCGATTCCGCGGGCGGAACTCTTCTCGCTGGCCGACAAGGCGCTGTACCGGTCCAAGCAGCAGGGGAGAAACCGCGTCAACGCCCACGACGCAAGCGAAAGCGGCTCAACCACTTGAGCACTGGCGCATTGCTTCAGCGGGACCATGCCGATATCATTGGGGAGTAGTTCAGGGGGCGACCGGCTTCGATTGTGTCGGTGACCTCGTGGCTGCGTGCTCAGGTGCCGGACCCTGGTGAATCCTTCGGCAAAACACTAACTGCCAACACTCAACTGGCCCTCGCCGCGTAACCTTCGGGTTGCGTAGCGTTGCCACGAAGGGAGCCCCTCCCGGGGCGTTCTTCGTCGGTATCATAGTTCCGGGATAGCGGATCATCACGCCGTCGGGCGGTTCGCGAAAACTAGACGGCTCACCTGAGGGTGGGTGGCCTGCTGGCCAGCTCTCGGGAACATCAATCAGCAGGATACGCACGTAGACGCTGTGAGCAATCCAATGCAAGACGGGAGTTCAACTCTCCCCGCCTCCACCTGATCCGCACGAAATGCGAAGGGCGGCACCCCGTGAGGGATGCCGCCCTTCGTCGTTCACCCGGCGAGCTACCTGCTACCGGTAGATCGGCCTCACGCGACCATCGCGCCCGACGACGCCGATCGGCTTCACGAGCGTCTCGTGCACCACGTCGTTGCCCACGTGAACGAGCCCGGCGGGCTGGTTCGGTGCGTACAGCAGGGGCGCGGGGCAGGTCTGACCGCCGAGCGAGAAGGCGTCGGCCGTCGTGTAGCTCACCGTGTACCCGAGGTCGGCCATCGAGGCGATGGTCACGGCGGACAACGGGTTGCGTTGGCCCGCTGGCGCCGAGATGAAGCCGGTCATCAGCTCGATGCCGAAGCCGATGGTGGACGGCGACCCGCCCGACTGCTCGCGCCAGTGACCGTTGATCGTGCCGCCACCGCCACAGTTCTCGACGGGAATCGCGAGGGTACCGGCGGCGGCGCCCGCCGATACGTACTGCGCAGCCGCCGCGGTGCCAACGAACGTCGGGTTGCCGGTTGGTGCCGGATTCACCAGCAGGGTGGCCATCCCGGTGACCGGCGGTACCGGTTCCCAGAGCGTCCCGAACCCGAGCACGTGACCCATCTCGTGCAGCACCACGTCCTCACGCTGGAACGCGTTCAGGTTGTTGATCAGGTAGTCGGAGTTGAGCTTGAGGGCGCCCACCACGGTGAGGCCGCCGATGTCTCGAATCCAGCAGGGGCCCGCCTGGCCGAGCGTGATGAGGCCTGGTGTGGTCGACGGAATCGGGGCGAGCTCCACGTAGATGACGAGCGACTTGACCGTGCGGGTCATGGCCGGAATCGTGACGCCGGCGCAATCGTACGTCGTCTCGTTGAGCGGCTGCGGCGGCACCGCCCCCGAGATGATCGAGCTCCACCGGATCGCCGCATTCTCGGCTGCCGTGCGAAGCACGGGGTCGGGACTCGACGTGTACACCAGCTCCACACAGTACGGCCCGGTGCTCGTGAGCGTGGCCGAGAAGACGAGTGGCGCGACCGTACCAACCGTCGCTGACATCGACTGCGCACCGGCGGTGCCGAGCGTCCACGAGACGCCCGCCTGTCCGAACGTGTTGGTCACGCGCGAGGTCGTGCTGACGACGCCTCCGCCGCCCACGATGGCAAAGTTCACAATCGCGCCCGCCAACGCCACGCCCGACGGCGTCCTCACGACGACCACGGGCGTGTCCGGAACGACGGCACCACCGCATCCGGACATCTGTGCCGTGCCATTGGCGGAAGCGATCGAAGCGGGAACCAGCGAGGCTCCCGTACCGCCGCCGCCACCGCCACTGCACGCGCCAGTGAGCCCGCCGAGGATCAACGCCAGGACAAGAGCGGTACGCTGCGCGAGCGGGGTCATGGGCTACTTCCGGATGATGGTTTCCACCCGTCCACCGCGAACGATGAACGTCGGCTTCGTGAGTTCTTCGGCGACCACGTCATTGCCGACGACAATCGAGTTGCCCGGCGCGAAGAGCAGGGGAGCCGGACAGGTCTGGGTATTGAGCACGTAGACATCCGCTTGCGTGGTGTCGACGGTGTACCCCATGTCCTTCATCGAGGCGATCGTCACCTTCGACAAGGGGTTCTTCGATCCGGCAGGCGCGGAGATGTATCCCGTCATGAGCTCCGTGCCGAAGCCGAGTCCCACGCCACCCTCCTCCCGCCAGTGACCGTTGAGCGTGCCGCTGCCGCCACAATTCTCCACCGGAACACTGGTCGGGCTGCCCGTCGCACCGAGCGCCACGTACTGCGCGAGGGCGGCCGCGCCTGTGAAGATGGGATTGCCGGCGCGCGATGTGCTGGTCGACCCGGAGAGCAATACCGGCAGGGCCGGAATGGATGGCACGCCTGACCAGAGCGTACCGAAGCCGAGTGCGTGTCCCATCTCGTGCAGCACCACGTCGGTCCGCTGCTGCGGCGAGAGGTTGAGCAGGAGATAGTCTGAATTGAGCCGCATGCCGCCCAGCAGCGTCAAGCCGTTGCCCGAACGCACGAAACAGGGGCCGGACGATCCGAGCGTCACGAGGCCCGGCGTGGATGATACGATCGGCGCCAGCTGCATGAAGATCACGATGCCGCTGATCGACTTGTTGACGACGTTCAGGCCGGTGATGCCAGCGCAGCTGAAGGCGAGCTGCGTGACCACCTCGGTGGACATCGTGCTCGTGATGATCCGCCCCCAGCGCAACGCGGCACTATCGGCGGCGGCGCGCAGTAGCGGGTCGGGGGTTGCCGTGTAGACCAGCTCGACGCAGAAGTTGCCGGAGCCGGTACCCGTCGCCGCGAAGGTCACCGGCGTGAGCGAGCCCGAAGTCGCCGTGACGGTCTGCGCGCCGGTTGCGCCGAGTGTCCACGACACGCCGGCCTGTCCCTGCGCGTTGGTCGTGCGCGTGGTCGCGCTGAGGGCCCCGCCGCCGGCGACAATGGCGAACGTGACCGTCGCGTTCGGCACCACGACACCGTTGGCGTCCTTGAGCACCACGATCGGCGTGTCCGGCACCACGTGCGAGAAGCATCCCGCAGAGACCTGGCTCGCCAGTGCGGCGAGCGACGTCGCGACCACCGTCACCGCCGGCGTAGTGGGCGTGGAGCTGCTGCACGCGGCGACGATCGCGATGGACGACACTACGAGCAGACGCAGCAACGGGGCAGGACGCGTCACGGAGACTCCAGCAGTCGGGGGAATGGCCCGGGCCCGATGGGGGCACCAGGCCATGGCTACCCCGCTTCGCGGCGAAGGAGCCACAGGAGAAGTTCTCGGCACGGTTGGGCCGCGACAAGAGGCGTACGTCACACTTCCGCCGGGCACGACACCCCGCGGACCGCACCCGGCGTCAGTGCGCCGCGGCGAGCGCGGCGTGCGCCGCGGCGAGCCGTGCGATCGGCACCCGGAAGGGTGAACACGACACGTAGTCGAGGCCCATCGCGTGGCAGAGCGCGATCGAACGAGGCTCGCCTCCGTGCTCGCCGCAGATGCCGGTCTTGAGCGAAGGACGGGAGCGCCGGCCATCCTTGACCGCGATCGAGATGAGCTTGCCGACGCCGTCGGCGTCGAGCACCTGGAATGGATCGTGTGGCAGCAGCCCCTTGGCCACGTAGTCCGGCAGGAAGCGCCCGGCGTCGTCGCGCGAGAGCCCGAACGTGGTCTGCGTGAGGTCGTTGGTGCCGAACGAGAAGAACTCGGCCGACTCCGCAATACGGTCGGCGGTGAGCGCCGCGCGCGGCAGCTCGATCATCGTGCCGACGAGGTACGGCACCGATTCGCCCATGCCGCCGAGCACTTGTTCGGCGACGCCGTCGATGATGTAGCGTTGGTTGCGCAGTTCCTCGACGGTGGCCACGAGCGGCACCATGATCTCCGGCCGGACGTCGATTCCGCGGCGCTTGGCCTTGACGGCCGCCTCGAAGATCGCGCGCGCCTGCATCTCGGTGATCTCGGGATAGGAGATCCCGAGGCGACAGCCGCGGTGCCCGAGCATCGGGTTGGTCTCGCGCAGCGACTCGACGATGCGCTGCAATTCCGCACGCGGAATGCCGAGTGAGCGCGCGAGGTGCTTGGCGTCCTCGCCACCGTGGGGCAGAAATTCGTGCAGGGGCGGGTCGAGCAGGCGGATCGTGACGGGATAGCCGTCCATCGCCTCGAAGATCCCGTCGAAGTCGAGCCGCTGCATGGGGAGCAGCTTGGCGAGCGCGCGGCGGCGCCCGGATTCATCGCGCGCGACGATCATCTCGCGCATGGCCGTGATGCGCTCGCCCTCGAAGAACATGTGCTCGGTGCGGCAGAGGCCGATCCCTTCGGCGCCGAAGCCGCGCGCGATGCGGGCGTCGCGCGGCGTGTCGGCGTTGGCGCGGACCTTGAGCCGGCGGAACTGGTCGGCCCAGCCCAGCACCTGCGAGAACGACTGGTAGAGCGGCGCCTTGGAGAGCGGCGTCGTGCCCGAGATCACGCGCACCACTTCGCTCGGCACCGTGGGCAGGTCGCCCGTGAAAATGCGGCCCGTGGCGCCGTCGATCGTGATCCACTCGCCCTCGTGTACCGTTGTGCCGCCCGCCCTGAAGCGACGATGCTGGGTGTCGACTTCGACATCCTTGGCACCGACGATCGCGCACTTGCCCATGCCGCGGCAGACCACCGCCGCGTGGCTGGTCATGCCGCCGCGGCTCGTGAGCACGCCACGCGCGGCCACGATACCATGGAAATCCTCCGGCGTGGTCTCTTCACGCACGAGGATCACGGCTTCGCCGCCAGCGGCGCGTTGCTCGGCCACGTCCGGGTCGAACACGGCCACGCCGGCTGCGGCACCGGGGCTCGCGGGCAAGCCCGTGGCGAGCGGTTCGGCGCGCACGGCGGCGTCGATGACTGGATGGAGCAGCTGGTCGAGCTGCTCCGGCATGACGCGCAGCACCGCTTCCTTCTGGCTGATGAGCTTCTCGCTCACCATGTCGTCTGCGACGCGCACCGCGGCGGCGGCGGTGCGCTTGCCGGTGCGCGTCTGCAGCAGGAAGAGGGTGCCATCCTCGACCGTGAACTCGAGGTCCTGCATGTCGCGGAAGTGCGACTCGAGCCGACGCTCCGTGGTGAGCAGCGCTTCGTAGGCACCCGGCAGCGCCTTGGCCATCTCGTCGATGGGAAGCGGCGTGCGAATGCCGGCCACGACATCCTCACCCTGCGCGTTGACCAGGAACTCGCCGTAGAAGCGGTGTTCGCCGGTGGACGGATTGCGAGTGAACGCCACACCCGTGCCCGACGTGTCGCCCAAGTTGCCGAACACCATCGCCTGCACGTTGACGGCGGTGCCGAGCTTTTCGGAGATGTTGTTGACCCTGCGGTAGTCGACCGCCTTCTTGAGCGTCCACGAATGCCAGACGGCTTCGATCGCGCCCCACAGCTGCGCGACGGGCTCCATCGGGAAATCCTTGCCCGTGGCACTCTTGATGAGCTTCTTGTACTCGCCCACCAGTGCGCGCAGTGCACCCTCGGACAGCTCGGCGTCGGTCTCGACGCCCTCGGTCATGCGCTTGGCCTTGAGCAGGTGTTCGAAGTCGCTGAACGGGACGCCGAGCACGACGTCGCCGTACATCTGCAGGAAGCGGCGATACGAATCGTTGGCGAAGCGGCCGTTGCCACTCGCGCGCGCGAGCCCCTCGACCGTCTCGTCGTTGAGCCCGAGGTTGAGGATCGTCTCCATCATGCCGGGCATCGACACGGGCCCGCCGGAGCGGACGGAGACGAGGAGGGGCGCCGCCGGATCGCCGAAGCGCTTCCGGGTCGATTCCTCGAGGCGCTTCACGTTCGCGCTGACTTCCGCCTCGAGCCCGTCAAGGCGGTTGCGCTGGTCGAGCCAGCTGACGCAGACGTCGCACGAGATCGTGAAGCCTGGCGGCACGGGCACGCCGATATTGGTCATCTCGGCGAGGTTGGCACCCTTGCCGCCCAGGACCGCCTTCATCTCGCGATCGCCGTCCGCCTTGCCGTTGCCGAAGAAGTAGACGCGCTGCGCCACGGAACTCCTCTAGGTGCGCTTGGCGCCGGTGGGCGCCGCGGTGGGGTACTGGCCCGAGAAGCAGGCGTGGCAGTAGCCACCCGGACCGTCGGGCATCGCCGCGAGCATGCCGTCGAGCGAGAGATAGCCGAGGGTGTCGACGCCGAGCAGCCGGGCGATCTCGGTCACGTCATGGCTGGCCGCGATCAGTTCCGACTTCTGCGGCGTGTCGATGCCGTACCAGCATGACCCGGTGATCGGCGCCGACGAGACGCGCATGTGCACGGCCTTGGCGCCGGCGGCGCGCACCATGCTCACGAGGCCGCGGGTCGTCGTGCCGCGCACGATCGAGTCATCGACCATCACGACGGTCTTGCCCTCGATGAGCTCGCGCACGGCGTTGTACTTGACCTTGACCTTGGCATCGCGGCCCGCCTGCGTGGGCTGGATGAAGGTGCGCCCCACGTAGTGGTTGCGGATGAGCGCGAACTCGAGCGGCAGCCCCGATTCCTCGGAATACCCGAGCGCGGCGCCATTCGAGGAATCGGGTACCGCGAACACGAAGTCGGCCCCGCGCGCGGGCTGCTCCTTCGCGAGGCGCCGGCCGAGGGCGCGCCGGGCGCGGTCGACCGATCCGCCGAAGATCTGGCTGTCGGGACGCGCAAAGTAGACGTGCTCGAAGACACAGCGCGACAGTGGCTTCTTCTCGAATGGGAAGATCGAGTGCAGCCCTTCGTTGTCGATGCGGACCACTTCGCCCGGTTCGATGTCGCGCACCTTGGTGGCGCCGACGATGTCGAGGGCGCAGCTCTCGCTCGCCGCCACCCACGCGTCGCCCAGCTTGCCGATGGAGAGCGGACGCCAGCCGCGCGGGTCGCGCGCGACGACCATCGCGTCGCCCATGGTGACGACGAGGCAGTACGCACCCTCGACCCCCTGCAGCGCCTCGGCCATCTGGCCTTCGGGCGTGGTGGCACGCGACCGCGCGAGACGGTGAAGCAGCACCTCGGAGTCCATCGTCGAGCTGAAGATCGCACCCTCTGACTCGAGGTCGCTCCGCAACTCGTACGCGTTCACGAGGTTGCCGTTGTGCGCGAGCGACATGGTCAGGCCGCGCGTGCGCGCGAGAATCGGCTGCGCATTGTCGATGGTCGAGCTGCCGGCGGTCGAGTAGCGCGTATGACCGATGGCGAGGCTGCCCGGCAGGTGCGACATCTGGTCGACGCGCAGCCCCTCGGAAACCAGCCCCATGGCGCGTTCGAGGTGGGCCTCACCGTTCGCGTCGACGGAGAGGATGCCCGACGACTCCTGGCCCCGGTGTTGGAGGGAGTAGAGCCCGAGCTGCGTGAGCGCCGCTGCATCGGGATGACCGCGAATGCCGAAGATGCCACACATCGTCTATGCCTGCTCCGGCGCGGCCGCGGGCAACGCGCCGGCGCTCATGATCGAGGGAATCGTGTCGTGAAAGGCCGCGGCAAGTCCGTCGAGCGGTGCCACGTGACGACCTTCACCGAGGTTGAACGTTAGCGGATCGACGGCGCTGCCGACCGTGCCGATCCGCCGTGCCGGAACGCCGTGCGCTTGCGCGGCGGCCAGCACGCGCGCCGGGTCGGCCGTCGACACCACGACGCGGCCCTGCGCCTCGCCGAAGAGCAACGCGCGGCGGGGCAGGGCACTCCACGCCGCGAGGTCCACCGTGGCGCCCAGCATCTGCTCCCGGTTCACGATGCAGCACTCCGCGATCGTCACCGCCAGTCCGCCATCGGCGCAGTCGTGGGCCGAGCGTACCGCGCCGGCCTGGATGGCGTCGAGCAGCGCGTCGATGAGGGCGCGCTCGCACGCCACGTCACACGCGGGCGGCGCACCGGCCACCACGCCGTGCACGGTCAGCAGGTACTCGCTGCCGCCCAGTTCGTTCGTGTTCTCGCCGAGCAGCATGATGGCGTCGCCCGCATGCTGGAACGCCGTCGGTGTCGCATGCGACGGCTCGTCGACGATGCCCACCATGCCGATCGTCGGCGTGGGATACACGGCGCCATTCGGGCTCTCGTTGTACAGCGACACGTTGCCGCCGGTGACGGGTGTCTCGAGCGCGATGCAGGCCTCCGACATGCCGGCGAGCGCCTCGCGGAACTGGAAGAACACCTCGGGTCGCTTGGGATTGCCGAAGTTGAGGCAGTTGGTGATGGCGCGCGGGCGACCGCCCGAGCATGCCACGTTGCGCGCCGCCTCCGCGACGGCGATCCGTCCACCGACACGCGGCTCGAGGTAGACGTAGCGCCCGTTGCAGTCGGTGGCGAGCGCGACGGACTTGTTGCTGCCGGGGAGCCGCACCACGGCGGCATCGCCGCCCGGACCCTGCATCGTGGAGGCGCGTACCGTCGAGTCGTACTGCCGGTACGCCCAGCGCTTGCTCGCGATGGTCGGCGCCGCGAGCAAGGTCCGCAAAGTCCACAGCGGATCGCGCTCCTCGGGCTTCTCCGCGATGGCGTGGACGTCGCGCGCGCGGCGCGCAACGGCGTCCGGTGACTCCGCGGCAGCCGGGTGGTACTGCGGACAATCGGTGACGAGGCGCGACCCGGGGAATTCGGCAACGACCCGGTCGCCTTCGGTCACGCGATAGACCGGCTCCGCGATCACCTCGCCGATGACTTCGGCGGCGAGATCCCACTTCGCCAGGATCTGCTTGACCTCGCCCTCGTGCCCCTTGAGCGCGACGACCAGCATGCGCTCCTGGCTCTCGGAGAGCAGGATCTCGTACGGGGTCATGCCGGGTTCGCGGAGCGGCATCTTCGTCACGTCGATCGTGACGCCCACATCGCCACGCGCCGCCATCTCGGCCGAACTCGACGTCAACCCCGCAGCGCCCATGTCCTGGATCGCGACGATGTGGCCCGAGCGGATCAACTCGAGCGACGCCTCGAGCAGCAGCTTCTCGGTGAACGGGTCGCCCACCTGCACGCGCGGCCGCTTCGCGTCGCTCTCGTGCGAGAGGTCCTCGCTCGCGAACGAGGCGCCGTGGATGCCGTCACGTCCCGTACGTGCACCCACGGCGATGATCGGATTGCCGATCCCTTCGGCCACGGCCAGGATCAGCTCCTCCTCGCGCATGAGGCCGACGCACATGGCATTCACGAGCGGGTTGGTCTCGTAGGCAGGATCGAAGACGATCTCCCCGCCGACCGTCGGCACGCCCATGCAGTTGCCGTAGTCGCCGATCCCCTTCACGACGCCCGCGAACAGGTAGCGCACGCGCGCCGACTCGAGCGAGCCGAAGCGGAGCGAGTTGAGCAGCGCGATCGGGCGCGCGCCCATCGTGAAGACGTCGCGCAGGATGCCGCCGACGCCGGTGGCCGCGCCCTGGTACGGCTCGACCGCCGACGGATGGTTGTGCGACTCGATCTTGAACGCGACCGCGAGCCCGTCACCGACCGAGATCACCCCCGCATTCTCACCGGGCCCCTGCAGCACCCACGGCGCCTTGGTGGGCAACGTCTTGAGCAACGGGCGCGAGTGCTTGTACGAACAGTGCTCACTCCAGAGCGCGCTCACCACCCCGAGCTCGGTGAAGGTCGGGGTGCGGCCCAGCATCGCGACGAGGCGATCGTACTCATCGGTCGTGAGGCCGTGCTCGGCCACGAGGGCCGCTGTGATGACGGGATCGCCGGGACGTGGAGTGGCGCTCATCTTGCTGGAAATGGGATTGATCAGACGGGACGCGGAGCGGCCTTCTTGGCGGCCGGCTTCTTGCCACGCTCGTGCTTGGGCGTGCGGCCCGCGGGGCTCGAGCTCTTGCCGGTGTAGGTGCGGCCCTTTCCGCGGAAGATCGCGTCGCTCACCTTCCCGGACTTGAGCGTCACGATGTCGTGTTGGCCGCACGTGACCTCGCAGCCGTTGTTGTAGAACAGGTAGGCGAAATCGCCGACGGTGCGTTCGGCGGCCGGCTTGCCGAGGCGCGCCTCGACTTGCGCGCGGCTGAAGCCGGGGTCGATCGACTGTGCGCCGGCGACGACGGGGACAGACGCCAGGACGGCGGCGAGGAGCAGGGTGGGGACGCGCATCATTCCTCCAGGATCAGGCGGCAACACGGGCGAGGAGCGACTCGAAGAACGGAAGGCCGTCGGTCGAACCGAGCATGCGGTCGAGCGCGCGCTCGGGGTGGGGCATCATGCCGATCACGTGCCCTTGGGCACTGACGATGCCCGCAATGTCGTGCATGGAACCGTTCGGATTGCTCTGGGCGTCCGCGGTGCCCCCCGCGTTCACGTAGCGGAAGACCACCTGACCCTCGCCCTCGAGGCGCGCGAGCACGTCCGCATCAGCAGTGAAGCGGCCGTCGCCATGGGCCACCGGAATGCGCAGCACCTGGCCCTTCGCATACTTGTGCGTGAACATCGTGTCGGCGTTCTCGACGCGCAGAGGCACCATGTCGCTCACGAACTTGAGCGAGTCGTTGCGCAAGAGCGCGCCCGGCAGCAGCCCCGCTTCGCAGGCGATCTGGAAGCCGTTGCAGATCGCGATCACGGGACGGCCCGCGTTGGCGTGGGCCATCACTTCCTGCATGATCGGGCTGAAGCGCGCGATCGCGCCGGAGCGCAGGTAATCGCCGTAGCTGAAGCCGCCGGGCAGGACGATGATCTCCGAGCCCTCGAGATCATGCGCCTTGTGCCAGAGTCGCACCGGCGTTGCGCCGACCTTCGCGACGGCGAGCACGGTGTCCTCGTCGCAGTTCGAGCCCGGAAAGGTGACGACGCCGATCCTCATGCCGCGTTCACTCCGGCGATCTCGAAGTCTTCGGTCACCGGATTGGCGAGCAGCTTGGCGCACATCGCACGCACCGATTGCTCGGCGGACGCCGCATCGGCGGCCTGCACCTCCGCGACGATGTGGCGCCCGACATGGACGTCCTCGACGCCAGGAAAGCCGAGCGAACGCAGCGCGTCGGCCACGGCCTTGCCTTGGGGATCGAGCAGCCCGCGACGGGGCACGATGTGCACGGCAACACGGTAGCGGGTCACTCGACGTCCTCCGGGGACGTGGAAGGTGTGGTGGGATTCGGGCGAGGGAGACGCCGGCGACGGCGGCGACGGCGCGCGCCGAAGCCGGCTTCCGTGGCGAGCGCTTCCGCGTCATCGCCACGCTCGGCTTCATCGCCCTCCTCGAACGCGCCGGGCAGGCGGTCGAGCAAGCCGAGCACGGCGGCATTCACGAGTCCGAGGAGCACGTAGCCGACGCACGCGGGGAAGAGGAATTCCTTCGGCAGGAAGATCACCGCCGCAATCGATGCCAGCAGCGCGATCAGGCCAAGGATCTCGCGCAACGACTTGAGCCCGACCTTGGGCACCGCGAGATACGGCACGTTGCTGATCATCAGGAAGGAAAGCCCGATCATCAGGAAGCGCAGCACGGTGCCCCAGGGCAGCGAGCCGAGCAACGTGGAGTAGTAGAGCGGCGTCTGGCTGAACCAGTAGTACGTGGCCAGTGTCATGCCCGCCGCCGGGCTTGGCAGCCCGCGGAAGTACGTCTTGGCGCGCCCGGCCTGCTCGACGTTGAAGCGCGCCAGCCGCATCACGGCACAGGCGCAGTAGAGCCAGACGAAGATCCAGTCCCATCCGCCGCGGTTGAGCACGGCGAAGTACATGATCATCGCCGGTGCGAGGCCGAACGAGATCGCGTCAACGAGCGAATCGAGTTCGGAGCCGAAGCGGGTACCCGAGCGCGTGGCGCGCGCCACGCGACCGTCGAGTGCGTCGGCTATGCCGCCCCACACGATGTACTGACCCGCCTCGACGTACTCGCCGCGCGCGGCCGCGACGATAGCGAAGATGCCGAAGAACAGGTTCAGCAGCGTGAACCCGTTAGGCAGCAGCACGACGGCTCGTCGCACGCCGGGACGGTGCGGGACGTCGCTCACCGGAACTCCGCCAACAGCGTGGTGCCGGCCGAGGTGAGCTCGCCGACCTTGACCTTCACGTCAGTGCCGACGGGCAGGTACACGTCGACGCGCGAACCGAAGCGGATGATGCCGAAGCGCTCGCCCTGCGTGGCCGCATCGCCTTCCTTGCTGTAGGTGATGATCCGTCGCGCGATGAGACCCGCGATCTGTCGCACGAGCACCTTGCGGCCGCCCGACTCCAGTCCCACCGACGATTGCTCGTTGTCGAGGCTCGCCTTGTCGTCCGCTGCGTTGATGAACAGGCCCGGGTTGTAGTGCCGGTACGCCACGCGCCCTGACACCGGATAGCGATTGACGTGCACGTTGAAGACGTTCATGAAGATCGCCACGCGGACTGCGCGACCACCCATGAAGGCGGGCTCGTCGACTTCCATCACCTGCACCACGCGACCGTCGGCCGGCGCGATCACCACGTTCGGCCCGCGCGGACCCGTGCGTTCCGGGTCGCGGAAGAACCAGACGACCCAGACGGTGAGGATGGCCATGATGATGGCGGTGATCGCCGTGAAGCCGCCCGGTCGCATCACGAGCGCGAACAGCGCCAGCGCCTCGATGGCAACGGCGATGAGGATGAACGGAATGCCTTCGCGCGCCACCATCAAGCCAGCCCTCCGAGATCGAGCGCGAAGCCGGTCACGCGACGGAACGCATCGAGGTAGCGCGCCGACGTGGCCGCCACGACCTCGCTCGGCAGCGTCGGAGGCGGCGCGTCGCCATTCCAGCGTCCCGCCCGTCGCTCGACATCGAGCCAATCACGCAACGGCTGCTTGTCGAAGCTGGGCTGCGAGCGTCCGGCCGCATACCCGTCGGCCGGCCAGAAGCGCGAACTGTCAGGGGTCATGACTTCATCGATGAGGCGGATCTGTTCGCCGTCGTGGCCGAACTCGAACTTCGTGTCGGCGATCAGGATGCCGCGCGGCGCGACGATCTCGCGCCCGCGGCCGTAGATGAGGCGAGTCAACCGTTCGAGTTCGGTGGCCGTCGACTCGCCCACCACGGTGCGCATCTGCGCAATCGTGATGTTCTCGTCGTGACCCGTCTCGGCCTTGGTCGCAGGGCTGAAGATCGGGTGCTCGAGACGCGCACTCTCGGTGAGCCCCGCCGGCAGCGGTTCGCCGGCCAAGGTGCCGCGCTCGCGATACTCCTTCCACGCCGAGCCCGCGATGTAGCCGCGGATGACGCACTCGACGGGGAAGACGGTCGTCTTGCGGCAGAGCATCGCGCGGCCACGAAGCGCATCGCGATGTGCATCGAGCGACGGCACCTCGCGCGCGATCGCGTCGGCGTCCGCGGACAGCAGGTGGTGCGCCACCTGGCCCTCGAACTGCGCCAGCCACCACGCCGTGACCTGCGTGAGCACGGCGCCCTTGTACGGAATGACCTCGTGCATCACCACGTCGAAGGCGCTCACGCGATCGGTGGCCACGAGCAGCAGGCGCGCGTCGTCGACCTCGTACACATCGCGCACCTTGCCGCGACGGACCATCGGGAGCGGGAGCGCCGTGGTCGCGACGGGCATCAGACGCGCACCTCCTCGTGCTCCACCACGGCCGTGAGTTTCGCGAGGCGCGGCGCGACGGCTTCCGCGAGAAACTCATCCACCTGCTCGGGCGCCCGTCCTACGAACCGCTTGGGATCGAGGGCGGTCGACAGGTCGCTCACGCTCACCTTCATCTCCGGATCCGCGGCCAATCGATCGAGCAGGTCGTTCGGCTTGCCCTCGTCCTTCATCGCGCGCGCGGCCTCGATCGCGTGGCGGCGGATCACCTCGTGCACCACTTGCCGGTCGCCACCAGCACGCACTGCGCGCACGATCAGCTCCTCGGTGGCCATGAACGGCAGCTCGTCCATGAGCCGGCGGCGGATGCGCGCCGGATGCACCTCGAGCCCACGCACGATGTTGCCGACGAGCACGAGGATCGCGTCGGTGGCCAGAAAGCTCTCGGGAATCGTGAGGCGACGGTTGGCGGAGTCGTCGAGCGTGCGCTCGAAGTACTGCACGCTGTGCGTCTGGTTCGCGTTCGGCTCGAGCGCCAGCACGAAGCGCGCCAGCGCGTTGATGCGCTCGCTGCGCATCGGATTGCGCTTGTACGCCATCGCGCTCGAGCCGATCTGTTCCTTCTCGAACGGCTCCTCGATTTCCCCGAACGCCTGCAGCACACGCAGATCCGACGCCAGCTTGGCCGCGCTCGCCGCAATGCCGGCCACGACGCCGAGCACCTGCGCGTCGACCTTGCGCGAGTACGTCTGCCCGCTCACGGGAATGCTCGCACTGAAGCCGAGCTTCGCGCAGACGCGCCGGTCGAGTTCACGCACCTTGGCGTGATCGCCGTGGAGGAGCTCGAGGAAGGTCGCCTGCGTGCCCGTCGTCCCCTTCACGCCGCGGAAGGGCAGGGTGCTGATGCGATGCTCGAGGTCGTCGAGATCGAGCAGCAGGTCCTGCATCCAGAGCGCGGCCCGCTTGCCCACGGTGGTGCACTGTGCGGGCTGCAGGTGCGTGTAGCCCAGGCAGGGTTCGTGCCGCCACTCGCGGGCGAACGTGCCAAGGCTGCGCAGCGCATCGGCCACCTTGTCGCGCAGCAGCACCAGCGCGCGCCGCATCTGCACGAGGTCGCCGTTGTCGGTGACGTATGCGCTCGTCGCGCCGAGGTGGATGAAAGGCTTGGCTGCCGGCGCCACGTCGCCGAAGGCGTGGACGTGCGCCATGACGTCGTGGCGGAACCGCTGCTCGTAGCGAGCGACCGCCGCGAAGTCGATGTCGTCCAGGTGCGCACGCATCTGCGCGAGCGCTTCGGCCGGGATCTCGACGCCGAGTTCCTGCTCCGCCTCCGCGAGCGCGAGCCAGAGCCGGCGCCAGAGCCCGTGGCGCACCGACGGCGACCACAACTCGAGCATCGCCTTCGAGGCATACCGCTCCGAGAGCGGGGAGGTCCACTGGCCGCTCATCGCACCATGAAGTCGGAGGAAAAGACCTGGCCGCCGCGTTCGAAGAAGAGCCGCAGCGCACCGCGCCCGCCCTGCGAGGAGATCGCCTTCTCCACGGTCGCGGCGTCCTCGATCGGTGTGCGGTTGATCTGCACGATCACGTCGCCCGGCTGCAGTCCGAGCTCCTCGGAGACGCGGTCGGACACCTTGAACACGACGGCGCCACGTGCGCTGCGGATGTTGCGCTCCGTGCGGATGGCTGGCGTGAGCGTGACCAGTTCGAGTTCGCGCAACACCTGCACCTTGGGTGCGCTGACTTCCGGCAGGTCGGCAACCGTCAGCGTGATCGGCATGTCGCGCCCTTCGCGCCGCACGATGACCGTCAGCTTTTCGCCGGCGCGCAGTTCGAGCAGCTCCGCGTCCCAGTCGTAGGCGTTGCGCAGCTGCCGCGCGCGCGACTTGACGATCAGGTCGCCCGAGCGGATGCCGGCCTTGGCTGCGGGCGAACCCGGCACGACCGTCTGCACCGTGAACCCCTTAGTGAGCGCCGAGCGCGTCACGTCCGGCGTCGTGGCAATCGTCGGCTTGATGCCGACCCACGGACGACGCACTGCACCGTGTTCAAGCAGGTCCTCGGTCACGCGCTTGGCGCGGTTGATCGGAATCGAGAAGCCGAGCCCGATCGACGAGCCCGTCGGCGAATAGATGGACGAGTTGACGCCGATGACTTCACCGTTCGCGTTCACCAAGGGGCCGCCCGAGTTTCCCGGATTGATCGCGGCATCGGTCTGGATCATGTCGACGTACACGCCGCTGCCTTGTCCCTGACCCACGAGGTTGCGTCCCACCCCCGATACCACGCCCGTCGTCACGCTCGGCTCCGAGTTGCCGAGCAGGAAGCCGTACGGGTTGCCGATGGCGATCACCCACTCCCCCACGAGCAGGTCCTCGCTCGTGCCGAGCTTTGCGGTGGGGAGCCCCTTGGCGTCGATCTTGAGGACGGCGAGGTCGTTGACTTCGTCGGAACCGAGGATCCTGGCTTGGTACGTCTGCCCGTCGCGCAGCGCCACCGACACCTTGGTCGCGCCCGCGATGACGTGCGCATTGGTGACGATCACGCCGTCGCTGCGTGTGATGAAGCCTGAGCCGATGCCCGCGCTCGACCGCTCGCCGCCGCGCCCGCCGAAGAAGCGCTCGAACGGATCGATCGGCACGCGCTCCACCATTTCCGTCTGCACCGTCACGACCGCAGGGGCGATCTTCTGCACGGCATCGGTGATGACGGTGCGACGCGGCGAGTTGGCCGGCAACGCCGACTGCGCCGTGGCCGACGGCACGCCAAAGCTGCCGTGCGAGAGCGACGCGGCGTCGCCTCCACCGCAGGCGCCCAGCAGCAACGCCAGCGTGACCAGCTCGCCCCTCACGCCGCGCCTCCGGCGCGCTGGCGCGACAGCTCGCTCAAGTGCTGGTCCATGCCGCGATCGGTGAGCGGATGGAGGAGCATGGCGCGAAGGTCCGGCGCCGTCATGGCCACGACGTCGGCGCCGGCGCGAGAAAGTGCGAGCAGCCGTGCAGGGCTCGTGACCGGCACCGCGAGCACGTCGCATGGCACGTGATGTCGTGCGAACAGCTCGTGGATGCCAGTCACGACCGCACTGCCATCCTCGCCGTGCGCCTCGAGGGCATCGACCTGCACCGACACCGCCTTGGCCCCGGCCTTGGCCGCGAGCAGCGCCTGTGCCGCGTTGAACACGAAGGTCGCGCAGACGCGCACCCCTTCCGCGGAGAGTCGGCCAATGGCCGGCACCGCGTCCTCGACAAACGGCACGCGCACCACCAGATGGTCCGAGAGGCGCGCGAGGTCGCGCCCATCGCGGATGATGTCTCCCGTGGTGGCGGCGCCAACCATCGCGTACACCGGTCGGTTCGCGAGCCGGCAGATCTCGTCGAGGCGCGTGAACGGATCACCACCGGGATCGGCCGCGTGCAGCAAGGACGGCGTCGTGTAGACGCCATCCGCCAACCCCGCGTCGCACAACGCGGAGAGCTCGGCCAGGTCAGCGGACGCAACCAGCAGCTTCATGCGGGAGCCAGGTAGAGATCAGGGGGATAGGTGACCTGCTCGAGAAAGAGCGCGTGCGCCGGTGCGGGCGGGGAGACCTCGTCATTGGTCGTGGCCACGAGCAGCTGCGAGACGTCGGCGATCGGCCGCTTGCCCGACGCCACGTCCACCATCGTGCCCACGAGAAAGCGCACCATGTGATGGAGGAAGCGGTTCGCCGTCACGTCGAACACGAAGCCGGTGCCAGTCGAGGTCCACGCGGCGCTCGACACCGAACAGCGGTGGTCGTCGCTCTCGGGCGCCGTTCCGCGCACCGCGAAACCGAAGAACGCGTGGTCGCCGTGGATGGTTCGCGCGCAATCCTCGAGCAACGCAAGATCGAGCGCGCGCTGCACGCCCCACGACCAGCGTCGCCGGAAGGGCGACGCCGCGTCGATACCCGTGGCGATGTGGTAGGTGTAGCGACGGGCGGTGGCGCTATATCGGGCATGAAACTCCGGCTTCATCTCGAACGCCGCGGCAATCCAGACATCGTACGGAAGGATCGCGTTGAGCGCCCGGCGGAGCTCGGCCGGCGTCCAGCGCTCGGCCACTTTCACTCCCACTGCCTGGCCTCGTGCGTGGACCCCGGCATCGGTGCGACCGGCGCCTTGGACCCGCATCGGGGCTTGTGTCAGGCGCTCCATGGCGGCCTCGATCACCCCTTGCACGGTCCGTTGGCCGGGCTGCACCTGCCAACCGGCGAACCCCGCCCCGTCGTAGTGCACTACGAGCTGCACAGGGCGGGGCGTCATTGACAGAAATGTAGCCGCAGCCACCCCCGGGTCAAGCAATCCGAAGTGACCGAACACATTGACACGTCGTCACGTAGCTATCGACATTGCGAAGCAGCATTCACGGGCACTTTGCCCCGGCGGGCGCTGCCTGTCGCCCTGCACCCGCCCATGGCTCCAAAGACCCTCGCCAGTCTCGCCCACGCCCTCAGCGTCGCCCATGATCTGGACGCTGCCCTTGTGGCACTTGGCGAGTCCCTCGCGGATGTAGATCGCGCCGCGCAGGTCGCGCTCCTGCGACTGGACGGCAAGCGCAAGATGCTCGCCGATGCGCTCCACGTGCGCGGCTTGAGCGTCGAATCGCAGCCGCTCGAAACCACCTTCGACCACCTGCCCGCCACCGCGCGTCCCGCCATCGAAACCGGCGGATCGTTCGTGGACCTCGGCGACAAGTCCACCGAGTACCTGCGCCTCCTCGGTTTCACGCCATTCCCCGACGGCGGACTGCTCTCGCTGCGCGGCCTGCGCCACGACGGCCTGCTCGTGGCCGTGCTCGCCCTGCAGGAATCGCGTCGCATCTTCGGGTCACGCACCGCCGAGCGCTTTGCGCCGAGCGTCTCGCTCTTCGAGTTGGCCTTCTGGCGCCATCTCGAGCGCGAGGCCAAGGACGAGGCCGTGCAGACGCTCGAATCGGTCATGCAGCGCGTGCACTCCGAGTATGATCGCCGCCTCTCCGGCATGGAGGGTGAACTCTCCAAGGCGCGCGACGAAGTCCGCAAGAGCGGCACCGTCGACGTCTCGCAGCTCGTGCATCTCGAACGCGAAGCGGCGAACGCCATGGAAGAGGCGCGCAAGGCCGGACGCCGCGCCGACAAAGTCGAACAGCAGGTGACCGCGGCCGTTGGCCAGCTCGAACAGGTGCACCTCGAACTCCATCGCCGCTCGGAGTCGCTGCGCGCCAAGACCCGCACCATCTACCTCATCGACCGCATGCTCGGCCTCGATGCCGAGGCGGAAGATCCGCGTTCGCTGGCCGAGGGGCTGCTCAACCTCGCCGGCGACGACATGCAGGCCCAGCGCTCGTCGCTCATGCTGGTCGAGCCGGGCACCGACATGCTCTATCTCGCCGCGTTGCGTGGTGTTGCGCCGAGCGTGGAAGTGGGGCAGCGCGTGCCGCTCGGCACCGGCGTGGCCGGCAAGGTGGCGCGTACCCGCGAGACCCTGCTCGTGCAGGACGTCAACGACGCCAAGGCGCATGCGCTGCTGCAGGATGAGTTCTTCACCACCGGCTCATTCATCTCGTCGCCGCTCGTCTATCGCGGCGATCTCGTGGGCGTCATGAACCTGACCAACCGCTCACGCTTCGGCGTGTTCGTGGAAGACGACGTCGAGCGCGTGCGCATCCTCGCGCTCGTCATGTCGCTCATCGCCGTGCACTCGCGCCTCCCGGAGCGGCTGCTGGAGACGCTCAGTGCCCGCTGAGGCAGTCGCCGGGGCAATCAGGAAGCTCGCGCACGGTGGCACGCTGGAGGCGGACGAAGCGCACGCCGCCTTCGGTGACGTCATGCGCGGTGACGCCACGGTTGCGCAGGTCGCGTCGCTCCTGACCGCGCTCCGCATCAAGGGCGAAACCACCGACGAAGTGGCCGGCGCGGCCCGCGCCCTGCGCGAGGCGATGGTGCGCCTGCCCTCGGCCGACCCGGACAGCTTGGTCGACACCTGCGGCACCGGCGGCGGCGCGGTCACGACGTTCAACATCTCGACCGCGGCGGCGTTCGTGGCGGCCGGCGCGGGCGCGCGCATCGCGAAGCACGGCAACCGCTCGTTCACGTCGCGCTCTGGCAGCGCGGACGTCCTCGAGGCGCTGGGGGTGCGCATCGACGTCACCCCTGACGTCATGGCGAGCGCGCTCACCGAAGCCGGTATCGTGTTCATGTTCGCGCCGCTCATGCACCCGGCCATGCGCCACGTCGGTCCGGTGCGACGCGAACTCGGCATTCCGACGGTCATGAACATCGTCGGACCGCTGGCCAATCCGGCCGGGGCCGGTCGCCAGGTCGTCGGGGTGGCGGACCTGGGGCGCGTCTCGCTCATCGCCGGCGCGCTCCTCGCGCTCGGCAGCGTGCACGCGCTCGTGGTGCATGGCGAGCCTGGACTCGACGAAGTCTCGCCCGTCGGTCCGACCAAGGTCACCGAGATCGTGAAGGGGCGGCGCAAGAACTGGACGATCGACCCGACGGCGTTCGGCTTCGGTGGCGTGAAGGTCGAGGACCTCGCCGGAGGTGAACCGTCCGACAGCGCGCGCATCATCGTCGACGTGCTGCGTGGCGGCGGCTCGCGTGGCGCGCGCGCGGCGGTCGTGCTCAATGCCGCGGCGGCGCTGTATGTGGGCGGCCAAGCCAAGGACTTCGCGCAGGGCGTGAACCTGGCCGGCCGAGCCATCGACGAAGGCCATGCCATGACCGCACTCGAGCGGTTGCGGGCCGTCACCGCGTAAGCGGCCTGTGGCCGGGACCAACGCGAACGGGGGGCGACCGCGATGGTCGCCCCCCGTTTGCTCATCCCTGACGGCGCTAGCGTACGCGGTCGGTCGTGAAATGCGGGTTGACGATGATGCCGAACACGTTGCCGAACGGATCCAGCACGGCTGCGTGCTTGATGCCCTCGCCCACGTCCTGGATCGGCTCATGCGGCACGGCGCCCAGCGCGAGCAAGCGCTTCCATTCCCCTTCGATGTCCTCGACGCCCCAGTACGCGCGCGCGCCGGTGCTGCCGGGAATCGCATCCGGCACGAGGCCGAGCTCGAACCCGAACGCCTCGAAGCCGACATAGAACGGCTCGTCGAAGTACGGCGGGTGCCCGAGCACTTCTGTATAGAAGGTCTTCCCCTTGGCGAGGTCCGGGGCGGGGTAGAGAATCGTGCGCAGCCCGAGCATGGCGTGTCCTAGTAGCGGCGGAGGACGCCGACGACCACGCCGCGCACCGAGATCTCGTTCTCGTTCACGTAGATCGGCTGCATCGTGTCATTGGCGGGCTGCAGCCGGATGCGTCCATCCCGCTCGCGATAGAATCGCTTCACGGTCGCGGAAGAATCCTGGAGCATGGCGATGACCATCTCGCCGTTGTCGGCGGCCGACTTGTCCTGCACGACCACGAAATCTCCATCGGCGATCTGCGCGTCGATCATGGACTGGCCGCGCACCTTGAGCACGTAGTGGTTGCCCGGGCGCCGGACGAACGAGTCCGGGACGCTGACCGTCTCGCCGGTGGTCTGGGCCTCGAGGGGCAGGCCGGCCGCGACGGCGCCGAGCAGTGGCAGCTCGACCGCCTTGGGAAAGACGTCGGACGGCAGGATCTCGATGGCACGACTCTCATTGTAACTGCGCTTGATGTACCCCTTCCGCTCGAGGTTGCTCAGGTGCTCGTGCACCGTGGCGAGGGAGGCGTAGTCGAATTGCTCCGCGATTTCGTCGAAGCTCGGGGCATACCCGTGCTCGGCCGTGTAATCGTTGAGATAGTCCAGGATCTCGCGCTGGCGCCGGGTAAGCGGCATGGGTGGCCCCTGAGGTGGCGGATGCGTACGTTTCCAAGACGATTCGGTGCTCCCGAACGTTTCCCGAATCTCACCACACGTTAGCCGAACGAATCCCGAAGTGCAAGCATCGAAGCAATGGCGTCCCCCGACGGGGACCCTCGGAAAGCTGATGGACGAGGCCCGGCAGCGGGCCGTGCTCCTCGAGCGCCGCCGCGCGGACCTCATGGCGTTGGCCGCCGATACCCCGGCCGCGCGTCCGTTCGCGACGGCTCTGCTCAGGGAGGACGTGGCCGTGATCGCCGAGGTCAAGCGAGCCTCGCCCTCGAAGGGACCGATCAACCCCGGGGTGAGCGCCGTGGCACTCGCCGGCGCATTCGCCGACGGCGGCGCGGCCTGTCTGTCGGTCCTCACCGAGCCCGAGCACTTCAAGGGCGGCGTGCAGGACCTCGTGGATATCCGTCGCCGCGTCGAGCTGCCGCTCCTCAAGAAGGACTTCCACGTCGATTCGATCCAGGTGCTCGAGGCCCGCGCAATCGGCGCGAGCGCGCTGCTCCTGATCGCGCGTGCGCTCGAGCCCTCGCGCCTCGAGGACCTGGCCGGCGAGGCCCATCAGTTGGGGCTGGAGGTGCTCGTCGAGGTGCGCGACGAAGACGAACTCGCCCGCGCCGTGGCACTCGCGGTCGCGGCGGCCCCGATGATCGGCGTCAACAATCGCAACCTCGAGACGCTCGTCGTCAACCACACCACGGCCGAGAGGATTCTGCCGCACATCCCCGCGGACCGCATCGCCATCCACGAGAGCGGAATCGCCGAACGCTCACAGGTGGAGCTGGCGGCCTCGCACGGCGCCGACGCCGTCCTCGTGGGCTCGAGCATCTCGTCGTCGACCGAACCTGCGGCCGCCGTGCGAACCCTGACCGGAGTGACCCGCCGCGGTCGTGCCGGCTGAGATCAAGTTCTGTGGGCTGACGCGCCCGGACGATGCTGCGCTCGCAGCGTCGCTGGGCGCGTCGTTCGTTGGTGCCATACTCGTCGGCGGGTCACGCGTGCTGACCCCCGCGGCAGCCCGCGACGTGCTCGCCGCGGCCGTCGGCCCGCGACGGGTTGCGGTGGTGAAGCTGACCACGCCCGACCTCATGGCGAACCAGGGACGGGACGCCGGGGCCGATATCCTCCAGGTCCACGCGGACCCGACCCTTGAACAGATCCGGGCGCTGCGCGGCGCATGGAACGGCGACATCTGGGCGGTGGTGCGCCTCGGGGCAAACCCGACGCGCGGCGATCTCGCCGATCTCTTTGCGGCCGCGGATGCCGTGCTCGTCGACCACCTCGTGGCCAGCGGACTCGGCGGCTCCGGCCAGCGGTTCGACTGGAACGAGCACGCCAGCACCCTGAGCGCTGCCCGAGGAAAAGGCCGACTCGTGCTGGCTGGCGGCCTGACTTCCGACAATATTTCCGATGCGGTGCGCACCCTTGCTCCCGACGTGGTGGATGTCTCGTCTGGAGTTGAAGATGCGCCCGGCATCAAGTCGCCCGATCGCATGCGGGCGTTCGTCCGCGCCGTCGCCACCTCCAGCCCGTTCTCTCGCGAATGACCGCCGTCCTTCCAGAGTCGCCGCCGGACACCGACGCCGGACGTTTCGGTCCGTTCGGCGGACGGTACGTCCCCGAGACGCTGATTCCGGCGCTCGATGAACTGGAAGAGGCGTACGCGTCGGCCATGCGGGATCGCGCCTTTCGTGCGGACCTCGACGGCCTCCTGCGCGATTTCGTCGGGCGACCCAGCGCGCTCACCGAAGCGCCGCGTTTCTCCATGCTGGTCGGCGCGCGCGTGCTGCTCAAGCGCGAGGACCTGAACCACACGGGTGCGCACAAGATCAACAACACGATCGGACAGGCGCTGCTCGCGCGCCGCATGGGCAAGACGCGCATCATCGCCGAGACGGGCGCCGGCCAGCACGGAGTGGCCACGGCCACGATCTGCGCCCGCTTCGGCCTTGAGTGCGTGGTGTACATGGGTGAGGAGGACATGCGCCGCCAGGCGCTCAACGTCTTCCGCATGAAGTTGCTCGGCGCCACGGTCGTGCCGGTCACGAGTGGCACGCGCACCCTCAAGGACGCGACCACCGAGGCGATCCGCGACTGGGTGACCAACGTCGGCGCCACGCACTACATCATCGGCTCGGTGGTGGGTCCCGCACCGTACCCACGCATGGTGCGCGACTTCCAGCGCATCATCGGCGACGAGGCGCGCGCGCAAGTGCTCGCGCTCACGGGTCGGTTGCCGCGCGCCGTCGTCGCCTGCGTGGGTGGCGGCTCGAACGCGATGGGCATCTTCCATCCGTTCGTGCAGGACGCCGACGTCGAGCTCATCGGCGTCGAAGCCGCGGGCGAGGGGATCAGCACCGGCCGTCACAGTGCCACGCTCTCCGTCGGCACCCCCGGCGTGCTGCATGGCGCGCTCTCGATGCTGCTGCAGGATGCCGCGGGTCAGGTGCATCCGGCGCACTCGGTGTCGGCTGGTCTCGACTACCCCGGTGTCGGGCCCGAACATGCGTGGCTCAAGACGCGCGGCCGGGCCGAGTACGTGGCGGTCGACGACCGCGACGCGCTCGAGGGGGTGCGCATCCTTTCGCGGCTCGAGGGCATCATTCCTGCGCTCGAGACGGCGCACGCGATTGCCTGGATGGCGAGCGCGAAGGGCCGTTGGAAGAGCGACGAGCCCGTGCTCCTCTGCGTGAGTGGCCGCGGCGACAAGGACGTCGCGCAGATCAGCACCCTGGAGGGGTTCACGCCGTGAGCACGCCATCGCGGCCGATTCCGGTGGTCGATGAGGACTTCGACGGACAAGTTCCGCCCGCCGCCCTCGAGGAATTGCTGCGCAACACGGCGAAGGCGCTCAAGGCGCGCCAACTGTACCCGGGCAACAATCCCACGTGGTTGCGGGCGGCCGAAGTCGTGCAGGGGTCGTTCAAGGGCGTCTGGGCGCACGAGGACGAGGTCACGCTCACGATCGGCGAGACGGACATTCGCTACGGTCCGAACGTGGTGTACGCCGAGGAGGGCAAGGGCAGCGACTCGCTGGCGTGGCTCTTCTACAAGGACGGCGTGCGCGCGCTCTCGCTGGCGCGCGGCGTCGAGGTCGAGGAGTGGATCAAGGTCATCGAGCTGCTGCCACGCGTCCGTCGTGGTGGTGTCGATGATGATGACCTCCTGACCCTGCTCTGGGAGTCTGCGTTCGGGTATCTCAAGTACCGCTACGTCGAGATCGGCGGTGACGGTCCGGCCTTCGACGACCAGATGGGACCGCCCGCCCGCTGGAGCGACGACCTCGAGGGCCGTTCTGGGCGCGCCCAGGCGGTGCTCACTGGAGAGGGCGACGCCGCGCAGGCTGGCGAGGGAAGCGGAGACGCCGAGGAGCAGCGGAAGAGCGGCGTGGTCAATCTCGCCGATTTCGACAGCTCGCTCTATTTCCTCGACGAAACCGAACTCGAGTCGCTGAGGCGC
Organism: Gemmatimonadota bacterium; assembly: GCA_025359135.1. Lineage (GTDB taxonomy): Bacteria > Gemmatimonadota > Gemmatimonadetes > Gemmatimonadales > Gemmatimonadaceae > JACPPC01. The sequence continues at coordinate 38,323 of JANYHJ010000168.1, read as the reverse complement.
GCCTTCGCGCAGGAGTACTCGCGCGATCATCGGCTAACGGTGATCACGATGCTGCTCGACACCTTCGAGCTGCAGACGGAGCCCGAGGTGCGCGACGAAACGTGCGAACTCCTCGAGCAGTTCGTCCTCACGCTGCTCTCCGCAGGCGATCTCAAGACGGTGGCCTACCTGCTGCGCGAATCGGCCCTCGCCGGCGGCCGCGCGCCCGACCTGCAGCAGGCGCACAAGGATCGCCTGATGCGGCTGCCTGATCGGCTGAGCGAGCCCGCAGCACTCGCGCAGGTGCTGCAGGGACTCGACCTGGCGACGCAACTCCCGTCACAGGACGAGCTGCTCGCACTCTTCGACCAGTTGCGCGTCACCGCGCTCGGCACCGTGCTCGCGTGGCTGCACAAGCTCGAGCAGGCCCCGCTCAAGGCGATGCTCGAGACGGCGGCCGATCGGATCGCGCGCTCGAACACGATCGAGCTCGTGAAACTCATCGCGAGCAGCGACCGGATCGTGGCCCTCGAGGCGATCCGGCGCTCTGGTGCACTGAAGACCGCAGCCTCGGTGGCGCCGATGGGCAAGCTGCTCTCCGACGGCGACGCCGAAGTGCGCGGCGCGTGCGTGACGGCGCTCGCCGAAATCGGCTCGGCCGGCGCCATGCAGCTGCTGGAGCGGGCGCTGGCCGACGGCGATCGCGATGTGCGCTTGAGCGCCGCGCGGGCGGTCACCGCGGCGAAGTACCGGGCGTCGTTTGCACGGCTCGACGGTATCGTGAAGGGCAAGGAGCTGCGCGAGCGCGACAAGACGGAGATGATGGCCGTCTTCGAGGCGTATGGCGCCACGGGCGGCGACCAGGCGGTGACGCTCCTCGACGGCCTGCTCAACAGCAAGGGATTCCTCGGCCGGCGCGAGGACGCGGAGGTTCGCGTCTGTGCCGCGGCAGGACTCGGGCGCGCGGCGACCAGCAAGGCGCAGGAGTCGCTGCGCAAGGCGGTCGATGACAAGGACGTCGTCGTGCGCACGGCGGTCAATCGTGCGCTTCGCGGAGACCAGCCGAGATGAGCGGCTCCAACACGCCTCCGCGGCCCTCGGGCAACTTCCGCGCCGTGGAACAACCGGGCGGCCCGCGCACGTCGCAGCTGCTCTCGGCCATCACCGAGGCAGGCGAGGGCAGCGACCTCAAGCGACTCGGTCGTCTCTACGTGCTCGCATTCTTCGGTGCGATGCGCGCCGTCAAGCTCTATCCGGTGGAAAACGCCGCGGTGCAGAAGGCGGTGCTCGACCTCGTCAACGTGACGTCGGAAATCCTGCGCCACTCGCAGGAGATCGACCTGCGCCTCTCGGGCGACGCGCTCTTCATGAACGGCGCGCAGCTGCGGCTCGAAGCCGACAACTTTGCCGCCTTCAAGAGCGTCAACGATAAACTGCGTGCCAACGGCATCGGCGAGATGCAGGTCGAGTCGCCGCCACTGCCGCGCGACTACATCGTGCTGCTCTCGACCCTGCAGCAGGACATGCAGGGACCGAAGGAGGCCGAGGAGCGGCTCGAGTGGATGCTGCAGCGTCTCGCCGACGCCGGGGTGCGCAGCTTCGCCGTCGGTCCGCCATCCGAAACGGGAGAGGAGCGGCAGACCAAGGCGCAGGCCAAGGAAGCGGCCAAGCGGGTCTACGCGCAGGGCATCGCGGTCACGAAGGACGTCGTGAACTCGGTGCGCATGGGCCGGTCGGGCGGACTCAAGCGGGTCAAGCGCGTCGTCCAGACGATCGTCGATCAGATCCTCGCCGACGAAACGTCGCTCGTGGGGCTGACCACCATCCGCGATTACGACGAGTACACCTTCGTGCACTCGCTCAACGTCTGCATCTTCTCCGTGGCGCTCGGTCGGCGCCTGCTGCTCGACAAGCTGCAGCTCTACGACCTCGGCATGGCCGCGCTCTTCCACGACATCGGCAAGGCGCGCATCCAGCTCGAGGTGCTCAACAAGACCGAGAAGCTGTCCGAGGACGAGTGGCGGATGCTGACCACGCACACCTGGCGCGGCCTGCTCACCCTGCTGCAGTTCAAGAGCACCACGGAGATGCCGTACCGCTCGATGGTGGTGGCGTACGAGCACCACATGCGCATCGACCAGACGGGCTACCCGCGGACGCTGCGTGAGCGCGACCTCTCGATCTTCAGCAAGATCGTGGCGATCGCCGACGGCTTCGACGCGGCGACGACACAACGTGCGTACGCCAACCCGGTGGCGCCGGCGATCGTGCTGCAGGAAATGCGCGACAACCCGCGACGTGGCATGGACCCGACACTGGTCAAGGCGTTCGTGGCCATGCTCGGCATTTATCCCGTCGGCACGCTCGTCATGCTCGACACCTTCGAGCTCGCCGTGGTGCAGGCGGCCGACGCGGATCCGGAAATGGCCTCGCGCCCCACAGTGCTGATCGTGAGTGACGCGCAGGGCAACGTGCTCTACCCCGGACTCGAAGTGTCGCTCGGGGAGCGCGACTTCGAGGACAACTTCACCCGCACGATCATCAAGACGGAGAATCCGGAGCGCTATGGCATCCGCATCGGTGACTATTTCCGCTGATGCCCTGACCGCGCGCTTCGACGCGCTCCGACGCCAGAACCGCCGCGCCCTGGTCTGCTACCTGACCGCCGGGCATCCCGACCCCGCGACGTCGCTGGCCCTGGTGCGTGGCGTCGCGGCGGCCGGGGCTGACGTGATCGAGCTGGGCGTGCCGTTCTCGGACCCGCTGGCCGATGGGCCGGTGATTCAGGCAAGTTCGCAGCGCGCGCTCGACCACCACATGACACTCGACGGCACGCTCGCCCTCGCGCGCGATGCCAAGGTCGACGTGCCGCTCGTGCTCTTCACGTACCTCAATCCGCTCATCGCCGCCGGCCCTGACGTGCTCGAGCGCGCATCACGGGCCGGCATCAGCGGCCTCCTCGTGACCGACCTCCCCGTTGGCGCGGATGCGGAGCGCGAAGCGTGGGTGGGCGCGAGTCCGCTGGCCTTCGTGCGACTCGTGGCGCCGACGACGCCGAGCGAGCGCATGGTTGAGATCGCGCGACACGGCAGCGGCTTCGTGTACCTCATCAGCCGGCTCGGCGTGACCGGCGTGAGTGCGTCGGTGCCAGCCGAGCTGCCGGCCACCGTCGCACGGCTCAAGGCGACGACGACATTGCCGGTGTGCGTCGGCTTCGGCATCTCGACGCCCGGTCAGGCACGCGAGATCGGCCGCATCGCCGACGGCGTCGTCGTCGGGTCCGCACTCGTGGCCGCTGCCGGCCGTTCCACCGACGAGGCCATCGCCCTCGTGCGTTCCCTGCGCGCCGCCCTCGACGAAGGCTGATTCATGGGCCGACTGCTCGCCTGGTATCCCGGTGCGGTCACGGTCGGCGGCTTCCTTCTGCTGCTGGCCGCGCTCGCCACGTCCAGCCACTGGAGCCTCGAAGCGGGATACGGCGTCCTGCTCATCTTCCTCGCGGCGGGCGCGCTGCGGGCGTTCCAGATTCCGACCACCAAGTACTCGGCGCTCAACCTGCTCTCCATGATCGCGGTGGGCGGCTCGCTCGTGGTCGGCGCGAGCGGCACGGCGCTCGCGCTTTACTTCGGCATCCTGATCGCGGACCGGCTCATCCTCGGCAAGCCGCTGCGTCCGTCGGTGATCAACTCGGGACGCGAAGTCATCGCGCTCTACGCCTCGTACGGGTTCTACGCCGCCACGGCAGCCGCGACGGGCGAGCAGCGCTTCAGCGGTCTCTCGACGGAGACGCTGCCGGCGTTCGCGCTCTTCTGTTTCGCGCACTTCCTGATCAGCCGCGGGCTCCTGTACTTCACGCTCATCGCGCGCGACAAGCTCTACGCCGAGGAACGCTCGCTCATCCTGCGCTACGAGGTCATCACCTTCGGTGCAGGCACGGCCGCGGTGACCATCGGGCTCGTCACGATCCAGACCGTGGGATGGGTGGGCGCGCTGGTGGTGTCGCTCGTGCTGGGCTTCGCCGGACTGCTGCTCAAGCGCATCCTCGAGGAGTCGATTGCCGCCGAGGAGTTGAACAAGATCCTCGCGATGGAGCTGGTGGTGGCATCCGACGCCACGCTCGAGGAGGCGTTCGGGCGCATCGAGGGGCTCGCGCGCCGGCTCGTGGACTGGACGGCGCTCCGCATCTGGCGCGTCAGCGGCGAACAGCTGACGCTGCTCTACGAGGGGAATGGCCGCACGGTGGCCGTGGCCAAGCCCGAGCCGGAAATGGGGCGCGAACTGCGGCGACTCGCCCTCGAGTCCGCGACGCCGATCGCGGTATCCGACGCGCGGCGCGACCCGCGGGTGCGCGTGCGGCCGTCCAACGTGCGCTCGATCGCGATGGCGGCGCTCCGCTTCGGCGACCGCAACGTGGGGCTGCTCGAGATCGAGCACGTCAAGCCGTCGATGTACCGCGACAAGGAGCTGGACCTCGTGCGCCGCTTCAGCACGCAGCTGGCAACCACGCTCCATATCCACGACCTGCGCCAACCGCTGCTCGACGCCGTGGTGCGGCTCGGCCGGCAGATCAGCACGCTCGCCGAGTCCGCGAGGCAACTGCGCTCCGGCGGCGAATCCGTGGCGCGGACCGTCGCTGACATCACGCGGGCCATCGGCGAGGAAGGGGAGCAGCTGCTGCACGCGCTCGACGTGACGCGCGAGATGGCGAACGCCACGGATCACGTGGTGCGCGAGGGGAGCTTCGCGGCCGGCGCGGCGGTGCGCGCCCGCGAGTCGGCACTCGAGCACCGCGACACGATCGGCATCGCGCTCGAGCGGTTGGTCGGCGCCAAGGGGTTCATCTCGGAGAGCGCGACCCACGTCACCGAGCTGAGCAAGAGCACGCAGCGCGTGACCGACTTCATCGGCGACATCCGCGAACTGGCCGACCAGACCAACCTGCTGGCGCTCAACGCGGCGATCGAGGCCGCGCGCGCGGGCGAGCAGGGCATGGGCTTCGCCGTCGTCGCCGACGAAGTCCGCAAGCTTGCGGCCGCGAGCGCCAAAACCGCGGCAGAGGTGGGCGAGCTGGTTTACGGCTTCAGCGAGCAGACGCGCCTCGTGGCGCGGCAGATGGAGCGCGGCGAGGTGATGGTGCGCGACGTGGAGACGCTCGCAGCCTCGGCACAGGAAGCACTGCTCGGCATTCTCGAGGCGACAAGCTCGAGCGCGGAGGGCGTGCAGCGCATCGCCGTCACGTCGCGCGACCAGGAGGAGCAGTTCGCGCGACTCCGCGACCGCGTGGCGCGCATCACGGAGATCTCGCGCCGCAACCAGGACAGCGCACAGTCGGTGGCCGAGGGCGCGCGCAACCAAGCGCTCGCGATGCGCGAGATGGAGGGCGCGACGCAGGAGCTGCGCGAAGTGGCGCACACGCTCGAGGACCTGGCACGTCGTATCACCGAGGCGCAATGACGGGCATGCCGTTGCCCGATTCCGCGCCGCCGGCACCCGCCGTGGAGCTTCCCGCGTGGGCCGTCGTGTCGGAGCGGCGGCGCGCGCACATCGGGCGCGTCACGCGGTTGCTCGATCTCTGGGCGAGGGCGTTGCACCTGGATTCCGCCGAGGCCCAGGCGTGGTACGACGCAGGCCGCTGGCACGATGCGCTGCGCGACTGCGATGAAGCGACGCTGCGCGCCGCGACGGGCGACGCCGAGAGCCCGTTCGGCACGCTGCACGGTCCCGCGGCCGCCAACAAGCTCGAATCGCTCGGCGAGGCGCGCCGTGACGTGCTCGACGCGATCCGCTGGCACACGACCGGCAGCGGCACGTGGGGGCGAACGGGCAGGGCGCTCTACATGGCCGACTATCTCGAGCCTGGTCGCCCGTTCGCCGTGGCAGACCGGAGCTTCCTCGCACAGCACGTCGTGCTCGACTTCGACGGCGTGTTCCGGCAAGTGGTACGTCACCGCTTCGAGTGGACACTACGCGAGGGCAAGGCGTTCTTTCCGCAGACGGTCGCGATGTGGAACGCGGTGCGGTAGGCAGCGAGGCGAGCTCGCGACGACGCGAATGCCTCGAATCGAAGGGAGGAGGAACCGGCGAGCGCGCGCGCTCTGTCGGATTTCGTGGAGGTCGCCATGCGGACAGATCACGCTCGTGGCATCGTCGTCATGCTCGCCTGTTGCTTGATGGCCCATCCGGCCGCGGCGCAGTTGAAGGTGGCGGTTGGCGATAGCATCCGCTTCATGGAACGCGGAATCGCGGACCCCGCGCGCAGTGCGGTCGTGCTCGCCAGCAACACGCCAGATTCCCTCGTCTTCGTCGAGGACGGTGCCCGGCGGTCCGTGGCCGTTCGGAGGCTGGCATCACTCGACGTGTGGCACGACGCGAATGGTCGCACCGAAGTGAGGCGGGGCGTCATCGCAGGCGCGATTGCGGGCGTTATCGCTGGCGGACTGATGGGCACAAGCATGTTCGGACCGCCGAGCTGTCCTGCCACCGGGCAGATTGTGGGACAGCCTTCGGTTGACTGTTCCACCGGCGAAGTCAGTCGCCGGTTGCAAGGGGCGGCGGTCGGGGCCCTCTTCGGATCGATCGTCGGACTCTTCGTCGGTTCCGCGATTCCGGGTCGCTGGGAACCGGTGTCGCTCGACGTGCGCGTGGATGCACCGTAGAAGTCGGCACACCGCAGCCGCGATGAGCCGAACTACGCCGGCGCCTTCTCCCGCTTCGCCAACCGCTCCGTCTTGAGCTGGCCGCAGGCCGCGGCGATGTCGATGCCGCGGCTCTTGCGGATGGCGGTCTCGACGTCCTGCTTGCGCAGCTCGCGCGCGAACTTGACGATCTCCTCACGCGGCGTCGGCCTGAACCCCTGACCGCCGCCAGGATGCAGTGGAATGAGGTTCACGAACGCGGCGCAATCCGTGGCGAGCTTGGCCAGCTGCAGCGCGTGCTCGGGACCGTCGTTGACGCCGCCCAGCATCACGTACTCGAAGGTGACGCGGCGGTCGAACACCTTGGCTGCCTCGATCACGTCCGAGAGCGGATACTTGGTGTTGACCGGCATGAGGCGCGCGCGCAGGTCATCCATGGGCGCGTGGATGGAGATGGCGAGACGGAACTGCTCGGGGCGCTTGCCGAGCGCGACGATGCCGGGCAGCACGCCCACGGTGGAGATCGTGATGTGGCGCGCGCCGATACCGAAGCCGAGCTCGTTGTTGAAGATGGTCAGGACCTTTTCGACCGCCTTCCAGTTCATGAGCGGCTCGCCCATGCCCATGAAGACGATGTTGGTGGCCGTGATCGGGCCCTCGGCCAACAGGCGCAGCTCGCGCACCTGTCCGGCGATCTCACCGGCCGTGAGGTTGCGCACGAACCCCATCGCGCCGGTGGCGCAGAACGCGCACTTGAGCGCGCAGCCGGCCTGCGACGAGACGCAGAGCGTCATGCGGTCGCCATCGGGGATGGCCACGGTCTCGATCTGTTCGCCGTCGAACAGCTTGAAGAGGAACTTCTGCGTGCCGTCTTCCGACGTCTGGCGCGCGACAAGTTCGAGACGGCCGATGTAGAAGAACTCGGCGAGCTTCGCGCGCAGCGCCTTGGGAAGGGTGCTGATGCCGTCGAAGTCCGCAGCTGGCTGCACCCAAAGGTGGCGCACGACTTGATCGGCGCGGTACGCGGCCTCACCATGCTCGGCACACCACGCCTTGAGACGCTCGGTGGCCTCGGCGGGGGTGAAGTCGAGGAGGTTGATGCGCGCGGCCATAAGCCCTTCGGATACCAAGGTGTGACGGGATCGCCGGCCAGACCGGCGGGCGACGCACACGCGCAACCCAAAGTCCCACTTGGGGTTAACTCTAGTCGGGTCGAGTCGTTTAGTCAATCAGGTGTGCTACCCCTAAGTCGCTGTCCCGCATAGATTTCCACGTTTTCCGTTTGTGCTTTGTGCGGAGCGCAGGAGCTACTCCTCCGTTGTCGACCCAAGCGCCGCGAACGACCGCGTTGACCAGTCTCGACCCTTTCCCCGTCCCACGCACCGTGTCCGAACCCCAAGACCCGCTCGCGACTTCACTTCGAACGCATCTTTGTGGCGCCCTCCGCGCCGATCACGACGGACACACGGTTGTGCTGGGTGGATGGGTGCATCGCAGCCGCGACTTGGGCGGGATCGCCTTCCTTGACCTGCGCGATCGCCTCGGGTTGGTGCAGGTCTCATTCGACCCCAAGTTCGCGTCGCCCGACGTGATTGCCGGCGCACAGGCCGCCGGGCTCGAGAGCACGGTCATCATCGAGGGGACCGTGTCGCTGCGACCGGTCGAGATGCGCAACAGCGACATGGCGACCGGCGAGGTCGAAGTGAAGGCGACCTCGATTCGCGTGGTCGGACCTGCGGTGACGCCGGCCATTCCCGTCGCGCGCGGCAAGGGCGCGCAGTTGCCTGCGGAGGAATTGCGCCTCAAGCACCGGCTCCTCGACCTGCGCCGTCCGGAGCTCCAGGCCAACCTGATGCTGCGCCACCGGCTGCTGCAGCGCGCACGCTCGAGCATGACCGGGATGGGCTTCTTCGAAATCGAGACGCCGATCCTCACCAAGCCCACGCCGGAGGGCGCGCGCGACTTTCTCGTGCCGAGCCGGGTGCACGCGGGGGAGTTCTACGCGCTGCCGCAGTCGCCGCAGATCTACAAGCAGATGCTGATGGTGGCGGGGTTCGACCGTTACTTCCAGATCGCGCGCTGTTTCCGTGATGAGGACCTGCGCGCCGACCGCCAGCTCGAGTTCACGCAGATCGACCTCGAGATGAGCTTCATCGAGCAGCGCGACGTGCAGCGCGTGGTCGAGCAGGTGCTGGTGGACCTGTGGGCCGAGGCGGGCGAATCGGTGAGTGCGCCCTTCCTGCGGATGAAGTGGCACGACGCGATGGAGAAATACGGCGTGGACAAGCCGGACCTGCGCTACGCGTCGCTGCAGTTGAGCGACGTGACGGCGCATGTGGGCGATGACGCGGCAAGCTTCGTGCGCGATGCGATCACTGCGGGCGGGCGGGTGCGCGCGCTCAAGCTCGCGAACGCGGCCGACATGTCGCGGAAGGAGATCGACGTGATGGCCGCGGCCGCGAAGGACGCGAAGGCCGGCGGACTCATCTGGGCGAAGCGGACGGAGGCTGGCTGGGAAGGGCAGGGGGTCAAGGCCATCGGTGCCTCGGCGCTCGAGAAGATCGGCGGCGCCGTGGGCGACCTGTTGCTCGCGGTGAGCGGGCCGGACCACGTCACGAGCCCGGCCCTGCACAACGTGCGGATGCTCGCGATCAAGCGGCCCAACGTGGAGGTCGAGGCGAAGCATGCCTTCTGCTGGATCGTCGACTTTCCACTCTTCGAGCCGGACGCCGAGACCGGAGCGCGCGTCTTCGCGCATCACCCGTTCACGTCGCCACATCCTGACGATCGCGCCTTCCTCGAAACGGAACCCGACCGCTGCCGCGCGCTGCACTATGACGCCGTGTACAACGGCAACGAGCTCGGCTCGGGGTCGATCCGCATCATCGACCCGGCGCTGCAGAGCACGGTCTTCAAGCTGTTGGGCATCAGCGACGCCGACCAGCAGAAGCGGTTCGGCTTCATGCTCGACGGACTGGCGGCGGGCGCGCCGCCACACGGCGGCTTCGCGCTGGGCTTCGACCGCATCGCGATGCTGCTCGCCGGCAGCAGTTCGCTGCGCGACGTGATCGCCTTTCCGAAGACGACGGCCGCGCGCGCATTGTTCGAGGGCGCGCCGACGCCGATCGCCGCGCCAGACTTGAAGGCGCTCCACATCGCGCCGATCGCCGACTGATGGCCGACGACCAGACGATCCAGCGCCTCTCGGCGGAAGGCGCCGATCCGCTCACGCTTGCCGGCGTGAATGACTCGAACCTCATCGAGCTCACCCGGCAGACGGGCGCGCGCGTGTCGCTCCGCGGCGATGCGATGACCCTCGCGGGGCCAGCCGAGGCCGTCGAACGCGCGGCGCCGGTAGCGCAGCGGATGATCGACGCGGCGCGACAGCGCGTGCCGCTCGAGGCGGACGACGTGCTGCGCCTGACGCTGGAAGTCCAGCGCGACGGCGCCGTGCCCGACGGCGAAGCGCGCATCGTCTTGCCAGGCGTGCGCAAGGTCATCCAGGCGAAGACCCCCGGTCAGACCGCGTACCTGCGCCTGCTGCAGGACCAGGACATCGTGATCGGCATCGGGCCCGCGGGCACGGGCAAGACCTACCTCGCGGTGGCGGCGGCCGTGGACGCGCTCGCGCGCCGTCGTGTGCGGCGCATCGTGCTGGCGCGTCCCGCGGTCGAAGCGGGCGAGAGCCTCGGCTTCCTGCCGGGCGACATGCAGGCCAAGGTGGATCCGTACCTTCGACCGCTGTACGATGCGCTCGAGGACATGATGCCGATGGAGCGCATGCAGCGCGCGCTCGAAACGCGCACGATCGAGATCGCGCCGCTGGCCTACATGCGCGGGCGCACGCTGGCCGATGCGTTCGTGATCCTCGATGAAGCGCAGAACGCGACGTCGCTCCAGATGAAGATGTTCCTCACCCGGCTCGGCTCGAACTCGCGCGCGGTGATCACGGGCGACAAGACGCAGGTCGACCTCCCGAAGCACCAGGAGTCCGGGCTGCTGCAGGTGGAGCGCATCCTCACAGGGATCGAGGGGATCGGCATCCACTACTTCGACGAGTCCGACGTGGTACGGCACCGGCTCGTGCGCGAGATCATCAGGGCGTACGCGGCCGACGCGGAGTCGTAGCCGATGGCGCTCGTGGTGGACGTGATGACCGATGGCGTGCGCGTGGGGGTGAGCCGCGCGCGGGTCGCCGAGCTCGTGCGTGGCGTGTTGAAGGCCGAGAAGTCGCGCGAGGCCTTCGTGTCGGTGGCGTTCGTGAGCGACAAGGCGATCGCGCGGGTCAACGCGCAGCACCTGGGCCACGCCGGACCGACCGACGTGATCGCGTTCGCCTTCCGCGACGGGACGCACCTCGTGGGCGACATCTACGTGGCGCCCGGCGTGGCGCGCGCGAACGCGAAGGCATTCGGGGTGGGAGTGCGCGAGGAGCTCGCACGGCTCGTGGTGCACGGCACACTCCACGTGCTCGGCCACGATCATCCCGCAGGAGCGGCACGCATGGCGTCGCCGATGTGGCAGCGACAGGAGCGGCTGCTCGATCGACTCCGGGGCCGCGGATCACGATGACACCCCTCGTGCTCGCGATCGCCCTCACCGCCGCGGTGCTGGCGATGCTGAGCGCCATAGCCGACGGCGCGCTGCAGTCGGTGCCGCTCGAACATGTGTCCGCGCCGGCGACACCTGCGCGACTGCGCGCCCTCCTCGCTCGACGCGAACCGGTGCAGCGTGCACTCGTCTTTGCACGCCGGCTGCTGCAACTGGCGGCCGGTGCAGCGATGGCCGTGCCGCTCGCGCTCGCGGATCGCCCTACGTTGCCCGCGCTGCTCATCGCGCTGGCGGGGGCCGCGCTTTCGGTCGTCGTGATCGAGGGCTTCTCGCTCGCCCTTGGTGACGCCGTGGGCGTCGCGGGACTGCGCGTGCTCGAGCCCGTGGTGGTCGCGCTCGAAGTCGCGGCCATGCCCGCGCTTGCGCTCTCGCGCTGGGTCGACCGCGTCCTCGTCGAGTTGCTGCCTCCTCCCCCCGCCGACCGCGAGTCGCGCGACCTGAAGGTCGACCAGTTCAGCGAAGTGGTGGCGGCTGAGGCGGAGGTGTCGGAGGAAGAGGAGGAGCTGCTCAAGCGCATCCTGCACCTGCGCGAGATCGAGGTGCGCGACATCATGGTGCCGCGCGTCGACATTCTCGGCGTCGAGGCGGGGACCCCGTGGGGCACCGTGCTCGAGCGCGTGCGCGCATCCGAGCATGCGCGCTTGCCGGTCTATCATGGGACGATCGACGACATCCGCGGCGTCCTGTATGCCAAGGACCTGCTCGGGGCGGTCCTCACCGATGAGGAGCCCGCCGGCGGCTGGGAGCGGCTCGCGCGAGTGCCGCTCCTGATCCCGACCACCAAACGCATCGACGACCAGCTGCGCGAGTTCCGCGCGAGCCGCACGCACATCGCCATCGTGGTGGACGAGTTCGGCGGCACGGCGGGCATGGTGACGATCGAGGACGTCCTCGAGGAGATCGTCGGCGAGATCCGCGACGAGTACGACGACGCCGAGCCCGAGGTGCGCCGCGAGGACGGCGTGCGGTTCTGGGTGCCGGGACGGCTCTCGCTCGATGACCTGACGGAGCTCACGGCGCACCGCTGGGAGCGCGTGGACGTCGCGACGATCGGCGGACTCGTGATGGAGGCGCTGGGCCGGCTGCCCACGCCCGGGGAGGAGCTCGAGCTGGAGGGATTTCGCATCATCGTCGAGCAGGTGCGCCGGCGCGCCGTGTCGCGCGTGCACATCGAGCGCATCGCGCCCGAACCCGATGCGGACGCGGAGGCGGTGACGGCATGACGTACCTCCTCCTCCTCCTCGCGCTCGCGCTGGTGGCCGGCGTGAACGCTGCGCTCGGCGGGTTCAGCACGGCGAGCCGCATCTGGTTGCGCCACCGGGCCGACCTGGGTGGCCTGGGCCGCAACGTGGCGCAGCAGTTCCTCGAGGGACCGCAACGCGTCACGGTCGCCGCGGGCGCCGCCGTGGCGGCGGCGGCCTTCACGACGGGCGCGCTCGTGGCGGACATCGGCGTCGACGCCGAGGCGCAGTCGGGCTGGCTGGTGACGCTCCGCGTCGCGCTCTGGGCGATGGTGTTCGTGCTCTTCGGGCAACTGGTGCCACGCGCCATCGGGCGCCGTTGGCCGATCCCGATGGCGTCGTTCTTCTCGCCGCTCGTGGCGGCGCTGCTCGACCTGGGCGAGCCCGTGCGATGGCTGGTGCTGCCGTTGGTGGCGCCGATCCGGAAGCGGCGGGGCAAGGGTTCGCCGATCACCGATGAACTCGCCGCCGTGCTGCGGGAGGGGGAGCTCGAAGGGGTCGGGCGAAAGGACGAGCTCGCGCTCATTTCGGGCGTGGTCAGGTTCGCGGACCGTACGGCCGGCGAGGTCATGACCCCGCGTGCCGACATCTTTGCGCTCGACGCGGCCACACCGGCCCGCGAGGCGGCAGCGCGCATTGCCGCAGCGGCCTACAGCCGCGTGCCGGTCTACCGTGGCACGCTGGACGACATCACCGGCATCATCCTCTCGTTCGACGTGCTCAAGGGTGACGGCGAATCGCTACCCCTCCTGCGGCCCGTGGCCGACGCGATCACGACCGATGGCTGCAAGACGCTGCTCTCGCGCATGCTGAGTGCGCGACGCCATTTCGCGGTGGTGCGCGGAGTCGATGGCGCGGTGGCCGGCATCGTCACGCTCGAGGACCTGATCGAGGAGTTGGTCGGCGAAATCCGCGACGAGCACGACGAGCCGCCGGCGCGTTCCGGCGGCATGGCGGGCGACTAACTTCCGACGCCATGACGGCTTCGGCGACCCCAGCGATGTCTCCAGCGCTCACGCGCCTGATCACCGACTTCGAGGCGGGGAAGTTCGCCGCACTCGCGCGCGCCGTGTCGATCGTCGAGAACCATCGCGCCGGCTTCGACCTGCTGCTCGCGCACCTGCACCCGAAGATCGGCCGGGCGCGTCGCGTTGGCGTGACGGGCCCGCCGGGCGCGGGCAAGAGCACCCTGACCACGCTGCTCGCCAAGCACGCACGCGCGCGTGGCCTGACGGTGGGTGTGCTCGCCGTCGATCCGACGTCGCCATTTACTGGAGGGGCGCTGCTCGGCGACCGCATCCGGATGGAGCAGGTGGCGCTCGACCCGGGCGTCTTCATCCGCTCGATGGCGACGCGCGGTTCGCTGGGCGGACTCGCGGCTGCGGCGCGCGAAGCAGCCGACGTGCTCGACGCGTTCGGCTTCGACCTGGTCCTCATGGAGACCGTCGGCGTCGGCCAGAGCGAGCTCGACATCGCGCGTACGGCGGACACGACGCTCGTGGTGCTCGTGCCCGAGAGCGGTGACTCGATCCAGACGCTCAAGGCCGGCCTGATGGAGATCGCCGACCTCTACGCGGTGAACAAGGCAGACCGGCCTGGCGCCGACCGCCTGCGCAACGAGATCGAGCTGATGCTCGGCCTCCGCATGGGCGCGACCAACAACGTGCCCGCGCACCATGGCGTGGACCTGCGTGCCATCGCGGATCGCGATGCGCTGCGCGAGGCCATGCAGCCGGCCAAGGCGGCGCGCGCCGCCGCCCAGCGCGATGACGCCGAGCACTGGACGCCGCCCGTACTGGGCACGATCGGCGCCAAGGACGAGGGGGTGGTGGAGTTGCTGGACGCCCTCGACCGGCACTTCGCCTATCTTGAGCGCAGCGGCACGCTCCGCTCACGGCGCCTCTCGCGGTTGCGCGAGCGCGTGGTCGAGATCGTGGAGGACAGGCTCAAGCGGCGGCTCTGGCGCGACGCGGCCACGAATGCGTGGCTCGACGCGCAGCTGCCGAGACTCGAAACGGGGGGCGGTACGCCCTTCGCGGTGGCAGACGAGCTCCTCGCGCAGAGCGGCGAGCTCATGACCCGGGGGACGGCATGACCTCGACGAGCGGCATGGGCGCGCTGACGCGCCACGGCGACGCAGAACTCGATGCACTCAGGGCCGAGGTGGCCGCGTGGCGCGCGAAGTACGGCGCGAGTGCGCTTCGCGACACGAACTTCACCAACTCGGCGCGCGAAGTCGCGCCACTGTACACGCCCCTCGACGTCGAGGAGCAGGACCCGGCGACGATCGGCGTGCCCGGCGTCTATCCGTTCACGCGCGGCATCCATCCGAGCGGCTATCGCGGCAAGCTCTGGACGATGCGCCAGTTCGCGGGGTTCGGCACGGCCAAGGAGACCAACGAGCGCTACAAGTTCCTGCTCGCCCATGGACAGACGGGGCTTTCGGTGGCGTTCGACTTCCCGACGCTGATGGGTTACGACTCGGACCATCCGCGGTCCGAGGGCGAAGTCGGCAAGTGCGGCGTGGCGATCAGTTCGCTGGCCGACATGGAGGCGCTCTTCGAGGGGATCCCGCTCGGCGACGTCTCGACCTCGATGACGATCAACGGACCGGCGATCATCCTGCTGTGTTTCTACATCGCCGCGGCGGAGAAGCAGGGAGTGCCGGCGACCAAGCTCCAGGGGACGGTGCAGAACGACATCCTCAAGGAGTACATGGCGCAGCACGCCTGGTGCTTCCCGATCGAGCCAGCGTTGCGCCTGATCGTCGACGGCTTCGACTGGTGTGCCCAGCATGCGCCCAAGTGGAACACGATCTCGATCTCGGGCTACCACATCCGCGAGGCGGGATCGACGGCGGCGCAGGAGCTGGCGTTCACGCTCGCGGATGGCTTCACGTACGTCGAGCGGGGCATCGCGCGCGGGCTCAAGGTGGACGACTTCGCACCGCGCCTCTCGTTCTTCTGGGACATCCACAACGATTTCTTCGAGGAGATCGCCAAGCTGCGCGCGGCACGCCGCATCTGGGCGCGCCACATGAAGGAGCGCTACGGCGCCAAGGATCCGCGCTCGTGCATGATGCGCTTCCACTCGCAGACGGCTGGCGTGACGTTGACGGCGCAGGAGCCGATGAACAACGTCGTGCGCGTCGCGTACCAGGCGATGGCCGCGGTGCTCGGCGGCACGCAGTCGCTGCACACCAACTCGATGGACGAGACGCTCGCGCTGCCGACGGAAGCGGCGGTGCAGGTGGCGCTTCGCACGCAGCAGGTGCTCGCGTACGAGACGGGCGTGCCGAACGTCATGGACCCGCTCGGCGGCTCGTACTACGTGGAGCAGCTCACAGACGACCTCGAGCGCGAGGCGGAGGCGCTCTTCGGGGAGATCGATGCGCACGGCGGCGTGGTGGCGTGCCTCGAGACGGGCTGGTTGCAGCGCAAGATCGCGGAGTCGGCGGCACGGCAGCAGTGGGAGATCGAGCAGCGCCGCAAGCTGGTCGTCGGCGTCAACGAGTTCGTGTCGCCCAACGAAGAGGGGCTCTCGATTCCGCTGCTGATGGTGGGCAAGGAAGCCGAGGACGGGCAGCGGGCGCGCCTCGCCACGCTGCGCGCCACGCGCGACAACGACCTCTGTGCGCGGCGCCTCGACGGGTTGCGGCAGGCGGCGCGCGGGAGCGAGAACACGGTGCCGCACATCCTCGACTGCGCGCGGGCGTACTGCACGCTGTACGAGATTCGCGCGGCGCTCGAGAGCGTCTTCGGGGCGTACCGGGAGCCGGTGTTCTTCTAGGTTGGTCGCGGGTTCGGAGGAGAGGGAGCGCACAGAGAGGAGCGTGCGCACAGAGGCACAGAGGCACAGAGGCACAGAGGCGCACAGAGGCCCGCGGAGGAGGGCTCGGCACCGCGTGGCGGCGGTACCGCGAGCCACCGCGGATTCTCTTCGGTGGATTTGATGTTCAAGGGCGCACGTCGTTGCTCGTTTCTTCAGTGCGGCCGATCGTTCCGTAGCCCAGACCTCGTTTCACACCGTGACTGCACGCACGCGCACGACCGAGTGGTGGGTGGACCACTTCGACGGGACGTACCTGCGCGAATGGGCGCCGGTGCAGGGGCTCGCCACGAGTCGCACCGAAGTCGCGCGACTGATCGAGCTGCTGGAGTTGCCCGAAGGCTCGCGTGTGCTCGACTGCGCGTGCGGACAGGGACGTCATGCGCACCTGCTGGCGGAAGCTGGCTTCGACGTCGACGGCGTGGACTATTCGGCCGCCTTGCTCAAGGCGGCGAGGGCGCGCGGTACTGGCGCGCGCCTGCGCTACACCGAGGCGGACATGAGGAAGCTGCCGAGTAGGTGGACGAGCCGGTTTGGCGCGGTGGTCAACCTCTTCACGTCATTCGGCTTCTTCCTCACACCGTCCGACGACGCGAGGGCGATGCGCGAAATGGCGCGCGTGCTCGCGCGCGGTGGCGTGTTCGTCTGGAATGGCGGTGACCGTGACGGCGTCGCAGCGAAGCTGCTCAAGCGCGACTGGTGGATGTCCGAGGCCGGGACGATGATCGGACAGGAGCGCGCCTTCGACGCGGTGTCGGGGATCCTCACGGTTCGGTCGACCTGGCGCGGACCGAAGGGGACGGGCGAGCGCGAGCATCGCATCCGACTCTACACGCCCACCGCGCTCGCGTCGCTGGCGGCGCAGGCAGGACTCACGCTCGTGGGCGCCTTCGACGGATGGAGCCGCCGCCCGGTGCGGCGGCGTTCGAGCGAGATGACGCTCGTCTTCCGGAAGGACGAATGAAGGTTGTGGCGCTCCCGTCTGCCCGGATAGTTTCCATCGTCTCCGACCGAAGCGGGTGTGGCCATGCCTGATCGTCCCATTCGAGTCCTTGTCGCCAAGCCCGGCCTCGACGGCCATGACCGGGGGGCGAAGGTCGTCGCCGCCGCCCTGCGCGACGCGGGCATGGAGGTCATCTACACGGGGCTCCACCAGACGCCCGAGATGATCGCCACGGCCGCCATCCAGGAGGACGTGGATGTGGTCGGCCTCTCGATTCTCTCCGGCGCGCACATGACGCTCTTTCCGCGCGTCCACGAGCTGCTCAAGAAGGACGGGCGCGAGGACATCCTGCTCACGGGCGGCGGCATCATCCCGAAGGAAGACATGGACGCCCTGCAGGCCATGGGGGTCGGCAAGCTGTTCGGCCCCGGCACGAGCACGGGCGACCTGATCGCCTACATCCGCGACTGGTTCGCCAAGGAGCGTCAAGAGGCATGACGTCCCGATTGCGCGCCCTCAGCGAGGAGGTGCGCGCGCTCGAAGCCCGCCTCCGCATGGGTGGCGGCCCCGACAAGGTCGAGCGGCAGCACGGTCAGGGCAAGCTCACCGCGCGCGAGCGGATCGAGCGGCTCACCGACCCCAAGTCACGCTTCATCGAGGTGGGCCTCCTCGTGGCCCACGACCAGTACGACGCGCAGGCGCCGGCCGCCGGCGTCGTTACCGGCGTTGGCATGATCCACGGCCGCGAAGTCGTGATCGTGGCCAACGACGCGACCGTCAAGGCCGGCTCGTGGTGGCCCGAGACGATCCGCAAGATCCTGCGCGCGCAGGAGATCGCCATGCGCTGCCGCATTCCGATCGTCTACCTCGTCGATTCGTCGGGCGTCAACCTGCCGTACCAGGAAGGCGTCTTTCCGGGGCAGTACGGCGCGGCGCGCATCTTCTACTACAACTCGATCATGCGGCGCCACCTGCGCATTCCGCAGCTGGCGGCGGTGATGGGACCGTGCATCGCAGGCGGTGCGTACCTGCCCGCGCTCTCGGACACCATCATCATGGTCAAGGGCACCAGCTTCATGGGGCTCGGCGGGCCGAATCTCGTGAAGGGTGCGACCGGACAAGTCGTCGACGGCGAATCGCTGGGCGGTGCAGCCACCCACACGGAGCTCTCGGGCGTCGCGCACTACATGGCCGACGACGATGACCACGCGCTCCGCATGCTGCGCGACCAGGTCGATCGCCTGCCGCGCACCGGCGTCGAGGCGGGGTTCTATCACGTGGAGCACGCGCCCGACCCGGACACGCTCTACGACCTGCTGCCGGCGGACCACCGCATGTCGTACGACATGCACACGGTCCTCAAGGCGATCCTCGATGAGGGCGCGCTGGACGAGTTCCAGCCCCAGCTGGCCAGGGAGATGATCTGCGGCGACGCGCGCATCGAGGGTATCACCGTCGGCGTGATCGCGAACCAGCGCGGCCTCGTGCGTCCCAAGGACGGCTCGCAGCCGCGCTTCGGCGGGATCATCTACGCCGAGAGCGCCGACAAGGTCGCGTTCTTCATCGATCGCTGCGACCGGCAGGGGATTCCGATCCTCTTCGTGCAGGACGTCTCGGGCTTCATGGTGGGCAAGGACGCGGAGCACGACGGCATCATCCGCGCCGGCGCGCGCTTCGTCGAGGCCATGGCCACGGCCCTCGTGCCCAAGATCGTGCTGACGGTCAACCACGCCTCGGGCGCGGGCTACTACGCGATGGCGGGGCAGGGCTTCGATCCCGACTTCATCTTCAGCTGGCCCACAGGCCGCATGGCGGTGATGGAAGGCGAGGCGGCCGTGCAGGCCGTGCACGGGCCCGCCCTCGAGAAGGCGAAGGCGGCGGGCAAGAAGCCGTCGGCGGAGCTCGTCGCCGCCACGGACCAGATGCGCGTCGACTACGAGACGGCGCTCGATGCGCGTCACGCCGGTGCGCGCGGCTTCATCGACGCCATCGTCTACCCGGAGGAGACGCGCGACGTGCTCGCGATGGCGTTCCGCGCCACGCTGCAGAACAAAGGGCCGCACCTGGGCGCCTTCGTGTTGCCTGCTGCGCTCGTGATGGGAGCCGATCGGTGAGCCGCACGGTCCGCGTCGGCTGCGGGGCCGGCATGTGGGGCGACGATCTCGACGCGCCGCGCCAACTGGCCGAACGCGGGCAGCTCGACTACCTGATGCTCGACTATCTGGCGGAAGTCACGATGTCGATCCTGCAGAAGCAGCGGTCGCGTGATCCGTCGGCCGGGTACGCGCGCGATTTTCCCGCGACCGTCGCCGGCATCCTCGGCCCCATTCTCGAGCACGGCGTGAAGGTTGTGGCCGATGCGGGCGGCGTGAACCCGCGCGGCTGCGCGGAGGCGACGATCGCGGCCGCGGCCAAGGCGGGCGCGGGCGGAAGGCTGCGCGTGGGCGTCGTCACGGGCGACGACCTCCTGCCGCGTCTCGACGCACTGCTGGCTGCCGGTCATGCGCTCGCCCACATGGAAACGGGCGCGCCACTCTCGTCCGTGCGTGACAGGGTAGTCGCCGCCAACGCGTACATCGGCGCCGACGGACCCCTCGAGGCGCTCACCCGGGGCGCGCACGTGGTCGTCACCGGTCGCTGCGCCGATGCCTCGCTCACGCTCGCGCCGTTGCGTCACGCCTTCGGCTGGGGCGGCGACGATTGGGCGCGCATGGCGGCCGGCATGATCGCGGGACACGTGATCGAGTGCGGCGCGCAGTGCACGGGCGGCAACTGCCTGCACGACTGGCGCACGATTCCGGACATGGCGAACATCGGCTACCCGATTGCTGAAGTAAGCGACGACGGCTCGGTGGTGTTCACCAAGCCCGATGGCACTGGCGGCCGCGTGAGCGTGCCGAGCGTGACGGAGCAGCTGGTCTACGAGATCGGCGATCCGCGCGCATACATGACGCCCGACGTCGTCTGCGACTTCACCGGATTGCAGCTCGAGCAGTCGGCGCCCGATCGCGTGCGCATGACGGGCGCGCGCGGCACGCCCAAGCCCGAGATGCTCAAGGTGTCGGTGGCGTACCAAGCCGGCTGGAAGGCATTCGGCACGCTTACCTACGCTTGGCCCGACGCGGCCGACAAGGCGCGCATGGCCGACCGCGTGTTGCGTGAACGGCTCGAGCGGCTCGGCCTCAGGTTCGACGAGATCGTGAGCGAGTTCGTGGGGGCTGGTGCGGCGCACGGCGCGGTCACGCCGACGCACGCGGGCGACGACGCGCCGGAAGTGATGTACCGCATCGGCGTGCGCGGCATGAACAAGGCGCACGTCGAGCGCTTCACGCGCGAGGTGGCGCCGCTCGTGCTCAACGGACCGCCGTCCGTCACGGGGTACGCGCAGGCGCGCGGCAAGGTCGAGGAAGTCGTGGCGTTCTGGCCGGCGCTCATTCGCCGTGACGCCGTGACGGTGAGCGTCGAGGTGCTCCAGTGAGCGTCCGCATGGCACGCCCCCACAAGTCCGAGTCGCTGCGATGAAGGTGCGCCTCGTGGACATCGCGCACGCGCGGAGCGGCGACAAGGGGAACATCGCCAACGTCGGCGTGATCGCGCTCAAGCCCGAGTGGTATCCGCTCATCGCGCGTGAACTGACCGCTGATCGTGTGGCGGCACACTACGCAGGCGCGATCAAGGGACGCGTGGAGCGCTTCGAGCTCGCCAACCTGCACGCGTTGAACTTCCTGCTCCACGGCGCGCTCGACGGCGGCGGCACGCTCTCGCTCCGAACCGACGCGCAGGGCAAGGTGTTCTCGACGTCGATGCTGCGCATCGTGCTCGACGTGCCCGACGCCGAGGCGCGTGCCCTGGGGCTGCCGGACGCGCCGTGAACGGGCTCGTGCTCTTCCGGCTGCTGCTGCTCGTCGGCGGTATGCTCTGCTTCGGACTCGGCATCCGCACCGGAAGCGATACGTATCGCTACATCGGCATCGGGTTGATCGGCGGGGCGCTCGTGGTGCGGCTCGTCGGGCGGCTCTCGGGGCGACAGTAGCACACCGCACGAAGCCACGGTGGCTCCGGCCCCGTTAGCTTCACGCCATGCGCGTCCCCGAACTCCTCGCTCCCGCCGGCTCGCTCGACGCCGTCCGCGCCGCCGTGGCCAATGGCGCGAACGCCGTCTATCTGGGCGCCGAGCGCTTCAATGCCCGCGACGAAGGCGCCCAGCTCACCATGGGCGAGGTCGCGGAGGCGTGCCGCATCGCGCACGCCAAGGGAGTGCGCATCTACCTCACGTTCAACATCCTCTTCAAGCCGTCCGAGCTGGCCGACGCCCTCAAGCATCTGGGCGAAGCCGTCGATGTCGGCATCGACGCCGCCATCGTGCAGGACGTGGGCGCGGTGCGCCTCATCCGCGCCCTCTACCCCACGCTCGAGATCCACGGCTCCACGCAGATGACCGTGCACGACGGCGCCGGCGCGCGCGTCATGCAGCAGCTCGGCGTCGAGCGCGTCGTGCTCGCGCGCGAGAACACGCTCGACGACATCCGCGCCATTCGCGCCGCCGTCCCGGACCTCGGCCTCGAGTCGTTCGTGCACGGTGCGCTCTGCATCGCCTACTCCGGCCAGTGCTTCATGTCGGGCATGATCAGCGAGCGCAGCGCCAACCGCGGCTCCTGCGCGCAGTCGTGCCGCAAGGACTACGTCCTCACCGATCACGACACGGGCGCTGAGCTCGATCGCGGCTACCTGATTTCCGCGAAGGACCTGGGTGCGTGGGAGCACCTCAAGGAGATCGCCGAGGCGGGCATCGGCTGCCTCAAGGTCGAGGGCCGCAAGAAGAAGCCGGAGTACGTCGCGACGGTCACGCAGAGTTACCGGCATTTCCTCGACCGCGTTGCCGACGGCACGTGGACGCCGCCCACCGACGCCGAGACGGAGCCGCTCGTGCAGATCTTCTCGCGCGGCTTCACGGGCGGCATGTACGGCGGCCGCGCTGGACGCGACTACATCACGCGTGCGCAGCCCGACAATCGCGGCCGCGAACTCGGCGTCGTCATCGAGCGCAATGCGAGCGAGATCGTCGTGGCGGTCAAGAGTCCCATCGAACTGGGCGACGGCCTCGGCTTCGAACATCCCGACGGCAGCTCGCATGGCTCCACGGGCTTCTCGGTGCAGGCGGTGCGCACCATCGGCACGCGCGACGGCGTCATCGAGCAAGCTATCGTTGCTCGCGAGCGCGTGCCCGCGGGATGGGTCGTGGTGCGCAGCTCGCACGCGGCACTGCTCGAACGCGCCCGCGCCTCCTTCGCCAGCCAACCGGTTGACGCTCCGCGCGTGCGAATGGACGTCCGCCTCTTCGGCAGCGCAGGCGGCCCGCTCAAGCTCATCGCGACCGCCGACGGAGACGAAGTGACGGCGCGTAGCGAGGTGCCGCTCGCGCCCGCCAGCAAGCGCGCGCTCGACGTGCCGCAGCTGCGCGAGCAGCTCGGACGGCTTGGCGAAACGCCGTTCCGCCTCGGTGCCCTGGACATGAGCGGTCTCGGCGCCGGACTGTTCCTGCCCGTCAGCGAACTCAATCGCGTGCGGCAGGCCGCGGTCGAGGAGTTGCTGCTGCATCGCGATTGGGCCGAGCAGGCGCGCATGGCGGGGCGCGACGAGCAGATCGCGCGGGTGATTGCGGCGGTGCCGGTCGCGCGGCGCACGAGCGACGACGACGACCGCGCGATCCTCTCCGCTGACGTCTGGCGCATCGAAGACGCCGACGCGGCGGCCGCGGCCGGGGCGAACGAAGTGGTGCTCGACCTCTTTCTACGCCATCCGACGCCACCCGTGAGTCGGGTGCGGGCGCTCGCTGCGCGTTTGGCGGAGCAGCGTGTCGCGCTGCGCTTGCGGACGCCCACCATCGTGCGCCCGGAAGAACGGCGCGTGGTCGACAAGTGGCTCGCACTCGGCCTTCCCGTCATGACCGGACACGTCGGGTTGCTCGCCGAGCTCGGCGCACGGAGCCACGACGTGACCGGCGACTACGCGCTCAATGCCTTCAACGAGCACACGGCCGGTGAGCTCTTCGCGCTCGGCGCCCGCCGCCTCACCCTTTCCATCGAACTCACCGCGGATGAAATGATCGCCGTCAGCACGCCGTGGAATGGCCGTGGCTTCGACGTGGTGATCCACGGCCGTCCCGAGGGGATGACCCTCGAACACTGCGTGCTCTCGGCGGCGTTCAATCGCGTCACCACGCACTGTCGCGATCTCTGCACGCGGACGCACACCGACACGCGACTCACCGATCCGGCAGGCTACACCTTTCCCGTCGCCACCGATTCGGCGTGCCGCAACCGGTTGCTGCACTCGCGCCCGGTGGACGGCTCGGCCTGGACGCCGCGCCTCTGGCAAGCGGGCATCCGGCACTTCCGCCTGCTCTTCAACGTGCCCGGCGACACCGTGCACGACACTGTCGCCGCCTATCGCACGCTGGTCGACGACTTGGCGAGCGGCGCAACACCGCGACCGGCGCGCGTCCGCGAATCACTGCAGGGAGAGTTCACGCGCGGACACTTCGCGCGCGCGGTGTAGCGCTCGCGGCGCTGGCTCGAGCGTCAGCCCGCGCGCAGTTCATCGCGCACCTTCGCCAGCAGTTGATCCACCGTGAACGGCTTGTCGAGAAAGGCGGCGTCATCCGGCACCGTGCCGCCGTCGGGCAGCGTATCGGCGCTGAAGCCCGACATGAAGAGCACGCGGGTTTCCGGACGCGTGGGCTTGATCTGCCCCCACATGGCCGGCCCGCTCAGCAGCGGCATCACGAGGTCGCTCACGATCAGGTCGATGCGGCCGGCGAAACCCATCGCACGACGCACTCCGTCCGCGCCGTCGCCCGCCTCGATCACGGTGTAGCCCCCGCTGCGCAGGACCCGCGACGCGACGGCGCGCACCTGCGGCTCGTCCTCGACCAGCAGAATGGTCGCCGCGCGCTCGGGGGTGATGATTCTCGGCACCACCGGCAAGGGCTTCACCGCCACGACACCAGTGAAGCGCGGCAGGAGCACGCTGAAGCGCGCGCCAGCGCCGGGTGACGAGAACACGGCGATGCCACCACCCGATTGCGCCACGACGCCATGGACCATGGCGAGCCCGAGCCCGGTGCCACCCGACTGCCCCTTCGTCGTGAAGAATGGCTCGAAGATGCGGGCGCGTGTCGATTCATCCATGCCAAGTCCCGAGTCCTGCACCACGAGGCGCACGACCTCCGCCGGGGCGTGAAGGCCATGTGCCAGCGCCTCGCTCTCCGACAGCTGCACGTTCGCGGTCGTCAGCAACAGCCGCCCGCCCCTCGGCATCGCATCGCGCGCGTTGAGGGCGAGGTTCACGATCGCCTGCTCGATCTGCGCAGGATCGGCCTTCACCGGCCAGAGCCCCGAGCTGAGCTCGGTGGTCAGGGCGATGTGCTCGCCGATGATGCGCGAGAGCAGACGACGCATGCCGTCCACCAGCGTGTTCATGTCGAGCACCACGGGCTCGATCACCTGGCGACGCGCGAACGCGAGCAGCTGCCTGGTCAGCTCCGCGGCGCGATCGGCGGAGCGCTGGATGTCGTCGAGTTCCGCGTGCAACTGCGGATCCGACGGTGCCCCCAGCCGCGCCATGCTGACGTGGCCCAGGATCGACGTGAGGATGTTGTTGAAGTCGTGCGCCACGCCACCCGCGAGCTGGCCGATGCTCTCCAACTTCTGCGCCTGCAGCAACCGCGCCTCGAGCTCCAGCCGTTCCGAGAGGTCGCGCGCACTGATCACGATCATCGGCGCGCCCTCGGGAGACAGGCCGAGGGTGCCGAGCGCCTCGACGAGCACCCAACCGTCCGTCGATGTGCGGAATCGCGCCTCGAGCGCCGAGACGTGCTTGTCGCCCGCCAGGGTGCGCTCCATGGCGAGCCGCGTGGCGTCGAGGTCAGCGGGATGCACGTACTCGAAGGCGGAGCGTCCGAGCAGGTCGCTCGCCACCCACCCGAAACGCCGCGTCACCGACGGCGAGACGAACTCGATCACCCCCGTCGCCGACAGGGTGAGAATGAGGTCCGAGGTGCCATCGAGCACCGACCGGAACCGCGCCTCGCTGTGTGCGAGCGCCTCCTGCGCACGCTCCGCGTCGCGCGCCGCCTGCCGGGCACGCGCCCGTTCGATCACGAGCAGCGAGACCGTCATGCACGACGCCACCACCGGCACCATGATCGCGTCGATCACCGTGAGGGCCGGCGCCAGCACGCGCGCAGTGACGGCGAGGCTCAGCAGCAATCCGCCCAACGCCTGCTTGAGCCCGAATGCGATCAGGACGCTGCCCAGGAGACGGAGGCCGAACCACTCCTGGTCGCGCCCCTCCTGTAGCGCGCGCAACCCGGCGTACACAGCGGCCCAGCCCATCACGGCCTGCAGCAGGGTGACGCGGAACATCACACGCATCGTGCGGCTCACCTCGAGGGGCGCGGTGAGCACCACGATCACCACGGCGAGGACCGCAACCGCGAAGATGAGGCGCCAGAGGGCGCGCGTGCCGATCCGCGCGCGCTGCGTGGCCGCGTTCATTCCGCGCAGCAGGAGCAACGCGAACGTGAAGCCGCCGATGATCGCGAACACGGAGGCGGTCGCGCGCGGCAGCGAGAGCGGAGCAACGAGCGCCAGCCAGTAGGCCGTGCCCTCAGCCGGCGCGTAGACCGTGTACGCGAGCCACGCGTACGCCCAGTCGCGCAAGTAGCGCTGCCGATACAGCCGCCAGAAGCCCCAGAAGGCAATGGCGTACGTCCCGGCTAGGAGCGCCTGGACGAGGTACGACGTCACGAAGACGGTATCGACGGGCATCGGAGACCGTGGGGGGGCGGACTCGCATGCGCGGGCTTCATGGCCCGCTGCAATAGGACGTTGTAATACGCAAGAACGCAATGGCGTGTTCGCGAAGGCGCGTCGATAACATGCGCCCATGTCGACGCTCGCCACCGCTCGCGCCACCCTGACCCGGCACTTCGGCTTCGGCGACTTCCGCCCCGGCCAGGCCGATGCCATCCGTCAGGTCATGGAAGGGCGCGATGTGCTCGTCGTCCTGCCCACCGGTGGTGGCAAGTCGCTCTGCTTCCAGGTGCCCGCTCTCGTGCAAGGCGGCCTGACGGTCGTGCTCTCCCCGCTCATCTCGCTCATGCAGGATCAGGTCGACGCGCTCGCTCGTCGGGGCATTGCCGCGACCTACCTCAACAGCACCCTCTCGCAGAACGAGGTGAACGCCCGCTGGTCGCAGGTCGAGCGTGGCGAAATCCGCTTGCTCTATCTGGCGCCGGAACGCTTCGAGGGTGGCCGCACCTCGGACCGACTCGCGCGCGCCGGCGTCCGCCTCCTCGCCGTCGACGAGGCGCACTGCATTTCCGAGTGGGGACACGACTTCCGCCCGAGCTATCGGCGCGTGAAGCACATCCGCGACGCCATCGGTGGTCCGCCCACCATCGCGCTCACGGCCACGGCCACCCCCGACGTGCGCACGGACGTGGTCGCGCAACTCGGCCTCCGCGACGCGGCCGTCATCGTCGCCGGGTTCGATCGCGTCAACCTCACCTATCGCGTGCAGCCTGCGCCCAACCAGGCCGCCAAGGACGACGCGCTCGCCGCGGCCCTGCGCGAGATGGACTCGGGCGTGGCCGTCGTGTACGCCACCACTCGGCGTGAGGTCGAGCGCGTGGCGCACACGCTGCGGCGCAAGAAGGTCAAGGCACGGGCGTACCACGCGGGCCTCGAGGACCGCGAGCGCGCCAACGTGCAGGACGCCTTCATGAACGAGTCGCTCCGCGCCATCGTCGCCACGAGCGCCTTCGGCATGGGCATCGACAAGCCGAACGTGCGCCTCGTCGTGCACCACGCCATGCCCGGCACGCTCGAGGCCTACTATCAGGAGGCGGGCCGCGCCGGGCGAGATGGCCAGCCCGCAAGCTGCGTGCTGCTGCACGCCTACCCGGATCGCTTCACGCACGAGTTCTTCATCAAGAACGCGCACCCGGAGAGGTCGCAGGTGGAGACCGTCTGGAAGCGGCTGCGTGCCATGGCCCTGACCGACGGTTCGGTCCGCGCCGACGCGGAGGACATTTCCCTCAAGATTCCCAAGGGCAACGTGCGCGTCGTCGAGCGCGCCCTCCGGCTCTTCGCCGAGGCGGGAGCGCTGCTGCCCCCCGCGCAGGACGGCGCCCGAGCGCTCGTCCGACTGCTCGCGACACCGGAGCGCATCCGCGAGAGCTTCAGCACCGGCGCATCCCTCGAACTCGGCCTCCTCCGGGCCCTCTGGAAGGGGACGCGCGGCCGCGTGGCCGAGGGGGCCGTTGTCGATCTCGCCGGACTTCCGCCCGGGCTCGGTTCGCCCGCGGACATCGGGCGCGCCCTCGACGCACTGCAGGCGCGCCAGTTCGTGACATGGGAACGCGCGGGTGCCGCGATGCGCCTGCTCGTCGATACGCCCGACGTCGACTGGAAGACGCTCGACCGGCGCCGCGCCGCCGAGACGGCCAAGCTCGACGCGATGCAGCGCTACGCGTACGCCACCGGCTGCCGCCGCAAGGTGCTGCTCTCCTACTTCGGTGACCCTGACGCCAACCGGCGCAGCAACTGCGGCAGCTGCGACCGCTGCTTCGGCGAAATCGCGCCCAAGGCGACCCGAGTCAGCGCGGCACGCAAGAAACGCGTACGTTAGCCGCCGTCCATCACTCCACCGGGATTCCCGTGACCGTCATCCTGCGCCGCTCACTCGCCCTCGTCATCACGCTCCTTGCCGCGCTGCCGCTCGCCGCGCAGGCCCCCACGCCCTCCATCGGACAGAAGGTGGGACGCCTGCTCATCACCAACATTTCGGTGATTGACGGCATGGGCAATCCGTTGCGTGGTCCGCTCGATCTCACCATCGAGAACGGCCGGATCATCGGCATCCAGCCGAGCCGCGACCAGGAGTTCTCCGGGAGCACGATCTCGAACGCCCCCGCCCAGCGGGCGGCCGATCGCACCATCGACGGCACGGGACTCTTCGTCATGCCCGGCATCATCGACATGCACGGGCACATCCAGTTCACGCGCGGCGGCAAGCCGCTGCCCAAGGACTACGTCTACAAGCTCTGGCTCGCGCACGGCATCACGACCGTCCGTGAACCCGGCTCGATGGACGGCATCGACACGGTGGTCGCTCACGCGAAGCTCTCCGACGAGAACCGCATCAACGCGCCGACCATCATCCCGTACGCCACCGCCGGCGCCGCAACACCGGCCGAAGCGCGCGCGCTCATCCGCTCCCTCAAGGCCAAGGGCGCCGTCGGTCTCAAGGTCTTCATCAATTATCCCGACGTCTGGCAGGCCATCGCCGAGGAATCCCGCACGCAGGGACTCCCGATCGCCACCGACATGAAGATCCAGTACGCCAACGCGATCGACGCCGCCCGCTGGGGCGTGCGTTCCATCGAGCACTGGTACGGCATTCCCGACGCCGCCATCGGCGGCCGGCAGGAATGGCCCGAGACGTACAACTACGACAATGAACTCGACCGCTTCCGCTGGGCGGGCGACCTCTGGCGACAGGCCGATCCGGCGCGGCTCTCCGCCGTGCTCGATACGATGATCGCGCACAAGGTCACGTGGGACCCGACCTTCGCGATCTATGACGCCAACCGCGACATCACGCGCGCCCGCAATCAACCCTGGATGAAGGACTACGCGCTGCCACAGATGCTCGAGCACTTCGAGGCCGACCCGGCGCGTCACGGCTCGTACTTCTTCGACTGGACCACTGCCGACGAAATCCGCTGGCGCAACAACTACCGCATCTGGATGCAGGCGGTGCGCGAGTACTCGCGGCGCGGCGGCAACGTCACCGTCGGCTCCGATGCCGGCTTCATCTGGCAACTCTACGGCTTCTGCACCATCCGCGAACTCGAACTCCAGCAGGAGGCCGGCTTCACCCCGCTCGAGGTCATCCGCAACGCCACGTACAACGGCGCGCAGGCCCTCGGCCTCCAGAACACGGGCGTCATCCGGGTCGGTTTCGACGCCGACCTCCTCATCGTCGACGCCAATCCTCTCCACAACTTCAAGGTGCTCTATGCGACCGGCGTCGAGGTCGCCGAGGGCGGCAAGATGGTGCACAAGGGTGGCGTGAAGTTCACGATCAAGAAGGGGATCGTCTTCGACGCCGAGGCACTTCGTGCCGACCTGCGCGAAACCGTCCGACGGGCGCGGGAAGGCACCCGCTGAAGCAAGTCGACACAACGCTCGGTGCTTGAAATCCGTAGCGTTGCTTCTCGCGTAACACTCCGGTGATATTGCAGCGCTGTGCATGCCGCGCGGCTTCACCGAGACATGTCATGGACGATACCCTGTACTTCAGCGAGCAGCACCTCGCGGTTCGCGAGATGGTGCGCTCGTTTGCGCAGACCGAGATCGCCCCCATCGCCGCGCAGTACGACGCGTCGTCCGAATTCCCGTGGCCGACCATCAAGCGCATGGGCGAGCTCGGACTTCTCGGCGTGCCGTGGTCGGAGGAGATGGGCGGCGCCGGGCTCGACACGATCGCCTACATGATCACGATCCACGAGCTCGCCAAGGTCTGCGCCTCGCACTCGATCACCGTCAGCGCGCACACCACGCTCGGTACCAGTCCCATCGTCCACTTCGGGACTGACGAGCAGAAGCGCGCCTACGTACCCAAGCTCGCAAGCGGCTCGG
The DNA here is from genome assembly GCA_025359135.1 of Gemmatimonadota bacterium. Lineage (GTDB taxonomy): Bacteria > Gemmatimonadota > Gemmatimonadetes > Gemmatimonadales > Gemmatimonadaceae > JACPPC01. The sequence continues at coordinate 8,376 of JANYHJ010000168.1, read as the reverse complement.
TGCTCGGCGGCTTCGGCCTCACGGAACCCGGCGCGGGCTCCGACGCCGGTGGTACGCAGGCCACCGCCGTGCGGAAGGGAAGTCACTACCTGCTCAACGGCACCAAGCGCTTCATCACGCATGCCGGTGTCGGCGAGATCTTCGTCGTCACCGCTGTCACCGATCCGGGCAAGGGGACGAAGGGGATCAGCTCCTTCATCATCACCAAGGAGACCGTCGACCTCGCCGCGACCAAGGCGGTCGGCGTCGGACACGATGCTTCGCTGCCCAACCTCAAGGGATTTCGCGCCGGCAAGAAGGAAGACAAACTCGGCTGGCGTGCGAGCGACACACGCGAGCTGATCTTCGAGGACGTCGAAGTGCCGGTCGAGAATCGCCTCGGCGCTGAGGGCATGGGATTCATCAACTTCATGCGCACGCTCGACGCGGGACGCATCGGGCTCGCGTCGCTCTCACTCGGCCTCGCCGAGGGCGCGTTCGAGGCCGCCCTCAAGTACGCGTCGGTGCGCAAGCAGTTCGGCCAGGCCATTGCCGGCTTCCAGGGCGTACAGTTCCAGCTCTCGGACATGGCCACCGAGATCGAGGCGGGGCGTCATCTCATGTTCCACGCCGCCTGGCTCGCGCAACACGGCAAGCCGTTCTCCAAGGAAGCAGCCATCGCCAAGCTCTTCTGCTCGGAGCTCGCCATGCGCGCCACCACCAAGGCCATCCAGATCCACGGTGGCTATGGATACACCAAGGACTATCCCGTCGAGCGCATGTTCCGCGACGCCAAGATCTGCGAAATCGGCGAGGGCACGAGCGAAATCCAGCGCCTCGTGATCGCACGTCACTTGCTGCGCGAGCTGCAGGACTGACCGCCGACCGGAAGCAACGGCACCTTCGGCCGTCCCGCTCAATTGCGGGACGGCCGTCGCATTTGTCGGCGAGCGCACGGCGAACGTGAGGTAAAGCGTTGTCGGGATTGCGGAAACGTGCGGGCGTCAGTAACTGTACAGCGTTGCGTTACTGCTAACCGGCACGCCTCTCCCCGAGCGACTCGCGGGACGTCGTGCCTGAGGAGGCGAGTCAGGGCCACGACGCAGTGGCACGCCCTCGCAACCTCGCGCTTTCGGCTCCTGGTTTCGTGCCGCGCCCGCTGGGCGCAGCACCCATCGCGCTGGGCTTCGGCGGACTGCCGCCCCCTCGTGCACGTCGTGCGATCCCGGGCCCCGGGTGACCACGCCGCGGCGGAGGGCGGGCCGGAACAGGCGGACCGATGGCGTGAACCGGGTCTCGCGAAAGTGACCGCCTTCGAAGCATGTGTACCCGACCGGGCGCACATCGCTCTCTCTTTGTCGCAGGGCCGCCGGTCCGTCCCGATTCGAGTCGCCGGGGCGTGATCGCCGGACAGGATGAAGCGCGAGATCCTGATCAACGCCACGGCGCGCGAGACGCGCGTGGCGATTCTCGAGGATGGGCAGCTCTCCGAGTTGCTCGTTGAACGACCCGATGCGCGCCGCATGGTCGGCGACATCTACGTCGGCCGGGTCGAAGCCGTCCAGCCGGGCTTGATGGCCGCGTTCGTGGCCATCGGCACCGAGAAGAGCGCCTTCCTGCATGCCACCGACCTCGTCTTCGATGATGGCGGTGACGACGATGACGATGACGACGAAGGCGAGGACGACGCCGTCGAGGCCGACGATCCGCAGGACGCGACCCCGGAACCCGTCGAGACCAAGGGCGGCCGCGAGGGCAAGGACACATCCAGGGACGGCGGCAAGGAAGGGAAGGACGGCAAGCCCGCTGCTGGTGGCGCTGGTCGCGGCCGCCGCTCCCGCGCCAAGGCGCCTCCGATCCAGGACGTGCTCAAGAAGGGGCAGGAACTCATTGTCCAGGTCACCAAGGAGCCGATCAGCACCAAGGGGCCGCGCGTCACCGCGCAGGTCTCGCTGGCCGGTCGCTTCCTCGTCTACATGCCCTTTGCCCCGCGCCGCGTCGGCGTGAGCCGCAAGATCGGCGAGAAGGCGGTGCGTGCCCGGCTCCGCGAGATGGTCACGGCCGTGCTCCCCAAGGACGCCGGCGGCGTCATCGTGCGCACGGTGGGCGAAGAAGTGACCAAGGAGACGTTCGAGCGCGAGCTCGTGACGCTCATCGGGCAGTGGAACCGCATCAACAAGAAGAAACGGTTCGTGCGCGCCCCTTCGCTCATCCATCGCGAGACGTCGCTCACGCGGTCGCTGATGCGCGACGTCTTCAGCACCAAGGTCGACAACGTGACGGTCGACTCGAAGCAGGTCTACAACGAGATCACGGAGTACCTCAAGGGAATCGCGCCCGAGCTGCTCGAGCGCGTGCGCCTCCACGAGGAGCCCGCGCCGCTCTTCGACAAGGCGGAGATCGAGGTCGAGATCCGCGACCTGTTCAAGCGGCGCTGCGACCTGCCCTCGGGCGGCTACCTGATCGTCGAGCCCACCGAGGCCCTCGTCTCGATCGACGTGAACTCTGGGCGCTACACGGGCAAGAAGGATCCGGAGAAGACGGTCCTCAGGACGAACATGGAGGCGGCGCGCGAGGTCGCGCGCCAGCTGCGCTTGCGCGACGTCGGCGGCATCATCGTCTGCGACTTCATCGACATGGAGTCCAAGCAGAACCGCGACCGGGTGCTGCAGGAGCTGCGCACGCACCTCTCGCGCGACCGAGCCCGCACCAAGGCCTTCGCCGTGAGCGACCTCGGGCTGATCGAGATGACCCGCCAGCGCGTGCGGCAGAGCCACCTCCAGCAGATGACCGAGCCGTGCGCCATGTGCCACGGCACCGGCCGCGTCTTCACGCCGGAGACGGTCGTCCGCCGGGTCGAGCGCTCGGTCAAGCGGGTCGCGGTGGAGGGGCGCCGCGATCCCCTCATCGTCCGCATCCACCCGGACGTGGCCCTCTACGTGCTCGAGCAGGAGCAGGACCTGGCCAAGAAGCTGGAGAAGGTGGCTGGGTTCTCGATCGAGCTCCGGGATGACCCGCTCCTCAACCCCGACGAGTTCAAGATCGTGGTCAAGGGCGCGATGCGGGACGTGACCCAGCAGTACGCGGTGGCCTGACGGCTAACCCCATGGCCCCCCTTGATATGGGGGGTCGGACCGGGTACGTTGTGAGGCTACTTCGTACAACAACCAACAGGCAGCATTTCATGAGCTACGCCATCATCCGCACCGGCGGCAAGCAGTTCAAGGTCGAGCCGGGCAAGTCCCTGCGGATTCCGAGCCTCCCCGGCGATGCCGGCACCGCGGTCGAGTTCAACGAGGTGCTCCTCGGCTCCGACGGCACCAACGTGCGCGCGGGCGTCCCCACGCTCAGCGGCGCCAAGGTCACGGCCGAGATCATCAAGCAGGGCTTGGGCGACAAGATCGTCGTCTTCAAGTTCAAGCGCCGCAAGAACTACGCGCGCAAGCAAGGCCACCGTCAGGGCTTCACCGAAATCCGCGTCAACCAGATCACCCTCGGTTGAGCCTTCAGGAGACAGGATCATGGCACACAAGAAAGGCGTAGGCTCGTCGCGCAACGGGCGCGACTCCAATCCGAAGTACCGCGGCATCAAGAAGTACGGTGGCGAAGTCGTGCGCGCCGGGAACATCCTCGTCCGCCAGTGCGGTACGAAGTGGCACCCGGGCAACAACGTCGGGCTCGGCACCGACTACACGATCTACGCCCTCATTGATGGCGTCGTGAAGTTCGAGCACAAGAGCAAGGCCCGCTACAAGGTCAGCGTGTATCCTGCGCCGGCCGGAGTGACGAGCGCCGCGTAAGGCGCCACCTCCGTCCGAGCGCAGTCCTTCGCGCCGTCACCTTCGTGGTGACGGCGCGTTTTTTTTCCCGAGGACTCGTGCGCGCGGTGGGACGTGCGCCGGGTGCAGCATGGAGTTCCCAATGGAACAGCACGGTACGACCCCCGTCATCTTCGGCACGCACGAGCCCAAGACCATTGCCCAGCTCAACGACGTCGCCTCACGGGCCACCAAGGCCGCGCTCATGGCCGACGGTCACGTGGGCTACGTCATGCCCATCGGCGGCGTCGCCGGCTACCGGAACCAGGTCTCCGTCGTCGGTGTCGGCTTCGACATCGCCTGCGGCAACGCGGCCATCCGCACCGACGTCGCGCTCCACGCGCTGTCGCGGGCCGACCTCGAGGCCATCGCCAACGAGATCGCGGCCACCATCAGCTTCGGCGTCGGTCGGAGCAACCGGGACGACGATGCCCCGGTCGATCATCCCCTCTTCGAGGATGCCGCGTGGAGCGCGCTCCCTGCGGGCGCCAAGGCGCACGTGCTCAAGGAGAAGGCGCGCTCGCAGCTCGGTACCGTCGGCTCCGGCAACCACTACGTGGACGTCTTCGCCGATGGGGCGGGGATGCTCTGGGTTGGCGTGCACTTCGGCAGCCGGGGGCTTGGCCACACCATCGCGTCCGGCTGCCTCGCCTTGAGTCAGGGCGCGGCGTGGGGTGCGCGGGTGCCGGAGCGGGAAGTGCTCCTGCCGCTCGACGCGGAGATCGGCGCCACCTACTGGGCGCTCATGAACCTCGCCGGGCAGTACGCCTACGCCGGCCGGGAATGGGTCGCTCGGAAGGTGGTCTCGATCCTGGGCGGCAGCGAACTGGAGCTCGTGCACAACCACCACAACTTCGCGTGGCGGGAGACGCACGAGACGATCGATGGCGCCGAGGAGCTCGTCGTGATCCGGAAGGGCGCCACGCCGGCCTTCCCGGGACAGCGGGGCTTCGTGGGCGGCTCGATGGGCGACAACGCCGTGATCCTCGAGGGGACGCTCTCGCCGGATGAGGCGGTGTCGCAACAGATGAAGGACGCGCTCTTCTCGACGGTGCATGGTGCCGGCCGGGTGATGTCGCGGACCGAAGCGGCCGGCAAGAAGCGGGGCTGGGGCAAGCGGGCGAAGATCGTTGCGCCTGGCAAGATCTCGTGGGAGATGCTTCACGAGTGGCTCGGTCCCAAGGGTGTGATCCTGCGGGGTGGTGGACTCGATGAGGCGCCGCAGGCGTACCGGCGGCTCCCCGAGGTGCTCGCCGCGCAGGGCAGCACCGTGCGGGTCGTGCACACGCTTGAACCGCTCATCGTGGTGATGGCGGGCGCCGACGAGTTCGACCCGTACAAGGATTGAGCACACGAGCTGGTGCCGGGGCCCCGGTGCCGGCTCGTCGTGTCTTGCGCACGCGAGCCGCGCGCGGCCGCGGTTGCGTCTCCGAGCGTCGCGCTACGCGCCCGCGCGCACGCGACGTGCACCAAGCGCACTCACCGCCGCCGTCACGCTCGTGCCCCACGCCATGTCCACGATGGCGCCCGTCAGTGGAAAGTCCTTGAAGAGCGCGAGGCTCGTGAGGTCGAAGGCGCCATAGGCCGCGAGGCCGAGCAGCGCACCGCGCCACGTCGCGTCCAAGGTTCGGCCACTCGCGAGCGCCGGCTGCACGCAGAGCGCCAGCACGGCTCCACCGTAGATCAGATAGAAGAGCACTGCCGCGCTCCACACCGTATCCGGCCGCATCAGGTGGCCGAACTGCGCGCGATTGAAGCTTGCTCCGACCACGAGCAACCAGGCCGCATCGAGACACGCGAAGAGCACGAGGATCAGGAGATAGCGCGCGATCATGATGGGTCGTGTCGTGGGAGGCGGCATACGCGCCGAAGTGCGGTGGGAAGGGAACAGCGTTGTGGTTCCCAAGCAACAGGCGGTGTCACGCGGTTGGCAGGGGCTGTTTCATGAGGCTCCCCGGAACTGAACATTTCCGATGCACGTTGTACGCCGATTTGGAGTCCAAACCATTGTGCGGTCACCAGTTACGGCGCGGTATGACGCAGCTCACACTCGACTGGCCTGATTGATGCCCTTAGGGGTGGTGTCATCGACGCAGCCCTGCACGGCGTCGTCCCTTCCCGAACCGGTTCACTGAATGCGCGTTCTTCGCTCCGCGGTTGCTGGCCTGACCCTCGCACTCTCCGCGTCCGTTGCCAGCGCCCAGGTGGTTGCCACCGACATGAAGTTCATCGGCATCGGCAGCCCGAACGCGATTGTCGGCAACGTCTGGGCTGGCGTCTACACGGCGCAGGCGGGCGGGACGCTCACTGGTAACAATTACGTCGGCGGCAACCTGATCGACATCGTCTGCGTCGACATGCTCAACGACGTCTCCTACGGGCAGACCTACCACGCGTGGGAGCAGCGCCTCTCCGCGACGATGAATCGTTCGCTGCTTCGCTGGGGTGGCTACGGCGACTGGTACACGCGCTACAAGGAAGCGGCCTGGTTGAGCGACCAGTTCAAGGGCAAGGCCAGCGGCTCGCTCGCGGTTCAGGCGATCCACACGGCGATCTGGCGCACCTTCACCAGCGCGCAACTCGACGCGATCCCGGTGGCCGGCTACGGCGACCAGAATGTCTGGAACGCCGCGCAGGTCTGGATGACTGACGCCAGCGCCGCGGTCGCGCAGATCGACGCCACCGACGCCACGTACTGGAACCGCTTCGCGATCATCTCCGACCAGCTCGAGTCCGGCGCCGGCATTGGCGCCACGTGGAACCCGCTCGTCGGCGGCACGCAGGAATTCATGACCACGGTCCCCGAGCCGGCCTCGATGGCGCTGATGAGCACCGGTCTCCTTGGCCTCGGCCTTGTCACGCGCCGCCGCAAGAAGCAGCGATAGAATCGATTCCTGGGGGGGAATCACCAAGCGCCGTGCGGAGCAGGTTGGCCGCACGGCGCTTGGGCTATTCAGGAGCTGCGTGACTATTTGCGCGCCGGGCCCAGCATCACGGGCTGCGTCCACGCCACGAGTCCGTTGGAATCGATGACCTTGGCCCGCACGTAGCCCTCGTCACCGCGGATCGCATAGACCGCCGTGTTGGTCGTGAACTCCTGCAGCAGGCGACCATTGCGCCCGGTGAAGCGCACACGAACGCGCGTCGTCCCATCGGGCTTGACCACGATCCGGATCTCGCGCGGCGAGACCTCGTACTCCGCGAGCACCACCCCCGTGGTCGCGTAGAAGTCGCCGCGCTCGAGTGCCGAGATGATCGCGCCCGATTCGAGGTGCGCGGCACGCACCATGACCCAGCCGCGTCCGGGGCGTGCCGCGGTTGGATCCCACGGCCGCGTGAAGTGGTGCGCGTCGTCGGTGGCGAGTCCATAGAGCAGCTTCCCCGACGAAAGGATGTCGTCCCAGATCTCCTCGAGCGAGGGCATTCCGCCGCCGCCTTCGTTGTTCACCGACGGGTGACCGTTGAAGATCTCGAAGAGCCGGTCGCGCTCGACGCGCTTGAGGTCGGCGGCCGTCACCGCCCAGCCGAAGTTCGGATGATTGAGGTGGGGCAGTCCGTGCGCGGCACGGATCGCATCGACATCGCGCTGGATCGCCTCGGCCATCGTGGCGCCGCCGGCCGGCAGCACCACTCGCTCGACGGCAAGGCCGTTCATGTGCAACGGCTTGCCGTCCACGCGATCGGTGACTTCCTCGCCCGGGATGAGCAGGTACTGCTCGTCCATCCCGAGCAGGGCGTTGAGGCCATCGACCGACGTGAGCACGTTGTGGTCGGAGAGCACGAGAAACTGGTAGCCGTGCTGCCGATACCAGCGCGCGACGTCGTCGGGCGACGTGTCGCCGTCGGAATTGAGCGTGTGCGTGTGCGTGTTGCCCTTGTACCAGCGCGTGGTGGTGGGCGCGCTGCCTTGGCCGTCAACGCGCCGCGCGGCGAGAAGGAGCGCCGGCACGATCGCCAGCATCCATCCCGCCGCGCGGACCATGCGCGAGAACGTCACGGCTTGGTCGAACTCGCCGCCGCCGGGTTGCGGTAGCGCTGCTGGAGCTGGTCACGACGGCTCGGGCCTTCGACCCGCCGTCCCTTGATCAACACCGCTTCGGCCCGCGTCGCAAACTCGAACGGGTCGCCGCTCCAGACCACCACGTTGCCGTCCATCCCGGCTGCGAGTGCTCCCACCTTGTCACCGACGCCAAAGGCCTCGGCTGGCGCGAGCGTGAGCGCACGCAGGGCATCGTCCCAGCCGAGCCCGCTCGAGACGGCGTTGCCCGCCTCGTAGCGCACGTTGCCGGCGTTGAATCCGCCACCGCTCGCGTACGAGTCGGAGATGATGATCACGTTGACGCCCGCCTTGCGCAGCAGGGCGAGGTTGTCGCTGCGCTGTCCAAGCGTGGCGAACGAACGCGGGATATTGAGGATCCCGCCGGTGATGACCGGCACCTTGGCGGCCGCCAGCTGGTCGGCGACCATCCACGCCTCCGCGCCTCCGGAGAGGATCAAGCGGAGCTTGTACTCCTTGGCAATGCGCAGCGCGGCCTCGATGTCGCTGCGGCGGTCGGCGTCGATGACGATCGGCATCGTA
>JANYHJ010000092.1 GCA_025359135.1 Gemmatimonadota bacterium | reverse complement strand
GCCGTCGGCACCGGCGCGGGCCAGATCAAGACGGGTTCGGCGTCGCGCTCCGATCGCGTGGCCAAGTACAACCAGTTGCTGCGCATCGAGGAGGAGCTGGGCGAGCGCGCCGAGTATCCGGGCGGCGCGATCTTCGGGCTGTGATGATCACCGCGATGACGACACGGATGATCGCGCTCACCCGCGCGGCAGCACTCGTGCTCGCGGCGAGTGCGCTGTGGACGGCGCCGATGCGCGCGCAGGCGCCGAAGGTCACGCCCAAGGGCGATCCGTCGGTGCGCGATGACACGATCTACCGGAAGGCCGTCAAGCCGGCCGATCATCCCGAGGAGAGCGCGATCTTCCTGCTCGACGACGGCGTGCTGACCGTGGAGCCGGACGGCCGCTACCGCGAGACCTTCCGGCAAGTCACGCAGGTGCTGCGCGAGGAAGCGATCGAGGGCGCCGCCGAGCACTCGTTCTCGTGGGAGCCGGGACACCAGAAGCTCACGCTCAACTGGATCCGCGTGCTCTCGGCCGATGGCAAGGTGCTCGCGGCCAAGGAAGCGCAGCGCCAGGTGAGCGACGTGCCGGCCGAGATGGGCAATCCGGTTTATTCCAACCGGCGCGTGTTGCGGCTCACGCTCGGCAAGGTGGCCGTCGGTTCGATCATCGACTACAGCTACACGCGCGAGGAGCTCAAGCCCTATCGCATTGGCGACTGGTTCCAGCCGTGGAGCATCACCACCGGGATGGGGGTGCAGCGTTCGCGCCTGATCGTCGATGCCCCGACGTCGATGCCGCTCACGATCATCGAGCGCAAGCTGAACTTCGCCCGCAAGGAAGAGGTGAAGGGCGCGCGCACCATCCGCACGTGGGCCACCGGTGACCTCGCACGCATCAAGGGCGAGGCGTACATGCCGGACTCGAACAACGCCGGCATGATGTCGCTGGCGATGGCGTCGAAGGCGAGTTGGAAGGACATCGGCGCGTGGTATGCGGGGTTGGCGAAGGACCGCTACGTCGTGACGCCGGAGGTGGCCGCGAAGATCACCGAGCTCGTGAAGGGTGCGCGGACGCGCGACGACACGATCAAGGCCATCCACAAGTGGGTCGCGCAGGACATCCGCTACGTGTCGCTCTCGCTCGGCATCGGCGGCTACCAGCCGCGCAAGGTGAGCGACATCGTCAAGACCGGCTTCGGTGATTGCAAGGACAAGGCGACGCTCTTCGTCGCGGCGCTCGGCTCCATGGGGATCACGGCGTACCCGGTGCTGCTCTCCGCGGACGGCGGCGTCAATCGGGCGCTGCCGAGCAAGGACCAGTTCGATCATGCGATTGCTGCGGTGCCGGGCCCGAACGGATACACCTTCACCGACCTCACGGCCGATCTCTATCCGTACGGCCAGCTCGGGCTCTCGGAGCAGGGCGAGTTCGCGCTCGTGGTCAAGCCCGACGGCTCGGTGGACGAGGCGACGATGCCCGACGTGATGCCGCGCGACAACTTCACGCGCGACCTGATCTCGGGCACGATCGACAGCGCGGGGACGCTCAAGCTCACGTACGTGACCGAAGTCGGCGGCACGCGGCAGGGACAGTTGCGCAAGACGTTCTTCTCGCCGTTCGACTCGACGCAGCGTTCGCGGTTCGTACGTGGCATCGCAGGGCAGCTGCTGACCGGGGCGACGGGCGACAGCCTCGTGCTGTTCAACGGCAAGGACCTCGGGGCGACGCCGCGCTTCTCGATCCGCCTGACCAAGTCGCGCGTGTTGACGCATTCGGGCGACACGGAGCTCTTCACGCTGCCCGTGGCGCCGCCGGAAGAGATGGCCAACGCCGCCAGCCAGCTGGAGGCGCAGGGGGAGCGCAAGTTCGCGATCGATGCGCGCAAGGTGATCGGCCGCGTGGAGGGACGCACCGACCTCAAGCTCGTGCTGCCCGACGGGTGGAAGGTGCGCCTGCCGCGCAGCGTGAGCGCCGACAGTCCCTTCGGCACGTACGTGACCACGTACGAGCAGGTGGGGCGCGAGTTCCGTCTCACGCGCACGCTCACGGGCAAGACGGGCATCTACGCGCAGGAGAAGCTGCCCGAGCTCGTGGCCTGGATGCGCGCGGTCGGCGGCGACGACGCCAAGTTCGTCGTCATCGAGCGGGGGGCGAAGTAGTGGCCAGCTGGGGCCGTCGCATCGTCACCACCGTGGGCGTGGGCGCGGTGCTCTACTTCGCCATCGAGGGCGGCGAGTGGGGCACCGTGGCACTCGCCAGGCAAGGCGCACACACGAGGGCGCTCACCGATTCGGTGACGGCTCTGACCCACGCGGTGGATTCACTCGCGCACTTCAAGTCGCTCGTGTTGACCGACGCCGCGACGCAGGAGCGGATCGCGCGCGAACAGTTCGGCTATGTGCGGAGCGGCGAGGTGGTCTACCGCGTGGTGGACCGTGTGCGCCCCGACAGCACCCAGCGCGCCACACCCCCGAAGTGACGGAGCAATGAGGATGACGCGACGTTCCCGGCTGACCATCGTGGGAGCGCCGCTGGCCGCGCTTCTGCTGACGGCCTGCTTCGGCGCCACGAGCGGACAGGAGCTCGCCCGTGCGGCACGCGATCGCTACACCACGCGACCCGTTCCCGCCTACGACGCGCGCATCCTGCGCGACTCGTTCGGCGTGGCGCACGTGCACGGCCACACCGACGCCGATGCCTCGTTCGGCCTCGCGTACGCGCACGCCGAAGACGACTACGGCACGCTCGAGGACGTCTTTCTCGCCACGCGCGGGCGGCTCGCGGCCAAGCGCGGCAAGGCGGGGGCGGGCCCGGACTTCCTCAACGCGTGGCTCGGCGTGCGCCAAGCGGTGGCAGCCAGGGCGCGCACCGACGTCGACAGCGCGTCGTGGGCCTTGGTGGAAGGCTACGTGGCCGGGTTCAACGCCTATGCGGCCGCGCATCCCGACGAAGTGAGCGACGTGGCGAAGGATGAGCTGCCGATGACGCCGGAGGACATGATCTCGGGCTTCGTGCTGACGTCGCCGCTCTTCTTCGGGCTTGATCGCGTGGTGCTTGGCCTCATGGACGAGCCGCTCATCGATCGCGCCGCCGCCGCGAAGGACAAGGGCTCGAACGGGTTCGCGGTCGCGCCATCGCGATCGGGTGATGGCACCACGCGGTTGCTCGCCAACTCGCACCAGCCGTGGAGCGGGGCGGTGGCGTGGTACGAGATCAGCATGCACTCGGATGAGGGCATCGACTTTGCGGGAGCGCTCTTTCCCGGCGCGCCCGTCCCGCTGCTCGGCCACAACAAGTCGCTTGGCTGGACCAACACGGTGAACGCGCCGGATCTGGTCGACACCTACCGGTTGCGCTTGAATCCCGACAACGACCAGCAATACTGGTTCGACGGACAGTGGCGGACGCTCGAGCGCGAGCGCGTCTGGCTCAAGGTCAAGGTCGGTTGGTTCACGCTGCCGGTGTCGCGCATCGTCGAGCGCTCGGTGCACGGCCCGGTGCTCCGCAACGCGAACGGCGCCTTTGCCGTGCGCTACGCCGGCATCGGGCAGGTCAACCAGGTGACGGGCTACTACGCGCTGGTCAAGGCGCGCACGTACGCGGAGTGGCGCGCGGCCCTCGCGAAGCAGGCGATCGTCGCGACCAACTTCATCTACGCCGACAAGACGGGGAAGATCGCGATGGTGTACAACGCGAGTTTCCCCAAGCGGAACGCGGGCTTCGACTGGCAGGGCGTGCTGCCCGGCGACACCTCGGCCGCGCTCTGGACCGCGTACCATCCAGCCGAGGACACGCCGGCGATCGTGTCGCCCAGGTCAGGCTACGTGTACAACGCGAACAACACGCCGTTCCTGGCTACCGCAGGGGCGGACAACCTGCGGCGCGCGAACTTCGATCCGACGATGGGAATCGAGTCGCGGCAGACCAATCGCAGTGTGCGCGCCTTCGAACTGCTCGACACGATTCCGAAGATCACGCGCGCTGCGCTGCTCGCGGTCAAGTTCGATGCGCGCTACAGCCGAGCGGGCTGGGTGGGCGTGGTGCTCGACTCGATGGCGCGCGTCGACACGGTGGCGGAGCCGTCGCTCGCGGCGGCGGTGCGGTTGCTCGCGTCATGGAACGGCGCGATGGCCGACGACAGCCCGGGTGCGGTGCTGGCCACGACGGTGATCGGGCCGGCGATTCGTGCGACGTATCTGGGGCAGCCGCGGCCGCCCGCGGCGAGTTCGCTGCGCGACGGCGCCCAGTTCCTCATGGCGCATTACGGGCGACTCGACGTCCCACTCGGCATTGCGCTGCGGTTGCGCCGCGGCAACCAGGACCTGCCGCTGCGTGGCGGTCCCGATGCGTTGCGTGCGGTCTATTCGAGCCCGAGTGCCGATGGCAAGCTCGTCGGCGAGGTGGGCGACTCGTTCATCATGCTCGTGGAGTGGGGCGCCGACGGCGTGGTGCATTCCGAGAGCGTGCAGCCGTTCGGTGCGGCCACGTCGCGTGCGGCGAGCCCGCACTACGCCGACCAGGCGGCGCTCTTCGCGGGCGAGCGGTTCAAGCCCGTCTGGTTCACGGAAGCGGAGCAGCGCGCGCATCTCGAGCGCGAGACGCGCGTGGGGGCGCCGCGTACCCCGAGGTAGGCGCGAGGTTCCTGCGCTAATCTCAGCACTGAGCCTTTCCCGGACATCCGTTTGATGGCATCCTTGGCGTACCGGACTGCCCACGTCGGGCAGTTGCGGGTGGGCCCTCAAACGGGAGCGTATGCATGCGCATTCGATCGTTCGTGCTGGGTGTGGTGGTCGTGGCGCTGGGTGGGTGTGGTGGCGGCAGCTCGGCGACGTCGCCGGGTGGTGGATCGGGCGGAGGTGGCGGTGGCACGACCATCGGCACGCCGCCAGCGAACACCGTGTTTGCCCTGCCCGGGAGCCAGTTCAACCCGCCGACACTCAACGTGACCGTCAACACGTCGGTGACCTTCACGTTCTTCACCACGACGCACAACGTGACGTTCGACGTGGTCACGGGTCGGCCGGCCGACATCCCGAACTCGAACGGGACGTCGGTGTCGCGGACATTCGCGACGCAGGGGACGTTCACGTACAGTTGCACGCTGCATCCGGGGATGTCGGGAAGCGTGGTGGTCGGTCCTTAGTGACCAGACGGGCGCCGCGCCACGCATGTTTTCCGGTGGAGCGGCGCTTGATTCTGACCGGTCGTGCTCTATGTTTCCCTGCACTGACGCGGGGTGGAGCAGCCTGGTAGCTCGTCGGGCTCATAACCCGAAGGTCGCGGGTTCAAATCCCGCCCCCGCTATGGAAAGGCAAGCGCCGGCGCCCGATTGGGTCGCCGGCGTTTGTCGTTTGGTGGCTCGTGTCTGGTGGGAGCGGCTTGCGACCAATCGCGCGTGGCAACTGCGGTGGAAGCGGTTTGCGATCGATCGCACGGAGCAGGTGCGGTTGAACTGTGTTGCGACCGAAGCGCGCGGTCAGCTGCGCTTGAAGTGGGCGCGCGCGCCGATGGCAATCGGCAACCCGATGCAGACCACGAGCACGCCAGCCCCGACCGCGACCTGCGACGCGGCGAACGGTCCCTGCTTGACGCGGCTCAACGGGAGCACCACGAGGTTCATCGCGACCCAGACGGCGAGTCCGTAGGCGATGCCCACGGGGATGGCGTTCCGGTAGAGGCTCGCGATGCGCGACGCCGCGAGGAAGAACACGACGGTCCACCCCATCGCGATGCACATGTGGAGCAGCACGCCCAAGGCCACGATGCCGGCGCCACCCGTGAGCGCGTCGGCGCCCAGGAGCGCACTCGCGATGTACTTGAAGATGCGCTCCGGATTGCGTCCCCCGCGGACGGGGCGCCGGCGGGATGCTCGGCGTACCGCGTGGCGGGCCGCGGGTTCCCTCAAGGCGCGCAACCCGGGACTTGGGTGCCGGGCCGGCCTCCGCTAGATTCGGTGTTCTTGGCTGGGTAGCTCAGCTGGTTAGAGCACGGCACTCATAATGCCGGGGTCGCGGGTTCGAGTCCCGCCCCAGCTACGTCGTGAGCTCCGACGGGACCGGATGTTCCGGGCCACTCGCGAACTCCAACCGTACGACAGACGCATCGCCACTCGACGAGGGGCGATGCGTTTGTCGTTCCGGCCATGTGCGCCGCCCTTGTGCCGGGCCGCGCTCGCGCCGTACCGTCATGCAGCACGTGGTCGACAATCCCCAAGCCCGGAGGGCACGACGATGGCGGAAAACGTCTACAAGGTGATCGAGCTGATCGGCACGAGCACGGTATCGTGGGAGAAGGCGGCGGCGGCGGCGCTCAAGCGCGCGGCCAAGTCGCTGCGCGAGCTTCGCGTGGCGGAAGTCAAGGAACTCGACATCACCATGAAGGACGGCAAGGTCGAGGCGTACCGCGCCAAGCTCAAGGTGTCGTTCAAGTACGAGGGCAAGTAGGCACGATGTTCAAGGGTCTGCGCGCGCCCGAGCGGTTGTTCCAGCTCGCCACATGGGTGGTCACGATCGTCTTCGCCGGCTTCCTGATCGGGTTGGGCAACAAGGTCGTCGGTGAGTTGCCCGGGGTGGATCGCACGGTCGAGATTGACGAATTCGTCGACGCCAAGGCGAATGCGGTGCTCAAGACCCGGCACGATTCGCTGCAGTCGATTGCCCGCATGATCAGGTCGGAACGGTCGCGGGAACAGCTCGCCGCGACCGCGAGTGCGAATGCGTACCAGTCCAAGCGCGAGGCGTTCGACAACTGGATCGCGACGCGCACGGCCACGACCGACGCCGCGCAGGACCCGGAGGTGATGCGGCGTACGCGCGACCTCGACGGGCTCGAAGCCGAGCGCCGACGCACGCAGGCTGCAGTGGAAGCCCTCGATGCGCGCATGCTCGTGGTTCAGCAGGCGGAAGAGGCGCTCAGTCGGTCGCTCGCCGAGTTGCAGAAGGCGGCGGACGCGCCGTACCGGCAGGCGCTCTTCATGACGGAATTGCGCGTCTTCGGCGTGCGGCTCCTGATCACGCTGCCGCTGCTGTTGGTGGCGATCTGGCTTTTCATGCGGAAACGGAAGAGCCAGTACTGGCCCCTGGTGCGTGGCTTCATCGTCTTTGCGCTCTTCGCGTTCTTCGTCGAGCTCGTGCCCTACCTGCCGAGCTACGGCGGCTATGTGCGATACGCCGTGGGCATCATCCTCACGGCGGTCGCGGGGCACTACCTGATTCGCGCCATGCAGCGCTACGTCGCGCGTCGCGCGGAGGCGGCACAGCAGTCGGAGGACCTCAGGCGCGGGTCGCTCGGCTACGAAGAGGCACTCAAGAAGATGGCGGCGCAGCTCTGCCCCGGCTGTGAGCGGCCGATTGCCGGCGGCGCGCAGGGGACGTCGAACTACTGCGTGCACTGCGGGATGATGCTGTTCGATGCCTGCTCGGCCTGCCACACGCGCAAGAACGCCTTCTTCCAGTTCTGTCCCTCGTGCGGTGCGGCGGCGACTGCACCCCCGCATGAGGTCACCGCGTAGAGCGAGCGTGCTTCGCTCGCGCTACGCGTGCACCGTCAGCCGACCGTCAACACTGCCGTCGCGAGTCCGTCTGCGCCGCCGCGCATAGGGTCATACACCGGCAGGCCGACGTGCTTCGATGTGCTGTCCGCATACGCCTTCCACGCCGCGTCATCCATCGACGACGAGTTGATGCTCACCGCCACCACCTTGGCCTTCGCGTTGGTGAGGTGCGCCGCTTCCTCGTAGCGCCTGATCGCGACGCGCAGGTCCGGAATCGGGAAGCCGGGGAAGTCCTCGATGAACGCCCGCGACGGATCGTGGCAGAGCACGAGCGCATCGGGCTGCGAGCCATGCAGCAGGCCGAGCGTCACGGCGGCGTACGCGGGGTGAAAGAGGGCGCCCTGGCCCTCGATCACGTCCCAGTGATCGGCGTCGTTGTCGGGCGAGAGTTGCTCGGCTGCGCCGGCCACGAAGTCCGACACGACCGCGTCGATCGCGACGCCTTCGCCCGCGATCATGATGCCAGTCTGGCCGGTGGCACGGAAGGTGGCCTTCACGCCACGCGCGTTGAGCGCACGCGCGATGGTGAGCGCCGTGTACTTCTTGCCGAGTGCGCAGTCGGTGCCGACGGTGGCGACGCGCATGCCCGTGCGCTTCCGGCCGTTGCCGGCGGGAAAGCGCTTGTCGGCATGCCGCACGTCGAGCAGACGCACACCATGCTTGGCTGCCGCGGCCACGAGCGTGGGAAACGACGTGAGGCGCGTGTGCATGCCGCTCACCACGTCGAGCCCGGCGGCGATGGCGGCCTCGAGATCGGGAATCCACTCGGGCGGCAGCGCGCCGCCCACGGGCGCTATGCCGATGACGATGCTGCCCGCGCCGCGCTTTCCCGCCTCGGCGGGCGAGAGACGCTCGAGTCCCGTGCTGACTTCGGCCGACGGCAGGCTCCACTCACCGAGGCAATCGGCACGGCACCAGTCGCGCAAGCCGAACGCAGTCTTGGCGAACATCTTGTCCTTGCTGGCGCCAAGGTAGAGCAGGTAGGGCTTGCGAAGCTGGTGCATGGGCGTGGGTGGAGGAATCAGGAAGTTGTCGGTCGTGCCACGAGCGCGCGAGTGGTGCGAACGCTCACGCGTCGGTGATGCATCCCTCGGACGCGGGACGCACGGTACGGATGTACTTGAGCAGCACGCCTTGCGTGGCCTTGAGCGGTGGTGCGGTCCAGGCCGCGCGACGCGTAGCGAGTTCGCTGTCGCTCACGTGCACGATGGCGGTGTGCGCCACGGCGTCGATGGTGATCGTGTCGCCGTCCTGCACGAGCGCGATCGGGCCGCCCAGCTGCGCTTCCGGGGTCACGTGGCCGACGACGAAGCCGTGGGTCGCGCCGGAAAAGCGGCCATCGGTGATGAGCGCGACCGAGCCGCCGAGGCCCGCGCCCATGAGCGCGCCGGTGATCGAGAGCATTTCGGGCATGCCTGGCCCGCCCTGCGGTCCTTCATACTGGATGACCAGGACATCGCCGGCCTTGATCTCGTGCCGCTCGAGTGCGGCGAGGGCCGCTTCCTCCTGATGGAAGCAGCGCGCGCGGCCGCTGAAGCGCTCACCCTCCTTGCCGGTGATCTTCGCCACGGCGCCGTCGGGGGCAAGGTTGCCGCGCAGGATCTGCAGGTGACCGGTGGCCTTGAGCGGATTCGAGCGTGGCCGGATGACCTGCTGTCCCGCCGTGAGTCCCGGCACGTCCGCGACGTTCTCCGCGATCGTCTTGCCGGTGACCGTGAGGCAGCTGCCATCAAGCAGATCCTCGGCGAGCAGGTACTGCATGAGGGCGGGCGTGCCGCCGGCCTTGTGCAGGTCCTCCATGACATACTTGCCGCTCGGCTTGAGATCGGCGAGAAACGGCACGCGATCACTCACCGCCTGCACGTCGTCGATGGTGAACGCGAAGCCGAGCGAGCGGGCGAGCGCAACGAGGTGGAGCACGGAGTTGGTGGAGCCGCCGAGCGCCATGATGACAGTGAGCGCGTTGTCGAACGCGGCGCGCGTCATGATCTGCCTCGGCGTGATCTGCCGCTCGAGGAGCGTGCGCATCGCGGCCCCCGCGCGGATGCATTCGTCGACCTTGAGGGGATCGGTGGCCGGCGTGGAGGAGCTGTACGGCAGCGTCATGCCGAGCGCTTCCGACGCGGTGGACATCGTGTTGGCGGTGTACATGCCGCCGCACGCACCGGCGCCGGGGCAGGCGTGCCGCACCACGGCGTTCATCGAGTCTTCCGTGCGCTTGCCCTGCACGAACTCGCCGTAGACCTGGAACACCGACGCGATATCGATGACCTCGCCGTCATGATGTCCCGGGCGGATCGTGCCGCCGAAGATCATGAGCGCCGGGCGATCGAGCCGCGCCATGGCCATGAGACAGCCGGGCATGTTCTTGTCGCAGCCGGCAATGGCGATCATGCCGTCGTACCACTGCGCCGCCATGATCGTCTCGATCGAATCGGCGATGAGATCACGCGAGGGCAGGGAGTAGCTCATGCCCTCAGTGCCCATCGACATCGCGTCGCTCACGCCGATGGTGTTGAAGCGCATGCCGAGCATGCCGGCCTGCACGACGCCCTGCTTGGCGGATTCGCTCAAGGCCAGCAGGTGCATGTTGCACGGATTGCCCTCGAACCAGGTGCTGGCGATGCCGACCTGCGCCTTGGCGAGATCCGCCTCGGTGATGCCCGTCGCGAAGAGCATCGCGCGCGAGCCGACTTGCGAGCGGACCTGCGTGAGGCGGGAGGAGTGGCGATTGATGTCGGACACGTGGCGTGAGGCGAGGGGAGCGGCGGACGTGCCGCAGTGGAGCTACGGCTTCTGCATGGCCGCCGCTGCGGGGAGCACCGTGCCCGAGTCACTGAAGAGCGCGAGGGCGCCGTCGCCGTAGATGAAGAGCGGCTGCGGCACGCGGATGGCCTCGGCGTACCACCAGATGACGCCCTTGCCATGGCCGTTGGGCGTCGCCGCAACCGCGGCCGCCACGTCGCGCGTGAACTGCAGCTGGCCGGCGACGCTCACGGGCCACGTCATCGCCGACGCGAAGGTGCCGCCCGGCGCGAAGCCGGCGCGCCATGGATACGACGTCTCGACGACGATGATGTCCTTGTCGTAGCGGAGGGCGGTGGCCGTGAGGCTGCGCTGCAGCTCCGAGAGCGGGCCGTGCCACCACGGGTAGTAGCTGAAGCCGATGATGTCGTAGGCCACGCCCTGCGCCGCGACGATGTCGAAGAACCACTGCGTCTTTTCCGTGTTGGCGCCCTGCGAGTACTGCAGCACGATGCGCACGCTGTCGGAGGGCCCGGTGGCGCGGCGCACGCCACGCACGCCGGCGCGCAGCAATCGGCCGAATCGCACCTCGGCCGCGGTTTCACCTGCTCCGCCCATCCCGATCTGGCCGAGTGGCCAGAGGAGGCCGCCATCGATCTCGTTGCCGACCTGCACGAGTGCGGGCAGCACGCCGGCCGACTTGAATTGCGCGAGCACGCTCGCCGTGTAGTCCTCGACGCGTTGCTCGAGCGAATCGATGTCGAGGGCGGCCCATGCTGCCGGCGTGATCTGGTGTCCCGGATCGGCCCACGTGTCCGAGTAGTGGAAGTCGAGCAGCAGCGTGGCGCCGGTGGCCTTGGCGCGTTGTGCGAGCGCGATCGTGTACGGCAGGTCGTTGACCTGCACCTCGGTGTTGTTCGGCGCGAGGAAAAGGCGCAGGCGGAAGGTGTTGCTGCCGCGCGCGCGCAACGCGGCGAGCGCATCGGTGACGCGGCCGCTGTCGCGGAAGACGCCGCCGGCCTGCTCGATGCGCGTGAGCGCGGAGACATCTGCGCCTGCGAACCACTCGCTCGCTCCCCGTGCGGCACCCGAGGGACCGGTGCCGCCGGTGGCGCACGCGGTCGCGACCGACGCGGCGATGCCGGCGATGAGGAGAAGGCGCGCGCGCATCATGCGCTCACCTGCGGCGGGCACCCTGGTCAACGCCCGCCTACTTGATGGCGGCGTTCACCATCGACTTGAACGGCGCGCCGAGCGCCGTGGGCGCCTTGTAGGTGTTGGTGTAGACGAGCGCCACGAGCTTCTCCTTCGGATCGGCCCAGTAGGTGGTGTTGAACGCGCCACCCCACGAGAACGAGCCGATGGAACTCACGTCGCGGAAGTCGTTCTCCGCCGTCTCGAGCGCGAAGCCGAGTCCGAAGGCGGGCTGCAGGTTGCCCATCTGGTTGGTGAGCATCAGGTCGACCGTCTTGCGGCCGAGGAGGCGCACGCCATCAAGCTCGCCGTGATTGACGAAGAGCTGGAGGAAGCGCGCATAGTCGGCGGTCGTCGAGCTGAGGCCACCTCCGCCCGAGAAGTAGGTGGGGCCGTGCAGCGGCAGGTCGGCCGCCGCAGTTTCGCCCTCGGTGCCGTGCTGCGCCACGAGCGTGCCGTCCTTGTCCTCGTGCAGCGCGACAAAGCGGTCGCGCTTCTCGGCGGGAATGGCGAAGAAGGTGTCGGACATCCTGAGCGGCGCGAAGATGCGGGTGCGGAAGAACTGGTCGAGCGGCATGCCGCTCACGACTTCCACGAGACGGCCGAGCACGTCGATGGAGAGGCTGTACGTGAAGAGTTCCCCGGGCTCGTTCTTGAGGGGCAACTTGCCGAGCACGTCGATCTTGGGGCCGAGCACATCGCCCGCGCGGCCGAGCGCGCTGATGCCGGCCTTGGCGTAGATGGCCTTCATCTCGTCGGAGCCGATGTCGGCGTAGTCGAGCCCCGAGGTGTGCGTGAGCAGCTGGCGGATCGTGATCTTCCGGCGCGTCGGCTTGGACTCGTAGGTCGAATCGGCGGCGTTGAACTTGGTGAGCACGGTCTGCTCCTTGAACGCCGGGAGATACTTGCCGATCGGCTCGTCGAGCTGGAAGCGGCCCTCCTCCCAGAGCATCATGACCGCAAGCGACGTGATGGCCTTGGTCTGCGACGCGATGCGATAGATGTCGTCGGGGCGCGCGGGCACCCTGGTGCCGAGGTCGCGATAGCCGTACGCCTTGTGGTAGGCGACCTGTCCGTCTTTCACGAGCATCACGACGGCGCCGGGAATCTTGCCGTCGGCGATGAGCTGCTCGATCCAGCTGTCGATGCGCGAGAGACGTTCGCCGCTGAAGGCCGCCGCGGCGGCCTTGTTCGTGGCGGCGGACCGCACGGGCACCTTCGGTGCAGCCCGGCGCGAAGCTGCACCACTGGCCGCACCACTCTCCTGCGCGCTGAGGATGGCGGGAGCGAGGAGGGCCGCGGCGAGGACAGGGCGAAGGGCGCGCATGGGCAGGTTGGCCGGGGGGACTTTGACGGGCGGTGCCGGTGCGAAAGATGCCGCTGGCCCCCGCTTCGCGCGACCTGCATATTCGCCACCTTGGCTGCCCCCACGCCCCGAGACCCCGTGACCGCCCTGCGCTGGTGGAGTGCCCTCGCGCTCTGTGGAGTTGTCGCCGCCGCGCCGGTTGCCGCGCAGAAGACGGCGCCACCTGCACGCACGCCGCTGCCACGAACGGCCGCCGGAAAACCGGACCTGAGCGGCATCTGGCAGGCGCTCACGAGCGCCAACTACGACATCGAACCGCACATGGCGCGCGCCGCCTTGGCGCTGCGCCCGGGGCCCGTCGTGCCGGTGCCGGCCAAGGAGGTTGTCGCGCTCGGCGCCGTGGGGGCCGTGCCCGGAGGCGCGGGGATCGTGGTGGGCGGCACCATTCCGTACACCGCCGATGCGCGCGCCAAGCGCGACGAGAACCGCGAACACTGGATCGAGCGCGATCCCGAGATCAAGTGCTACCTGCCGGGGTTGCCGCGTGCGACGTACATGCCGTTCCCGTTCCAGATCGTCCAGAGCGAATCGCACGTGGTGGTGTCGTACGAGTACGCCGGCGCCTTTCGCGAGATCTACCTGAAGGATCCGGGCCCGCCGCAGACCGACGCGTGGATGGGACAGTCGGTTGGCCACTGGGAAGGTGACACGTTCGTGGTGAAGGTGACCGGGTTCAACGATCGGACCTGGTTCGATCGCGCGGGCAACCATCACACAGAAAACATGTCGGTCACCGAGCGGTGGACCATGACGGACCGCGACCACATCCGCTACGAAGCGACGATGGAGGATCCGGCGACGTTCACCAAACCGTGGACCGTTCGCGTCATGCTGTATCGCAACGTCGAGCCTGAAGCGCGGCTCGGTCAGTTCAAGTGTGTCGAGTTCGTGGAGGAACTGCTCTATGGTCACCTGCGGAAAACGCCGCTCAAGCCCTGACATGCGACCACTCCTGATGGCCCTCGTTGCCGCCGCGTCGTACGCCGCCGCTTCGTCTGCACTCGGCGCGCAGGCGACCGCCGCCGCCGCGCCGTCGAAAGCGCCGGCTCCGGCCAAGAAGTGGGTGTTGGCGCGCACTCCCGACGGACATCCCGACTTCCAGGGGAACTGGAGCAACGCGACGCTCACCCCCGTGCAGCGGCCGAGCGGACAGGAGCGCGCGCTCACCAAGGCGCAGGTCGTGGCGCTCGAGAAGATCCGCTCCGACACGATCGAGCGGCTCTCGAAGGATTCGGATCCCAACCGGCCCGCACCGCCCGTCGGTGGCGACGGGTCGACCGGCGCGGCCGGCATGGTGGGTGGCTACAACTACTTCTACATCGACGCGGGCGATCACATGGCGATCGTCGGCGGCGAGACGCGCAGCTCGATCGTCGTCGATCCGCCCGATGGCCGCGTGCCCGCCTTCACGCCGGCCGCGCGCGCGCGCATGCTCGAGCGCAACCGGGCCGGGCGCGGCATGGGCGAGTACGACAATCCGGAGAACCGGCCGCTCGCGGAGCGCTGCATCATGTCGTTCGGGTCCAACGCCGGTCCGCCGATGTTGCCGAACTACTTCTACAACAACAACTACACGTTCGTGCAGACCAGGGACCACATCCTCATGATGACGGAGATGGTCCACGACGCGCGCATCATCCGGATGAATGCGACGACGCGACTGCCGTCCAACGTGCGGCCCTGGATGGGCGAATCGCTCGGCCGCTGGGAAGGGGACACGCTGGTGATCGTGACCACGAACTTCCATCCGCGACAGCTGTTCTGGGGTGGCTCATCCGACAGCCTCACGCTGACGGAGCGCTTCCACCGGACGGGCGAGTTCACGCTGCTCTACCGCTTCACGGTCAACGATCCGAGCACCTTCACGAAGCCGTGGGGTGGGGAGTTGCCCTACAACAAGATGGACGACCTGATCTACGAGTATGCTTGTCACGAGGGGAACTACGCCCTCGGCAACATCCTGAGCGGCGAGCGTTCGCGCGAACGCGAAGCGGCCGCGAAGCCGAAGCCCTGAGCCCCCGAGGATTCATGCGCGCTCGCATCGCCATTCCCGTCATCGTCGCGGCCCTCGTGCTGGGCACCGCCGCGCCGCTCGACGCCCATCACGCGTTCGGCGCAGAGTTCGACCCCAACGCGCCGCTCCGCCTGCAGGGCAAGGTCGTGAAGCTCGAGTGGGTGAATCCGCACTCGTGGATCCACATCGAGATCAAGAACAAGGAGGGCGCAGCCGAGACGTGGATGGTCGAGGGCGGCACGCCGAACGTGCTCCTGCGTCGCGGCCTCACGCGCGAGTCGCTCAAGTACGGCACCGAGATCATCGTCGACGGCTACCAGACCAAGGATCACTCGCTCAAGCGGGCGAACGGCCGCGACGTGACCTTCACCGACGGGAAGAAGATCTTCCTCGGGAGCTCGGGCACGGGCGCGCCGAAGGATGGGCGCGATCCGAACGAGAAGGGCGCGGTGCCGACGAAGCCGTAGCGCGACGTCAGGACGAGAATCCGATCCATCGTCCGCCCATCGCCACCGTGAACCAGAGCGCGATCGACACGAGTGCGATCAGCCGGCTGCTCGCTCCGGTCACGGTGGCTTCGCGCATCGCCACGCGCTGGCGCACGAGCAGCGTGAACGCGATCGCGAACGGCATCGTGATGATCTTGACCCAGAACGACGGGTTGTGGTAGCACTTCACGGCTTCCGACATGAAGAGCAGGAAGCCACTCGCGAGCATGAAGGCGATGCTCAGGGTGAGCCAGCGCTGCGCGCCGCGCGCGAGCACCGCGATCGGCTGGTCGGCGAAGGCGAGCCCGAGGAGGCGCAGGTCGACGATGAGCACGGCACCGCCCAGCGACGCGAGGCCGAGCAGGTGCGTGGCCTCGATGACCGGGAACATCCAGATCGAGGTGCGCACGAACTGGCCGAGCGCCGATGCCTCGCACCACTCGAACCATGGGAGCAGGTCGAGGATCATGGCGCAGGCGCCTTGCAGCCGGCCGCCCACACCACCCACGCTGGCTGCTGGTGCAGTTCACAGTCGAACCAGTTGTAGGCGATGAGCCGGCCGCTCACGATGACGCTCGCCCACGCGAGCAGCGAGACGGTGGCGGCCACGCGGGCCGCGCGCGGCGGGCGCAGGCTCACGTCCCAGCTGGCCACCGAGCGTTCCGTGCGCGTGTGGAAGACGAGGATGTTGATGCCCGCAATCGCGAGGCAGAGGAGCTTGAGCCGGAAGAAGAGCGAGTGGTAGTAGGTGAGCGGCTGCGCGTAGAAGAGCAGCACGCCGGTGCTGACCATGACCACGAAGCCGCGATGCGTCCACGGCAGCAATCGCGCGGTGAACGCGGTCACGGGAATGTTCGTGAAGGCGCGCCCCAGCAGCCGCAGGTCGAGCATGATCGCCGAACCTGCGAAGAGCGTGAGCGTGAGTACGTGCAGCGATTCGGTGAATGGCCAGACGTACTGCGACTCGTGGAGCGCGATGCTCCACTCGGTGCGGGCGAGCCAGTCGAGCCAGCGTTCGAGAAACACGCCGCTCAGGCGGTCACTTGGCCGGGCTCGCCGCCGCGATCACGTACTTCGCGTGGCACTTGGTGCACGATTCATACACGGCGGCGCCGGCGTCGAACACCTTCTGCACGTCGTGGGCCTGCGCTGCGGCGCGCGCCTGCACGCCGGCCTCGACCATTCCGCGCGCCAGCGACATCCACTCGCCCTGGTTGAGCGCGCGCGGCGTCATCATGAGCAGGTTGCCGCTCTCGGCGATCACGGTCGCGCTCGCGATCACGGCCTTCCACTCCTCGTCGTTCTTCGGCGCGTGCTCGTGGAAGCCATCCTTGTCCGAGGTCGAGCCCACGGCGTCCCAGTAGGTGTCGGCGGCCGGTTCGAGGACCTCGGCCATCACCTGCTTCGTGGTCGCGACCGGCTGGAACGGCGTCGGCGGTGCCTGTTCGCAGCCGGCGAGCGCCAGCGCGATGCTGCCGCAAGACGCGATCAAGGACCAGCGCGTCGTCACTTGTTCGCACCGCTCGGCAGCGAAAACACGACGATCGTCGGTGCACCGGGGTGCGCCTTGGCCCAGAAGGGCCCGGGCCGGCCAGTGGCCACCGCCACGTACTGCGT
This sequence comes from Gemmatimonadota bacterium, assembly GCA_025359135.1. Taxonomy (GTDB): domain Bacteria; phylum Gemmatimonadota; class Gemmatimonadetes; order Gemmatimonadales; family Gemmatimonadaceae; genus JACPPC01. The sequence continues at coordinate 6,768 of JANYHJ010000092.1, read as the reverse complement.
GCCCTTCACCTCGTAGGTGACGATGCCGCCGCCGATCGCGCCGCCAGTCTGGAACCGGTAGCGCACCGCACCGCTCGCCGCGTCGAGCGCGAGGAAGTCGCCGTTCAGTTCGCCCGCGAAGGCGAGACCGCCCGCTGTCGTCGTGACGCCGGCGAGCACCGGCGCATCGGAGTGCAGCTTCCACCGCACGGCGCCCGTCGAGGCATCGACGGCCGTGATCCACCCACCCCACGCGGTGTCCGGCACGGCCTGTCCGCCCAGGTACATCTGGAAGGGGACGAACTTCACGGTGTCGTCGAGCGTGAACTTCGCGCACCAATCGACGGCCGGTGTGATGAGCACGTTCGCGCCCGGGTGGAAGGCGGGTCCGTTCCACTGCACGCCGCCGAAGACGCCGGGGCAGGCGTGCGTGCCCGCCTTCGTGACGGGTGCGTCCTGGTTGCGAAGCGTCGTGATCGGAGTCGCGAAGAGCCGCGCGTGCGAGTCGCGATCCAGCACGCGCAGGACGCCGTCCTTGCCCGTCGTCGCCACGAGGTTGCGCAGCGTGCCGCCGACCTTGGCGCGGTAGAGCGGACTCACCTGCGTGAGGTCCCAGTCGTGCTCGTCGTTGGGCACGAGCTGGTCGTACCACGCGAGCTTGCCCGTGGCCGCATGAATGGCGAGCAGCGAGTTGGTGTAGAGATTGACGCCGCCGCGCATCGCCTCGGGAAAGTCCGGCGCCGGATTGGCGGCCGCGACGAAGAGCAGCTGCTTCTGCACGTCGAACGAGAGTGGCGTCCAGACCGCCCCGCCGCCCACGGGCAGGTTGTTGGCCATGTGCCACGTCTCCGCGCCGGGTTCGCCCGGCGCCGGCACGATGTTGAAGCGCCAGACGCGTGCGCCGTTGTCCACGCGGAACGCGCTCACCCATCCGCGAATCGCGAACTCGCCCACTGCGGGCCCGATGAAGACGAGGCTGTCGGAGACGAGGGGCGCCATCGTGAACGTCTCGCCCTTGCTGGCCTCGCCGATGTGGCGCGCCCAGAGCACGGAGCCGCTCTCGCGATCGAGCGCCATCAGGTACCCGTCACTCGTGCCACGGAAGAGGCGCCCGTCCTTCATCGCCACGCCGCGGTTGCGCACGCCGGGCAGGTCGGCGGCGATCGGCTTCCAGGCGTGGCGCCACTTCTGCCGGCAGGTGGCGGCGTCGATGGCGAGCGTGACGTTGCCGATCGTGAGATAGAGCGCGCCATCGTACACGAGCGGACCGCTCTGGAACCCCTCGTTCTCGCCCAGTTGATAGATGCACGACGGACGCAGTCGGCTCGCATTCGCACTCGTGATCTGCGCGAGCGGTGAGTAGCGCGTGCCCGCGAGGTCGCGCGTGTGCGTGGGCCAGTCGCGTCCGTTGGATGGGGTCGCGATGAGCGCCGTCTGATCCGGGCCCACCGACTTGGGCTGCAAGCCACCCTCGCCACGCACGAACTCCGGTGCAGGTCGGCGCGGCCCCGCCGCGGCGACCGATGTCGGTGGCGAGAGGTGTACCTGATCGAGTTGCGCGCGCACTCCGCTCAGCAGTGTCGACCCCGCCGCATAACCATTGCGTTCGAGCATGTACGCGAGGACGTGCACGTAGTCCGAGTCGGGCAGCGAGCCGCCTTCGTTCTTGGGCATCGAGCGCGTGTTGATCACATGCAGCTCGCCCAGATTGCGCGCGGGGAACGCCCAGCGCTGCACGAACGCGGTGCCGGCGAGTGGTGGGGCGAGTCCGTCGTCGAGCCGGTCGCCATGACACTTGGCGCACGAACGCGTGTAGACCTTGGCGCCCGCGTCCGACTGTGCGGTCGTGTAGCTCACCGTTGGCGCCGAACCCTGCGCGCCAAGCGCGTCAACGCCGAGCGAGGCGAGGGCGCCGAAGGTGACGGCGCGGATTGCTGCGAGACGGAACGTCATCCGAGTACCAGCGCCGCGTGGAGTGTGAAGGGGTGACGTCGCTCGACTGCGTGATGATACGGACGGACGCATGACGCGCAAGGATGGCGCTGACCGCGTGCATCCCTCTTGCCAGCGACGGCGCTTGGCGTTCTCGTTGACGCATGATGACTGATGAAGAGAACACACCAGCGCGCGCCCTGACGCGACGCGAACTGCTGGCCGGCGCGGCCGGCGTTGTCGGCACGGCAGCCATCGCCACGCTGCCTGCGCTCGGCGGCGCGCAACAGGCCAAGGCCGCTGCGGGCGCCGTCGCCGTGGCGCCGCCACCCACGGCGCCGCTCGACCCGACCAAGGTGCTCGGCGCGCCCACGTCGGCGGTCGGTGCGCGCTCGCCGTTCGTGAAGCTCACGCGCCTCCCCACCGGCGACCTGCAGGGCTTCTCGCTGACACCCCACGGTGACCTGGCCGGCACGATCACGCCGGCCGATCTGCACTTCGAACGACATCATGCCGGCGTGCCGCTCATCGACCCGATGCGGCACACCCTCACGGTGCACGGTCTCGTGGCGCACGACATGGTCTTCACCATGAGCGACCTGATGCGCATGCCGCAGGTGACGCGCACCTATTTCCTCGAGTGCTCGGGCAACGGGCGCGCCGCGTTCCGCGATCCGAAACCCGACCTCTCGGCGCAGCGGGTCATCGGCCTCATGAGCAACACCGAGTGGACGGGGGTTCCGCTGCACGCTCTGCTCGAGGAGTGCGGCATCAAGGGCGACGCCACCTGGATGCTCGCCGAGGGCTGCGACGCCTGCATGCTCACGCGCTCGATTCCGGTGGCGAAGGCCATGGATGACGCGCTGCTCGTCTGGGCGCAGAACGGCGAGCCGCTGCGGCCCGAGCAGGGTTCGCCGCTGCGCCTGCTGCTGCCGGGCTGGGAAGGGAACGCCAACGTGAAGTGGCTGCGGCGGCTCGAGCTTGGCACCGCGCCCTGGATGACGCGCTGGGAGACGAGCAAGTACACCGACCCGCTGCTCGGCAACAAGGCGCGTCAGTTCAGCTTCGAGATGGATGCGAAGAGCATGATCACCAATCCGGACGTGTCCGATGTGATCGCGCGCGGTTGGCGAAGCTTGAGCGGCGTGGCGTGGACCGGACGCGGGCGGATCACGCGCGTCGAGGTGAGCGTGGACGGAGGCGCAAGTTGGCACGATGCGACGCTGCACGAGCCCGCGCTCTCCAAGGCGGTCGCGCGTTTCAGCTGGATGTGGCACTGGCAGGGCGAGGAGGCGCTGCTCCTGTCGCGCGCCACCGACGAGACGGGCTATGTGCAGCCGACGCGCAGCGACATCTCCACCATTCGCGGGCCGGGCACGGACTATCACTTCAACCAGATCGTCGGGTGGAAGGTTGGAAGCAACGGTGCGATCACGTACCACGGGGGGCGCTGAGATGCGACGCATCATGATGCTCGGCGCGGCGCTGCTCGCGGCCTGCGGTGGCGGCGGCAACGAGATGACGGCGCGCGTTTCGCGCAGCAACGGCGGCCCACCGCCCGGCCAGCACTTCGAGCTCGGACGTGTGGCCACGAAGGCGGAGGTGGCCGCGCTGGACCTCGATGTGTCGCCCAACGGCACCGGATTGCCCGCGGGCAAGGGCAGCGTGCTCGAGGGTGGCGTGATCTACGTGCAGAAGTGCGCGGCGTGCCACGGCCCCAAGGGCGAAGGCATTCCGCCGCTCTATCCGCAACTGATCGGCCGCGATTCTGCGGGCGAGAGCTTCAACTTCGCGAGCAATCCCAAGATCGCGCGCACCATCGGCAACTACTGGCCCTATGCCACGACCGTGTTCGACTACGTGCGGCGCGCGATGCCGATGGCGGCGCCAGGCTCGCTCAGCAACAACGAGCTGTATGCGATCACGGCGTACCTGTTGGCCGAGAACAAGGTGATCGCGCCTGATGCCACGCTCGACTCGGCGTCGCTCGTGGCGGTGAAGATGCCGGCGCGCGACCGGTTCGTGCGCGACGACCGGAAGGGCGGGCACGAGATCAGGTGAGCGGAGCGCGCGTGCGCATTCGTTCGCTCGCGCTTCACCCTTCCCGCGTCATGCGTCGCGGCGAGGCGCAGGCCAGGCGTTCCCGGTGGCCTACGGCTTGAGCGCCGCCTCCGCCGCGGGCGTCACGGCGGCGTTCGTGAACAGCGCGAGCGTGAGCTTGCCCGATGCGAGCGCGTCTCGGTCGAGTCCCGTGAGGCGCAGCTGTCCGCGTGATGCGATCATCGCGGGGCCGAGCATCCGCTCGATGACGCGCGCCCGCGTGCCGTCGGTTCGGCGCAACACCACGGCGTCGAGTGTGGCGGCGAGCGAGGATCCTGCTGTCACGTCATAGGTGAGCAAGCCACTCGTCGGCTCGAACACGAAGCGCGCGCGTGCGCCGGCTGCGCCCGTTCCGGCTACCGTGGTGAAATGCTGCGTGCCAGGTGCGCGGCCGTTCACGAGGGGTGGTGTGTTGGGCGGAGGGCGGCGGCGCGGTCCGGCCTGCTCGAAGGCGTACGCGTAGCCCACGAGCTGGGCGTCGCTGAAGGCGCGTCCCAGCAGTTCGATCCCGGTGGGCAGGCCGTCGGCGGTGAAGCCCGCCTGCACGCTGATCGCGGGCAGTCCGGTCTGCGAGGCGAGCGCGCAGTTGGGTCCGAGCTGCGGATCGCCGGCGAGCACCGGCCGGCGTCCGATGGTCGGATAGGCGAGCACGTCCACGCGCAGGCTGTCCATGACCGCAAGGATGCGCGTGCGCAGCGCGGCCTGTCGCGCGATGATCGCGCGGTGCGATGCACCATCCCGCTCGGACACCGTGTCCTCCTCGACATGGCGCGCTTCGAGCGCCTTGTCGAAGAGACCGCGGTCGACGATCTCACGGATGGAGCGCACCGGTGCGCCACCGGGACGCGCGAGGTACTCCGCCAGATCGAACTTGGTCTCGAGCCGCGTGACCGCACTGCGCGCGATCACCTCGTCGAAGTCGGGCATCGTGACTGGCACGAGGATCGCGCCTTGTCGTTGCATGGCGGTGAGCGCGGAGCGCAGGCTATCCGCGATGTCCGCTTCGGCATCCCGGAAGTAGGGTGCGAAGACGCCGATGCGCACGCCGCGCAGGGCGTCGCGATTGAGCGCCGCCTGGAAGGCGGGCAGGGTGCGTCCCTCGAGGACGCGCGTCGCGGCGTCATTCGGGTCGGCGCCCACGGTGGCATCGAGCCCGATCGCGAGATCGGTCACGGTGCGCGCGAGTGGACCGGGGGTGTCTTGCGTGCGCGAGAGCGGAATGATGCCGTCGCGACTGAAGAGACCCTGCGTCGGCCGCAATCCAACGAGCGAGCCGAATGCGGACGGAATGCGGATGGAGCCGCAGGTGTCGCTGCCCCAGCCGATGGCGGCGAAGCTTGCGGCGATGGCCGCGCCGGTTCCTCCGCTCGAACCGCCGGGACAGCGCGACGGGTCATACGGGTTGATGGTCTGCCCTCCGAGCGAGCTGACGGAGCTGATGCCCGCGGCCAGCTCGTGCAGGTTGGCCTTGGCGATGATGATCGCCCCGGCCGCGCGCAGCTTGCGGATGATGAACGCGTCGGTGCTGGGCTGGTGGTGCGCGAGCGCCAGCGATCCGCCCGATGTTGGCAGGTCGCGCGTGTCGTAGTTGTCCTTGACGATGATCGGGATGCCATGCAGGGGGCCGCGCACCGTGCCCGCGCGACGCTCGGCGTCCAGCGCCGCAGCCTCCACACGGGCGCGCGGATTGAGGCGAATGAGGCTGTTGAGCCGTGGCCCCGCATGATCGTAGGCCGCTATGCGGGCCAGGTACGCATCCACCAACTGAACGGAGGTGAGCCGCGTAGTGCGGAGGGCGTCCTGCAGTTCGGTGATACTCGCTTCCACCACGTTGAAGGTCGGGGCGGGGCGCTGGGCGCGGAGGTCGCGGTACGCAGCCGTCAGCACCACGAGGGCGAGCACGATGACGCGGGGCAGGGGAAGTCGCATGTCGCCCAGTATCCCTCACCGCTTCGCTGCCCGCAACCAGCGCCAACGGTTCGCTCCGCCGCCGTTGGCGTGGCGCCGACGCCGGAGTTTCCCGGCTCCCGCTCGGGCCATCCCGGCGTTTCCTTTCTTCTGCCCCCCTTCAACCCGCTCTCATCATGTCGGTCGTCGAAACGCTGGTCGCGATCTGCGCGCCGTTCGCCAAGGTCTATGGCCACTCCAAGGTGCTGTCGATCGGTACCACGTACCTGCACATCGCGTCGATGCTGGGCGCCGGCGGCCTCGCCATCAGCGCCGACAAGGGCGCGCTCTCGATGACGAGGGACGCACCGGGCGAGGTGACGCGGCACGTCGCGTCGCAGCGCGCGCTGCACCGTTGGGTGATCGCCGGTCTCACGCTGAGCGCGGTAAGTGGCGTGATGATGTTCGCGAGCGACGTCGAGACCTTCGCGACAAGCCTGCTCTATTGGAGCAAGATGAGCGGCGTGGCGCTCCTGCTCGGCAACGGGCTGCTGCTGCAGCGTGCGGAGAAGTCGCTCTCGGCCGACCCGTCCGACGTCAAGGCGCTCGGCAAGCTGCGCGTGAGCGCGGGACTCAGCCTCGCGCTCTGGTTCGTGGTGGCGCTGCTCGGCGTGATCGTGAAGACCGAGGCGTAGCGACCGTCTTCCGCTCGGGAGTGAAGGTCCACCAGTCGAGCGCCTCGCCGGTGCGCGCCTGGTGGATGGTGGCGGCAAAGACATCGCGGACGCACGGGTCCTGCGCCGAGCGCGTGAGGCGCTGCATGTCGGCGTAGAGCGTGTCGGGGTCGCGCGTGGCCAGCTGCTCGAGGGT
>JANYHJ010000077.1 GCA_025359135.1 Gemmatimonadota bacterium | reverse complement strand
GGAGCCGTCGTCGGCAAGCAGCAGCTCGATCGACGGTCCGACGCTTCCGAGCACGCTCTTGACCGCATCGCGAACGAAGCGCGCCCCGTTGTACACGGGCATGATCACGGAAACCTGTGGCGTCATGCGTATCCGCGACGCGTGCGCAGGCGGGGCGCCGCCACACGGTTCCTGCGGGGAAGGGGAACCCGGAGCGCCATGCCCGAAGACTAGGAGGCTCGACCATGGCGCGCCAGCGTTGGCGCGAGCGTGACAACGCCATGTCGGCGCGTAGATTCACCGTGTCGCGCGTCACATCATCAGGCAGCCCAGGGGGCGAACGGTGTCCGACGGTCGAGTGAGCACCTGGGCGCGGAAGGGCGTCGTCGCCGTGCTGCTGGTGATCGTCGTTCCGCTTGCCCTGCTCGCCCTCATCGAAGGCAGCGCAAGCGCCTGGCTGATGGCTGCCGACATCCGCTCGATCAAGGCCGACAGCAACTTCCGCCGTGCCCAGTACGACACGCTCGTCGGTTGGATCGGCACGCCCGACCTCCACGTGACCGAGGGCGCGCCGCGCAGCGTCCCGATCACCAACAATCACGACGGGATGCGCATCGCCCATCCCGTGACCCCGGCGCTCGCGCACAGCCGCCATCGCCTCATCTGCTCCGGCGATTCGTTCACGTTCGGGTCCGGCGTCGGCGACACCGACACCTTCTGCGCACAGCTCGAGTCGGTCCTGCCGAACGTCGAGACGCTCAACATGGCGCAGCGCGGTTTCGGCATCGACCAGGCGTACCTCTGGTACAAGCGAGACGCCGTCCGCTGGCCGCACCAGGTCCATCTCTTCGCCTTCATCTCGAACGACTTCGAGCGGATGACGATGACCACGATGACCGGCTACTCGAAGCCGGTGTTGCGACTTGCCAACGGCGCACTCGAGGTCGGCAACACGCCGCCACCCAAGTGGAAAGGATCGAGCAAGGGCTCGTACGTGCTGCGCCTCATGCCGCGCCTGCGCATCGTGCAATTGCTGCAGGGTACCACGGACAACAGTGACTCCGCGCAGATGGCGCGCGCCGAACACTCGATCTGGGATGTGGCCGAGGCGGTCTTCCGTGACTTGGACCGGCTCAATCACGAACGCGGCAGCCAGGTGGTGCTGGTCTACCTCCCGACGACCGCGGACATGATGCCCGGTGCGTACGATGCCCGGCGCGCGCGACTCGCAGCCTTCGCGTCCAAGGCTGGCATCCCGCTCGTGGACCTCACGGCGGAGATGCGCACCGTGCCGCCCGATTCTTCGCAGTGGTTCTTCATCACCAACAGCGAACTCACCTCGCAGGGCGCCTCGGGACATTACACCCCCAAGGGGCATCGCTGGGTCGCCGAAGCGATCGCCCGGCAGCTCGCGCGCGTGCCGAGCGTGAGCGCTGCACTCGCGCTCTCCGCGGCGGAGCGTCGCCGATGAGCGTTTCGACAACGCCACGGCGCGGCGCGAGCCCACTGCGCGCGCTGCTCTCGCTGCTCGGCGTGGTGCTCGCCTGCGTGGTGGCCGTCCTCATGCTCGAAGGCGGCGCGAGCCTCTTCCTTTTTGCAGGCGACCTGCGCTCCGCGCGACTGCCGCACGACAACGTGCGTGAGCACACGAAGTTCGACACGCTGCTCGGCTGGGTGAACGATCGCAACATCACCTCGCCGAACGAGTACGGGCCGGGCATCGGTATCACGACCAACGGCCACGGCTTCCGCGGAACACGCCTGCTCTCGAGTGCGCCGGCCGCTGGCGCGCTGCGCGTCGCCTGCTCGGGTGACTCGTTCACGATCGGCTACGGCGTGGACGATGAGCACACCTGGTGCCATCACCTCGAGTCGCTGCTCCCGGCTTCCGAGACGATGAACATGGGGCAGGCCGCCTACGGCTACGATCAGGCGTATCTCTGGTTCATGCGCGACGGCGTGCCGTACGCGCCGCAGCTGCAGATCGTCGCCCTCAACTACGTGCAGTTCGAGCGCGCGCTCACGAACAATTTCGACGGTCGCTTCAAGCCGTTCCTCGAGATGGACGGCGCCCTTCTCGTGACGCGCGGCGTGCCCGTGCCGCAGCAGTCCGTGGCGGCGCTCCGCGGTGCCTACTCGATGCGCGTCATCGGCGACCTGCGTTTCGTCCAGTGGCTGCGCCGCTTCGGGCGGTTCGACGCCGCCGAGCGCGCGGCTCGCGAAGTGGACGCCCGCTGGGCGCTGGTCGACGGCTTCGTTGGCGCGCTCGCGGCCCACCATGCCGATCGCAAATCGAACGTGCTGCTCGTGTACCTCCCGGTGCGAAGAGATCTGCGTCCCACCTCCGTCGACCGTCGTCGCGCCCGGCTCGCTGCCACGGCTGCGGCCCATGGCGTGCCGTTCCTCGACCTCACGGGCGCCCTGCGCACGATGCGCGCCGATTCCGTCGACCATGCCTTCCTCGGCAAGGCGCCCGCCGGTGCCGCGCCGGGCATCGAGGGACACTATTCCAACTTCGGCAACGCGTGGGTGGCGAGGGAACTCGCCAACTACCTCACGAAGGATCCACAGATGGCCCTACGTCTCGCCGGGGCTCGGCGCGCGCGATGAAGCAGTTCGTCTTCCGCCGGATCGAGTCGCTGCTGAACGGGCGCGGCTATTCGATCGTCCCGACCAAGCTGCTGCGCGCATTCGACCGCGACAAATCGAGCCGCCCCGCAGCGGAACCACCGCTCGCCCCCGCTGATCACGCGGCCCTTACGAGCACCAGTCCGTACCTCGTCGACTTGCGCAAGCGCTATCAAGCGGTCACCGTGGACGCCGCGGTCCATTCGACCTGGAACACCGGCTTCGTGCGCGATCAGGTGAGCCTCGCGCGCTTCCGCGGGCACAGTGCCTACGTCTGGGCGTACGGCGAGCTGCCGCGTCCGACGGTTCTCAAGTACTTCATCTTTGCGCAGGACGTGCAGACCCGCGCCGGCCGCTATCTCGCGCGCTCGAACGAGGACGGCGCCTTCGGCTGCCTCGCGTACGACTTCTCGGGCGTCGGCCGGGTGAGTCGCGATCGCCTCGATTCCGCGCTCGAGCTCGACTTCATCGAACGGCACACGGGACTCGTGTCGAAGCCCGGCCTGCGCGTGCTGGACATCGGGGCGGGGTACGGTCGCCTCGCGCATCGCGCCTGCGAGGTGGCCGACGTGGCGGACTATGCGTGCCTCGACGCAGTGGCCGAGTCGACCTTCCTCTGTGATTTCTACCTCAAGCATCGCGGGATCGCGGATCGTGCGCGGGCCGTGCCGCTCGACGAGGTCGTCGCCACGGAGCGCCTCGGCGCGTTCGACATCGCCGTCAACGTGCACAGCTGGTCCGAGTGCACGCTCGCGGCCATCACCTGGTGGCTGGCCCTCGTCCAGCGCCACGAGATTCCGTGGTTGCTCGTCGTGCCCAACCAGCACGACCGATTCGTGTCGTCGGAACGCGACAAGCAGAAGCAGGATTTCCGTCCCGCGATCGAGGCCGCTGGCTACCAGCTCGTGGTGCAGGAGCCGCTCTTCCTCGACCCCGACGTGCGTCGCCTCGTGGCCATCAAGGACGAGTTCTACCTCTTCAAGCGCGTCTGATCGGCCGTCAGCGTTCGCTCAGGTCGAAGCGGCACGACGGCTGATCGCCGTGCTCGCAGCGCTGCGTCACGCGCAGTCCGGTGTGGCCAGCGAGCAGCGCTTCGATGATGGTGCACGTGGTCGGCTCCCCACGCACCGCCACGGAGAGCGGGCAGCCGGAACCGGTGAGGGTCGCGCGGCCGCGGCCCGTGGCGATGGTGGCGGCGCCGCCCAGCGATTCCACGAGCGCGGCGCAGGCGCGCGCACGCTCGCTGAGCGTCCCGGTCGCGCGCGGCGCCTTGAGCGCGAGCTGGGCTCCAGCCGCAACGAAGAGGGCGCGCGCCTCGCGTGGCGAGAGCGTGCTGCCGATGGCGCTGGCGAGCGCGGCCAGCGCGGCGGGATAGGCGGCCGAGAGTGCGGTCTCACCCGCCGGCGTGAGCTCGTACTCGGCGGCCGGCTGGCCCGCGGAGCCCGAGCGGCGCACGCCGCGCCGGCGCAGGAGGCCGTCGCGTTCGAGCGCCCCGAGGTGGAGCCGCACCGCGTTGTCGCTGATGTCGAGCGCTGCCGCCAGCGCGTTGACGACCTGATCGCCGCGCCGGACGCGGTCGAGGACGGCGAGCCGAGCGGCGGGGAGGGGCGCGGATGCGGGCATGTCTTGAAAGGTAGCACGAAACCAATAAAACCAGTAACTACTTGATATATTGGAGACGGGGCCCCATTCTCTCCCACGACCCGCGGGCACCACCGTCCGGCCGGTCGCTCCCGCTTCCCACAGGAGTTCCATGCGCTTCTCGCTGCTCGCCGCCGCTGCTCTGCTCGCCCTCCCCGTGTCCGCTCGCGCGCAGGGCGGGACGCTCACCGATCCCGTCATCGTCGGCATCTTCGACGCCGCCAACACGTGGGACATCGGCACCGGCGGCCTCGCCCGCACCAAGGCCGGCCACAAGGACGTGAAGGCGTTCGCGCGCATGCTCGTTGACGCGCACACCGCCGTGCGGAAGCAGGGACGCGCGCTCGCCGGCAAGCTCGGCGTCACCCCGGTGCCCGTGGCGCGCGACTTCGCGCTCGCGGTGGACTACACCGACACGATGAAGAAGCTCGAGGGACTCTCCGGCACCGCGTTCGACCGCGCCTTCCTCGAGCACGAGATCGCGTACCACCAGGCGGTCATCGACGCCGTCACCAAGCAGTTCCTGCCCGCCATCAAGAATGCGGAGCTCAAGACGTTCGTCGAGTCCGTCGCGCCGGCATTCGTGGCGCACCTGCAGGGCGCCAAGGAGCTGCTCGCCAAGCTCTAGTCGCCGCGTTAGGTGAAATGCACAGCGCGCCGGACCCCGCGTTGGGGCCCGGCGCGCTCAGCAACTGCTTGTCACGCGTGACTACATGCGCGCCGAAACTGCGTCCCAGTTCACCACGTTCCACCACGCGCCGATGTAGTCCGGCCGACGGTTCTGGTACTTGAGGTAGTAGGCGTGCTCCCAGACATCGAGGCCGAGCAACGCGTGCTTGCCCTCCATGAGCGGGTTGTCCTGGTTCGGCGTGCTCATGATCGACAGCTTGCCACCGTCCTGGATCAGCCAGGCCCAGCCGGAACCGAAGCGGCCAACGCCCGCGGCGGCGAACTGCTCCTTGAACTTTCCGACATCACCGAACGCCGCCTTGATCGCGTCGGCCAGCTTGCCGCTGGGCTCGCCACCCTTGCCGGGCGCCATCAACGCCCAGAAGAGCGAGTGGTTCCAGTGTCCGCCACCATTGTTGCGCACCGCACCGCGCACCGCCTCGGGCACCTTCGCGATGTCCTTCGACAGCGCATCGAGTGTCCAGCCGGCAAGTTCGGGTGCCTTCTCGACGGCCGCGTTGAGGTTGTTCACGTACGCCTGATGGTGCTTGCCGTGATGGATCTGCATCGTCTGCGCGTCGATGTGCGGCTCGAGCGCCTCGAACGCGTAGGGGAGCGCGGGCAGGGAATGCGCCATGGGGAATCTCCTCGGACGTTGAATGAAGGCGTGCTCAGGACGGCTGCGCGGCGCCCTTCTGCCGTTCGCGCCACCAGTGCCACACCATGGGAAGGACGGACACCAGGATGATCAGGATTGCGAGCTTCTCGATGTGCTTGTCGAGCCCCGGCACGAGCTGGCCGAGCCAGTAGCCGGTGAGCAGCATGCTCCACACCCAGCCGATCCCGCCAAACAGGTTGTAGGCGAGGAAGCTCGCATAACGCATCTCGGCGGCGCCCGCCACGACGGGCGCGAAGGTGCGGATGATCGGCACGAAGCGCGCCATGATGATCGTCTTGCCGCCGTGCCGCTCGTAGAATGCATGCGCGGACGTGAGGTGCTTCTTGTTGAGCCAGAACGAGTCCTCGCGCGTGAAGAGGCGCGGGCCGAGTTGCCGGCCGATCGCGTAGCTCACCGTGTCGCCCAGTACTGCGGCCACGGAAAGAATCGCGCCGAGCACCCAGACGTTGAGGCCGAAGGTGGGCTGCGCCGCGAGCAACCCGGCGGTCACGAGCAGCGAGTCGCCCGGCAGGAAGAAGGCGAGCGTCCCCGTCTCGACGAAGATGATGATCGTCAGGCCGACGTAGCCCGCCCACTGCACGAGCGCGGGCAGGTCGCGGAGCTTCTGGAAGAGCGCGGTGAGGATGTCCATGGAGACCTGAAAGCTCCCCAGTGCCTCGCTCCCGGTCAACGCCTTGACGTGTCGCCCACACTCGAGCGACCGCGCGTTGCGTCACGTCGGCACCCTCCCCGAGCCGCGCGCGGGTCGCTAGCGTTGCGCCCGTGACGTCACGTCGCCCGCCGTTCACGCGCCTGCTCGCCATCGCCCACACACACTGGGACCGCGAGTGGTATCACCCGGAGCCGCGCTTCCGCGCGCGCCTCGTCGCGCTCGTCGACGAACTGCTCGACGCGCCCGACAATGCCAGCTTCCTGCTCGACGGCCAGGCCATCCTCATCGACGACTATCTGGGCGTGCGCCCGGATCGCACCGACCAACTCTCCCGCGCCCTGCGTACCGGTGAACTCGAGAGCGGCCCTTGGTACGTCCTGTCGGACCTGCTCATTCCGTCGGGCGAAGCGCTCGTGCGCAACCTGCTCGCGGGACGCGCGGTGCTCGAGCGACTCGGCGCGCACGCGCCCGACGTGCTCTATGCCCCCGATGCGTTCGGCCATCCGGCCATGTTGCCCGCGATCGCCGTCGGATTCGGCGCCAGGCTCGTCGTGCTCTGGCGCGGCTACGGCGGTGCGCGCTGGCCTGCAGGAGACACGGTCCGCTGGCGCGCGAGTGATGGCAGCCGCACGCTCGTCGCGCACCTGCCGCCCGACGGCTACGAATTCGGGTCGGGTCTCCCCACGGACGATTCCGCCGTTCGCGCCCGCTGGAAGCGCGTGCGCGACGTCCTCAAGCCGCGCGCGTCGCTCGGCCTCGCGCTGCTCGCGTGCGGCGCGGACCATCATGCGCGACCGCGGGAGCTGGGTCCCGCGCTCGCCGCCCTCGCGCGTGAGGCGCGCCGGGCGAATCGGGTGCGCCTCGAGCGCGTCGGGCTCGCCACGGCCGCGGGCATCATCGTGCGTGCCGCTGCAGGCGCGCGGCTGAGCGAGGTGAGCGGCGAGCTTCGCGACTCCTACGGTTACACGTGGACGCTGCAGGGCACCTTCGGCGCGCGCTCGGCGCTCAAGCGTGCGCTGCGGCAGGGGGAACGCGCGCTCCTCCGCGACGTCGAACCATGGGTTGCGCTCGCGCGCCGGCACGGTGGCCCCGACGGGCGCGCGCTCGTGCACGCGGCGTGGCGTGCATTGCTCGCCTGTCACCCGCACGACACGCTCTGCGGGACCGTCGTCGACGCGGCCGCGCGCGCGGCGGCGGCCCGTGCCGATGAGGTGCAGGCGCTCGCCGATGAACTGGGGGGCACGGCGCGCGATGTGCTCATCGGCTTCGATCCCGACGTGGCGCGGAGCGGCAAGGGGCCGCCACGCCCGCAGCTCGTGGTCTGGAACGCCGCGGCGCGCACGCGCGCTGGCGTGGCGCGCGTGATGATCGACCGCACCGTGCAGGCGATTCCCGTCGGACCGGGTTCGGCGCCGGGTGATGTGCCGGTGCTGCCACTCCCTGCGATGCCCCACGTGCCGCTGCCAGTGCAGATCATCGGGCATGAGCTCGTCGATGCGCGCCTCGAATCGCCCAACCACTATCCTCGAAACGAGCGCGTTGTCCGGTGGCACGCACTCGCGTGGGTCGACGCCGTGTCCGGATACGGCTGGCGTGCCTGGCCGCTCGACGTTGTCCCGGCTCCGGTCGCGTGGCCATCCGGCATCGCTCCGGCAAGGGGCGCTGGCCGCATGATCGAGAACGGGCTGCTGCGCGTGAGTGCGGACGCGAAGGGTGCGGTCACGGTGCGCGAGGGGGCGCGCATCGTCGCGCGCATCGCGCTCGAATCGCAGGCTGACGCCGGCGACCTCTACACGCCATCGCTCGTCGGGCCGGTGCGGCGCAGCGCGCACTGCACGAGTGCGCGCGTCACGATGACAGGGCCGCTCTGCGCCGAACTGGAAACGCGCTGGCGCGTGACCACGAGCGCGATGCTCGAGCCGCGCGAGCATCGTCGCCCCGCGCGCAGCTTGGGCGCCGTGCTGCTCACGGTGCGGTTGCAGCTCGACGCCGGTGCGCGCCGCGTGCGCGTGCTCATCGACGGCGTCAACGGCGCAGCGGAACAGCGCCTGCGCCTGGTCGTCGCCAGCGGGATTGCGCGCGCGCGCGTGCTCGCCGATGCCGCGTTCGGCCCGGTCACGCGCGCGCCGATTGTCGTGAGCGCGAGCGATCGCGCCATCGAGACGCCGCCCCCCACCGCGCCGCTCCATCGCTGGGTCACGGCCCATGATGCGCGACGCGGCCTGACGCTCGTCGCGGACGGACTCGCGGAATACGAGGTGACGCGTGACGGCCGGGTCGCCGCGACGCTGCTCCGGAGCGTGGCGCATCTCTCGCGCAACGACCTTCCGGAGCGCCCCGGCCACGCCGGTTGGCCCGTGCCCGTGCCGGAGGCGCGCGCACTCGGCCCACTACAAGCTGCCTTCTCCATCGTGCCGCACGGGCCCGACGGCGCAGCCACGCGTACCCAGATCGAATGCGCATGCGACGACGAGTTGCACCCACTCGGCGGCGAAACGCGTCGCCACGCCGTCGCGCCGATCGCGGATGGCGCAGGCGTCACGCTCGAGGGTGAGGGACTCGCGCTCAGTGCCATCACGGATGCGCGTGTCGGCGATTGGATGGTGTTGCGCGCCGTCAATCTCACGGACGCACCGATACGCGGCGCGTGGCGCGTCGCTGGAGGGGTGCGCAGTGCGCGGCTCGCGCGCCTCGACGAGACGCCGGGCCGCATGCTGCGAGTGGCCAAGGACGGCCGCGTTGCGTTCAGTGCGCCGCCACGGGCGGTGGTTACGGTGCTGGTGCGCTGACCTCGCCTCGGAGGCGCGCTTCGAGCGCGTCGCCCAGCACCGTGCAGCAGGAGACCGTGAGCACGAGCAGCAGGCCGGGTGCGATGGCAACCCACGGCGCAACGAGTATGAGGTCGCGTCCGCCTGCAATCATGTTGCCCCAGCTGGGCGAAGGCGGTTGCACGCCGAGGCCGAGGAACGACAGTCCGCCTTCCAGCAGGATGGCGTTGCCGATCCCGAGCGTCGTGGCCACGAGGACCGGTCCCATCGCCTGCGGCACGACGTGTCGCCAGAGCACGCGCTGCGGCCCCGCACCGAGTGCGCGCGCCGCCTCCGCGAACGGACGCTGTGCGATGCCCAGCACTTCAGCGCGCACGAGGCGCGCCACCCCCATCCAGCCAGTGGCGACGAGCACGACCACGGTACTGAGCGCGCCCGGTTGCCAGAGCGCCGCGCAGACGAGGAGCAGCACGAGACGCGGCAGCGCGAGTCCCACGTCGGCCACACCCATGAGCAGCGTATCGGTGATGCCGCGTCGCCAGCCCGCGAGCGCACCGGCCAGTGCGCCGAGCGCCGCCGCACCGACGGCGCCAACGACACCGACCGCAAGTGAGAGGCGCGCGGCCACGAGCATGCGCACGAGCAGGTCGCGGCCGAAGCGATCAGTGCCGACGAGGTGCAGCGCGCCGGCGCCGTCCCGTGCGAGCGGTGGTAGCAGCCGCGCGCCGATCACGTCGCCCAATTGCAGCGGATCGGCGGGGGCAAGCCACGGGCCGACAACCGCCGCCAGCGCGATGCCGGCGAGCATCGTCGTCGCGATGCGTTCGGTGCGGTTCACGCGCGCCTCGGGTCGAGCGCGGCGAGCGCCGTGTCAGCCGCGAGATTGGCGAGGATCACCACTTTCGCGTACGCGAGCGTCGCGCCCAATACCACGGGCACGTCGTGTGCGCCGATCGCCTGCACGAGCATCCGCCCCATGCCGGGCCATCCGAACACGCTCTCGACGAACACCGAGCCCGCCACGACGCCAGGCAATGCGAGCGCGAAGAGCGTGACGAGCGGTGGCAGTGCGTTGGCGAGCAGGTGTCGCCACCGGACCGCGCGTCGCGTCGCGCCCTTGGCGCGCGCGGTTCGCATCCACGGCTCGCCGAGCAGCACGATCGCGCTCGAACGCGCGTAGCGCGCGACGCCCGCCGCTCCCACTGCCGAAAGCACGAGCACGGGCAGCACGGCGTGGCGCGCGATGTCGGCGAACGCGGCCCATCCTGTCAGGTCGAGGCCTGGGCTGCGCAGTCCGAACGCGGGCAGCCGCCACGCAGCGGGCACACCGAGCGCACTCGCGCCGAGTGTCGTGAGCGCGATCGTCGCGAGGGCGAGCCAGAAGGTGGGCGTCGCGTAGACGGCCGTGGTGGCGAGGGTCGTGAGCGTGTCGAGCGGTCCGCGTCGCGCGGCCTGGGCAAAGCCGATGGCAACGCCCACGAGGTACGTGAGCGCGAGCGACGCGAGTCCCAACGCCAGCGACGCCGGCAGCACGTCCGCGAGAACCGCGCCCACGGGCCGTGCGAGCGCCATGCTCTCGCCCAGATTTCCGGTCGCCGCGCGCACGACCCACTCTGCATATTGCAGCGCGAGTGGTTGATCGAGTCCGAGCGACGCGCGCAGCCGCGCGGCATCGGCCGGCGTGGCGCCGGCCGGAATCAGCAGGTCGGCGGCGTCCCCCGGCGCCGCGTGCAACAGCACGAAGGTCAGGGTGAAGACGAGCCAGACCAGGACGAGCGCCCCCGCGAGGCGCCGAAGGAATCGAGGCACGGCATAGATGTCGTGCCGGGGATGGCGGCGGTCAATTGCCGCGCGCTGTTTGGTCGCCGCCAGCGTCCTCGGCGGTGCCTGCGCGGCGAACTCGCGCGGCGACACGATCGTCATGGCGTCGGGCGCGGACCTCGAAGGCATGAACCCCCTCGCGACGGTGCATCCGCTCTCGCGGCAGTTGCAGCGCTTCGCGCTCTTCGTCACGCTCACGCGACTCGACAGCGCGCTGGCGCCGCAACCGTACTTCGCGCGACGCTGGGCGTGGAGCGCGAACCGCCAGCTGCTCACGCTGCACACCTTCGCCTCGCTGCGCTGGCACGACGGCGCTCTCGTGTCCGCGCACGACGCTGCCTTCACCCTCGAAGCGGCGCGCGACCCGGCCACGGCCTTTCCGCGGGCTGCGGCACTCGCGTCGCTCGATAGTGCGTGGGCCGTCGATGACAGCACGCTCGTGCTCCGCTTCCGTTCTGCGCAGGGAACCTTGCCCGTCATTCTCGCCGAGATGCCGTTGGCGCCGGCGCACCTGCTGGCGCAGCTGCCACGCGCGGAACTGCGACGCGCGCCGTTCGCGCGCGCGCCGGTCGGCTGCGGTCCGTTCCGCTTCGTGCGACGCGAACCGGGCATCGAGTGGCGCTTTGCGCGCGACACTGCCTTTCCCCTGGCACTCGGCGGGCCGCCCAAGGTCGCCAAGCTGTCGATCGTCGTCATCGACGAGCCGACCACGAAGCTTGCCGGCCTCGTGAGCGGCGATCTTGACGTGGCCGGCATCGCGCCCACGATGGCCACGCAGGCGGCCCGCGACCCGGCGCTCCGCGTGTTGTCGTATCCCGTGCTCTTCACGCACACGCTCGTCTTCAACACGATGCGAGCGCCGCTCGATGACGCGCGCGTGCGGCACGCCGTCGGGCTCGCGATCAATCGTGCGCGCATCGTGGAGCTCGCGCTGGCCGGGCAGGGCAGCGTCGCGACGGGTCCGCTCCCTCCCGATCATCCACTCGCCCTCCCAGTGCAGTCGAGCGACGTCTCACGCACCGACCCGCGCGCCGACTCGCTGCTCGACGTTGCCGGATGGTTGCGCGGCGCCGATGGCACGCGCGCCCGCGGCGGCGCGCCACTCGTGCTCACGCTGCGCTTCGTCGGCTCCGGCGACAATCTCGTCGAGCAGCTCGTGCAAGCGGACCTCGCGGCGCGCGGCATCCGCGTCGAACTGCGCGCGATGGAGATGGGCGCCTTTCTCGCCGAGGCGCGTCGCGCGGACAAGCGCTTCGATCTCCTGCTCACGGGCATTCCGGGCGACCTCGCGCTCAGCCATCTCTCAGCCATGTTCGACGGTCGCGAGGCCGGTGGTCCGCTCGACTACGCAGCCTTTCACCAGCCCGAGCTCGACGCCGACTTTGCCAAGCTGCGCAAAGCCACCAGCAGCGAGGCACAAGCCGCGGCGTGGCGTGACGTCCTCGCACGCCTGGCGCGCGACGAACCGGTGGCGTGGCTCGTGCACGCGCGCGGTGTTCAGGGACTGGCGCGACGCGTCGGCGGCGTCACCATGGACCTTCGCGGGGAGCTGCCCACCGTGGCAGCATG
>JANYHJ010000045.1 GCA_025359135.1 Gemmatimonadota bacterium | reverse complement strand
GCGATGTCGGCCGGGCTGCCCAACCGCTCGAGAGGGATCTGCGCGGCCGTGGCCACCTTGGCCTCCGCCGTCATCGCCGCCGTCATGTCCGTCTCGATGAAGCCGGGCGCCACCACGTTGGCCAGGATGTTCCGCGAGGCTAGCTCCTTGGCCACCGACTTGGTGAGCCCGATCAACCCCGCCTTGCTCGCCGCGTAGTTGGCCTGCCCCTTGTTGCCCGTGATCCCGACCACCGAGGCGATGTTGATGATGCGGCCGTGGCGGCGCTTCATCATTCCGCGCGTGGCCGCGCGAATGGCCACGAAGGCGCCCCGCAGGTTGGCGTCGATCACCTGATCCCAGTCATCGTCCTTGATGCGGAGCATCAGGTTGTCCTTGGTCAGCCCGGCATTGTTCACGAGAATGTCGATCTGGCCGAACGCCGCCTCGACGTCCGCGACCAGCTTCTGCACCGAGGCGACATCGCCCACGTCGGCGCCGAACCCCTTGGCCTCCGGACCGATCTGGGCCGCGACCTCCGCCGCCTTCGCCTGATCGCGCCCACACACAGCTACGCGCGCGCCCGCCGCCGTCAGCGACTCGGCGATCGCTCGGCCGATGCCGCGCGTCGAGCCCGTCACGAGGGCCACCTTGCCGGTCAGGTCGATCTGGAATGGCATCGGATCAGCTCACCTTTGCGAGGAGCGCGTCGACTTCCGCCGGCGTGCCGCAGGTCATGGTCTGGACCCCGGGCGCGATCTTGCGCACGAGACCCGAGAGCACGCCGCCGGGTCCCATCTCGACGTAAAGCGCGTTGGGATACGCGGCCGCCATGCGCGAGACCACGCCCGTCCAGAGCACCGGGCGCGTCAGCTGCCGAGCGAGGCGGTGCATGATCGACACCTGCCACTTGGTCGGCTCCGCGCTCACGTTCGCGAAGACGGGAAACTTCGCGTCGCCGATGCCGGCCGCCGAGAGCGCGTCCTGGAGCCCTTCCTCGGCCGGCTCCATGAGCGGCGAGTGGAACGCGCCACTGACGTTGAGCGTGATGGTGCGCTTGGCGCCCGCTGCCTTGGCCAGCTCCATCGCCTTCTCGACGCCGGCGACTTCGCCCGAGATCACGATCTGTCCGGGCGAGTTGTAGTTCGCGGGCACCACCAGCCCGACGCTCGACGCCTCTTCACAGATCGATTCGATCGGTGCGTGCAGGTCGCCGAGGATCGCGGCCATCGCGCCCGGCCGCGCGTTGCCCGTCTCCCACATGAGCTCGCCGCGCCGCCGCACCAGGCGAATCGCATCGACCAGACCCAGCGCACCGGCCGCGTAGTACGCCGTGAATTCGCCGAGCGAGTGTCCCGCGGCGGCCACGACATGCGGCTCGACCTTCTCGCGGACCACGTTCCACACCGCGGCGCTGTGCGCGAGCAGCGCGGGCTGCGCGTTGAGCGTGCGCGTCAGTTCGTCTTCCGGTCCCTCGAAGGCCAGCGTCGACAGCTCGAGCCCGAGCGTCGTGTCGAGCGTGCGGAAGACGTCGGCGGCCGCGGGATGCGCCCAGGCCAGATCCTTCCCCATGCCGGGCTTCTGGGAGCCCTGTCCCGGGAAGAGGAGGACGACCTGCATCGCGTCGCCCTAGTACTGGTGGATGGCCGAGGCCCACGTGAATCCGGCGCCAAAGGCCACCATCATCACCGTCATGCCCGGCTGCACGCGACCCGAGCGCATCGCCTCGTCGAGGGCGATCGGCACCGACGCCGCGCTCGTATTTCCGTAGCGGTCGACGTTCACGAACACCTTGTCCATGCCGATGCCGCCGTGCTTGGCCGTCGCCTCGATGATGCGCAGGTTGGCTTGGTGCGGAATGAGCAGGTCGATGTCGTCGCCGGTGAGGCCGGCGTCGGCAAGCGCGTGGTCGAGCGCCTCGTTCATCGAGTAGACCGCGTGCTTGAACGTCTCTCGTCCCGCCATGTTCACGTAGTACGAGCCATCGGCGAGGATCTCGGGGGTGGCCGGTTCGGCCGAGCCGCCCTTGGGGCGATAGAGCAGGTGCGCGAGGTTGCCATCGGAGCGCATGAAGCGCGACATGATGCCCCGCTTTCCGTCCGACTTCTGCAACACGGCCGCGCCCGCGCCATCACCGAAGAGGACGCACGTATTGCGATCCTTCCAGTTGATGATCCCCGAGAGCTTCTCGGCGCCGATCACGAGCACGTTCTCCGCAGCGCCCGAGGCGATGAACCCCTCGCCGACGGAGAGGCCGTAGACGAAGCTCGTGCAGGCCGCGTTCAGGTCGAAGGCCGCGGCCTTGCTGGCGCCGATGCG
>JANYHJ010000040.1 GCA_025359135.1 Gemmatimonadota bacterium | reverse complement strand
GGCCGTCTTGTGCGCGATGGGCACATCCCGAACGCCGGTCGCGCGAACGCGCCCCGCATCCGCGTGGCTGATCTCCCGCGCAAGCCACCGCGAGTGGCCGCCCAGCCCTCCGGCCCATATGATCCACACACCGACGCTCGGTCCTTGCTCTCACGGCAGAGAGGAGGCCGACATGCCTAAACCGCTGAAGCGGGACGGCTGGCACCAAGTAGGTGGGAAGTGGACCCGTTCCCTTGGCTCTCGTGGTGCAAGGGTCCGGCTATTTGAAAAGCGACGGGGCGGGACATTCTATCGCGAGGTGTGGCTGCCGGGGTCTGGGCGTGACCTGGCGTGCTTGCACACCAAGAGTCGCGATGAAGCCGAGCGACTTGGCCGGGCGCTGCTCGCCTCGCTACTCCTCGGTAATGCGGAGCCGTTGCCGAACGCGCGAATCCGGTTGGTCGACGTGTGGCAGCGGTATCAGCGCGAATGCGCAACGTATCTCGACAACAAATCGCACACGAAGAAGGACAGTGAACAACGTGTTCGCACGCTGCTTGGCTTTTTCGGTGAGGGCTGCGACATCCGGAAACTGAGTGCGGCCGACCAACTCGCCTACAGCAAGGCTCGCCGTGCTGGCGGCATTCGACGGTCAACCGATTCAGTTGCAGGGCCAGTTCGCGCGCGATCCGTCGAGGCCGATTTGGTTCTGTTGCACGGTATGTTGTCGTGGGCGACGAGCGTTCGTCTGGCGAGCGGAAGTCGCTGGCTGGATTCGAATCCACTGTCAGGTGTCCGGCGCGTGCGCGAGGCATCGCCCAAGCGACCGGTAGCAACGTGGGAACGTTTCCAAGCGACGCGCGAGGCAATGCGGTCGCGCGCGTCAACGGCGACGGACGACACCGAGCGCCTTCGGTGGGTCAAGATGGAACTGGCGTTGCTACTCGCTGAGGCGACGGGCCGGCGGCTCGGCTCGATTCGACAGCTTCGCTGGGATGATGTGGACTTCCGCCAAGGCACAATTCGGTGGCGCGCTGAGGCGGACAAGAAGGGGCAGGAATGGCTCGTGCCGATGCCAAGCGGATTTGCTGAGGAACTGCGCGCATTCCAGCGGCGACTCGGCGCGGTTGGCGGGTGGGTCTTCGCGGCGGAGAAAGACCCCACGGTGCCGATGGACCGGCACCTGTTCGACAAGTGGCTCTCCGTTGCCGAGCGCGACGCAAAGCTACCAAAGCTGGACGGCGGCCTGTGGCATCCCTACCGCCGGAAGTGGGCGACTGAGCGGAAGCACCACTCGCTCATCGATGTGGCCGCCGCGGGCGGCTGGAAAGACAAGGACACGCTTCTGACGTGCTACCAAGCCCCAGATAGCCAAACGCTCCTCGCCGTGATGAGCGAGGAGCGCAAGCTTCGCGATGTCGTGCGAGGCGCGTGACGGGGAGAAACAACACCCCAAACAGCACCCCAGTTTTCGTAACTCCATCGGGACGGCGGGATTCGAACCCGCGACCCCCTGAACCCCATTCAGGTGCGCTACCGGACTGCGCTACGTCCCGTTCTCCCACTCCTCCGGGCGAACGACGCATCCTAACCGCGGGAACACGCCCGCTCAACCACACCCTTCCGATTTCAGGGGAAACGCCGGGCCCGTAAGCACGGGCATCCGGTCGCGCGCATCGCACCGTACCACCGGTGGGCGCACGTCAGCTCGCACCACGCCGCCCGTCCTGGGCGCGCGCGGCGCAGGGTCGCCAGCTAGGCGGCGACCGTCTCGTCGTCGTCGTCGATCGCGCAGGTCGCGGCGGCCATCAGCTCGGTCACGGGCGAAAAATCCACCGACAGCGCATCCATCGCGCTCGAGGTCTTTTCCGTCGTCGAGAAATGGCCCAGCACCGCTTCCACTACCGCGCCCAACGGGGCGGCAGCCAGCAAGATCGCGGGAACAGCAATGGTGGGATCAGCCATAAGGCTCCTGTTTCGACGGAGTATCGGCCGCATGCCGAGTTCCCCGTCACCTTCACATACGCATACTGTGCATAATTGGTGCCATCCTTTTGGATGGGTGACCAATCCGTGACCCCACCCGTCCCAGACATAGCGCCACCAGCCACTTACCCCGGAACGCCTGTTCTGAATCTTGGCACCAACGGCGGTGCCTCCGGGACTTCTGACCGCTGACCAAGGGACGCGACACACGTCGTACCCACGCCACGACTCCTGCTGTCACGCACCCCTCTGTGCGCTGGCGCACGCGTCCCCGCGTTGTCAGCTTTCCTTCCAGATGCGCCCGCTGCCGCTTACCCCCCAATGAGCGCACCCGACCGCCCCGAGCCGCCGCCGCGCGCCCGCCGCATCCTGATCGTCGACGACGAACGCCCCATCCGCGAGGCGATCGTCGCGGCCCTCGAGTCCGTCTGCGACGAGTTCATCGAGGCCGACACCGGCGCCCGCGCCTTGGCACTCGCCGCCGACGAACGCCCGGACCTCATCATCCTCGACCTCGGGCTCCCCGACATGCAGGGCGAAGCGGTCTGCCGCCAGGTCCGCTCCACCAGTGCCGCCCCTATCGTGGTCGTCTCCGCGCGTCACTCGGAAGACGAAAAAGTCCGCCTCCTGGACGCCGGCGCCGACGACTACGTGACCAAACCCTTCGGCAGCCAGGAGCTCCTCGCCCGCGTGCGGGCCCACCTGCGCCGCGCCGCCCAGCTCGAACGGTCGGGCAACGAACCGGTCATCGACAACGGCCCGGTGCGCGTCGACCTCCTCCGCCGCCAGGTCACCCGCGAAGGCGTCCTCGTCCACCTCACCCCCACCGAGTGGGCCCTCCTCCGCCACATGGTGGCCGAGTCCGGCCGCACCCTCACGCACAAGCAGCTCTTCGATGCGGTGTGGGGTCGCGAGTTCGGCAATCCGCAGCAGCACCTCCGCGTCCACATCACGCACCTGCGCCGGAAGATCGAAGTCGAGCAGGGCACGCCGCGCCTGATCGTGACGGAACCGGGCGTCGGCTATCGCTTCGAGTTGCCGCGCTGAGTCGAAATCGTGACGCGTGCGCGTTCGCGGTGCGAGTCGAGGTGCCGCGTTGCGTCGCAGTCGTGACGGGCACGCGTTGCGAGTTGCACGCTTCACGGCAAAGCGCGTGACAGTGGGCGCCAATCGCGTGACATCGTGCGTGCTGCTTCCGCCGATTCCTGAGGCGTCGACACCACAAACTGTGGTGTGACGTGCGACACCGGATTAACGCTTGAGCATTCCCGGCGACTAACGCTGCACGAGAAGCGGGACCGTCCCCCACTTCCCGTGAACCAGCGGTCGGCACTTCGCCGCCGCACAATCCGGAGATCTCTCCATGCGCCATCGTCTGCTCGCCACGCTCACTGTGGGCACCCTTGCCCTCGTCTCCGCGTGCAACAGTGACTCGACGTCGCCGGCCCTCACCGAGTCGGTGATCATCTCCAAGGACCTCGCGGTCCAGACCTCCGCCGACGCGGCCACCAACCTGGGCTCGGTCATCAACAGCGAGACCATCACCGGTCTCAACCTGACCGTGGCTCCGGCCAACATGTCGAACATGGTGGTCTTGAACTCGCGCGGCGGCTTCACCCGCACCTGCACGGGCCCGGACGCCCAGGGTTGGTACACCTGCGGCACCTCGCGCGAAGACGACAACCTTCAGGTCACCCGCCAGCACCGCTTCTGGAAGGGTGGCACCCCGGTGCCGATCACGGGCACCCCGTACGACTCGGTGCAGTACCGCTGGCGCGAAGTCGGCGCGGACTCGGGCGACGTCGACCGCCGCCCCGATGACGGCGCCACGCTCATCAAGTGGGTCGACCGCTCCGACACCGCGTCGGTGGCCTACGACCGGGTGAGCACCCCCAACAAGCGCATCTGGAACTGGAAGGGGCAGCGCAACGACTCGAGCCTCGCCACCGGTTCGCGCGGCACGCGCTTCTTCAAGATCGCCGGCTCGCGCGTCGGTACCAACGTGACCTTCGCCGTCCCGCGCTCGGCCAACCCGTGGCCGCTCTCGGGCACGATCACCCACACGTGGAACGCGACAGTGGTCTACACCAAGGCCGGCGGCACGGTGTCGGACACGACCAACCGCTCGGGCTCGACCACGATCACGTTCGACGGCACGCAGACGCCCAAGGTGGTCGTCGGTGGGCTGACCTGCACGATCGACCTGCAGACCCGCAAGACGTCGAACTGCTCGTGACCTGATCGGCCGGCGATCTACGCCGGCAGCGCCGCCCCCGGGGATTCGTCTCCGGGGGCGGTGTTCGTTTCGAGCCTGGAGCGCAGGGCCAGGATCCACGTCGCGCTGGCGAGGCATGCGGCAGCAGCCAGCACACCAACAGTCCAGCTCCACGCGCCCACCCCGGCCGCGACCACGGCCACGAGGCCAAGCACGGCGTGCCGGGCCACCTCGGGCACGATGACCCAGGCGCGGCCATCGAGCATGAGGCCGAGGTTGGAGAGGGCGAGCACGACATAGAAGGAGGCGGCGCCCAGTTGCACGATGGGGTAGCGGCTGCCGCTCGTGAGCAGCAGGTAGGCCGCGCCGAGTGCGACGAGGAACTGGACGAAGGCGTAGGCCGGCACGCCGCGCGGCACGGGCGGATCGTAGCGCTGGAAGGTGGCCTTGCTCACCTCGGGCGCGACGATGGGCGCGCCGGCTTCGGGCGGACGCCAGCTGGGCGAGCCGAAGACGACGCGCCATTTGTCGCGCCAGCGCGGCGTGAGCATGAGCAGCCGCCCGATCTCGGCGAACACATGCACGTTGGCCCAGACCGGGTTGAAGGTCGCGAGCGGCTTGGTGATGCCGTAGACCGGTTCTTCTTCTTCCGGCACCCAGCTGCCGAACCACTTGTCGAAGGTGATGAAGACGCCGGCGTAGTTCTTGTCCTGGTACTTGGGATTCACGCCGTGGTGCACGCGGTGATGGCTGGGCGTGTTCCAGACCGCCTCGATCCACGGATGCATGCGGTCGATGGCACGCGTGTGGATCCAGAACTGGTAGAGGAGATTGAGGGCGTAGTTGGTGACGAACATCGCCACGGGCACGCCCACGATCGCGAGCGGAATGAAGAACACCCAGGTGAAGAGGCCGTGGAGGGTGCTCTGCCTGAGCGCGACGGTGAGGTTGTACTCCTCGCTCGAGTGGTGCACCACGTGCCCCGCCCAGAGGATGTGGATCTCGTGCGAGAGGCGGTGCTCCCAGTAGTAGGCGAAGTCGATGAGGATGAAGCTCACGGTCCAGGCCGCGAGCGGCGCCCAGTGCAGGGCGAAGCCGCCAGCGAAGGTGACGGGCGCGCTGCCAGCCCATTCACCGAACGGCAGCCAGCGCTGCACGCGCAGGAACTCGAACGCGGCGGCGTAGATGCCGACCGAGATGAGCTTGGTGAAGATGCCGCCCAGCTGGCTGGTGATGCCCAGCGCCATGTCGGCGATCGAGTCGTTGAGACGGAAGAGCGCGGCGTGACGGGCGCGCGCGTACCAGAGCTCAATACCGATGAGCAGAAAGAAGAGGGGGATCGAGGCCGCGATGACGCCCATGCGCCGAAGTTTACTGCGGGTGCGTCACCGCGAACTCCCGAGCTCAGCGCGCCTGCCGCACCGCGGGCGCGCCGTGCAGCAGCGCGCGCACTTCGGCCGGATGCTGCGCGAGACTCAGCGCCACGTCGGTGCCGATGAGGCCGTCGTTGGCGAGGTTCGCGAGCGACTGGTCGAAGGTGTGGGTGCCGAGCGCGGCCGTGTGCTTGGCGAGCTGCACGCGGATGTCGAGGAAGGCGCCGGCGTCCATGAGCATCGCCTGAAAGTCGGGCGACGTGAGGAAGAGCTCGGTGTTGAGCACGCGCCCGCCCTTGTTGGCGGCCACGAGCCGGTGCGCGATGATGCCGCGCACGGTCTTGGCAATGCGCAGGCGGATGGCCGACTGGCTCGCGGTGGGCACACCGCTCACCAAGTGGCGCAGCGTGTCGGTGACGTCGTGCGCGTTGACCTTGGCGAGCACGAGGCTGCCCGCTTCCGCGGCGTGGAGCAGCGGCTCGAGCTGGTGCGGGTCGACCCGGTCGAGGGCGATGACATCGGTGCGGTGATCGATAGCGGCCTCGAGCGCCGACTCGATGGAGTCGGTGTCGACGCCCAGCTCGCGCTGGGTGATGGTGCACTTCTTGTCGCGCAGCAGGAAGCGCGTCTTGGTCTCGATGAGCACGACGTGACGGCGGCGTTCGCTCGTGTCGTTCAAGTGCGAGAGGAGCGAGGCCAGCGTGGTCGAGCGGCCCGAACGCTCGCCGCCCGAGAGGAGCACGAGGCCACTCGGCGCCTCGAGCGCCTGCGCAAAGGTGGCCGGAATGCCCAGGTCTGCCATGCTCGGGATGACGTGCGGCACGACGCGCAGCATGACCATGAAGGTCGAGCGCTGCTTCATCACGGAGACGCGGAAGCGGCTGATGCCGGGCGCGCTCCAGGTGAGCGTGAGGTCGCGGAGGCGCTCGATGGCTGGCACGTCGCCCGGGGCCTCGCCGCGCAAGCGCTCGACGAAGTGCGCCACATCCTCGGAGGAGAAGATGTGCGCGCCGATGCCGACCAGGTCGCCCTCGATGCGCGCGCGCAGCATGTCGCCGGCGCGCACGTGCAGGTCGCTCGCGCCGCGGTGCACGGCTTCGCGCAGGGCGGCGTCGAGCGGAGAATCGGGGGTCTGCGGCAGCAGGCTGGGCCCGTTGACGTGGTCAGCCATGAGCGTCGTTGCTCGTTGGACTGTGGGAGTAGGCAGAATCGCACAAGCACCGTGAACGAGGACGCGTGACGCCCATTGCGGCGCATCGTCCCATTTCACAGAGTGTCGGGTGCAGGGTTGTCCGAATTTAGACGCCCGACCGGATTTCGTGTCACGAGGCGACGACGCTGTCGCGTTCGGTGACAGGACCAACAGTCCCCCCCGCTGTGGCCTCGCGCTTCCGCCGGATCTCCCGGGTCGTGATTTCCGCCACGAGCTTCGTGGCCGGTGCGGCGCTCCTGTGGCGCGCCCTCCCCCGCTCCCCAATTGTCGGCGTGACGTCCTTGTTGGGCATCGCGCTCGCGCTTTGGTGGTTGCGCCGCCGCGACCTGGCGCACCTTGGCACCCGCGAGGCGGGATTCGCGGGCATGGACTTGGCCGTCGGTGTGATGCTCGTCACCGGCCTCTGGCTCGGGCTCTATGCGGTGTTCAGTCTGGGCGACGTGGGCACGGCGGTGGGCCGCGCCACGAGCATTCCGCTCGGACCCGAGGGCGGGCCCTTGAGCATCGCCGAAGTGCTCGGCGTCGGCGCACTGAGCACGATCGGTGTGACGCTGGCACTGGTGCCGTTCCGCCGCGTGCCCAAGCGCCGGCGCGATGTGCGCGAGACCAGCCTGGCCGGACGGATTTCGGGGCCGCGCGAGGGGATGCCGAGCCCGGTGAGCAGCGAGGCCGTTAGGGACGAGCGGCTCTAGCTCAGGCCTTGAGCGCGTGGCGGACCCAGCTGGTCGCGCTCAGACCTTGAAGAGCGCCTTCACGCGATTGCGCCAACCGGCGCCCACGTCGCTGTCGCCGTTCCCGTGGCCGTGTCCGTTGCCATTACTCGAGCCGTTCTCGCCGTAGCGCTCGGCGTAGGCCGCCCCGCGATAGCCATAGTAGTCGTAGCCGGCGCCGCCACGGGTGCGATAGTCGCGCTGGAAGACGAAGTCGTTGAGCACGAAGCCGAGTACGGGAGCGCGCACCGCCTTGAGCTGCTCCACCGCGAACTGGACGGCGGCACGCTCGGTGTGGTTGGCGCGGCCGACGATGACGATGCCGCCGGCCTTGGCGCCCAAGAGCGCGGCGTCGGTGACGAGATTGAGCGGCGGTGAGTCGAAGATCACGAAGTCATACCAGCGCTCGAATTCCTGGATCAGCTGGTGGAGTCGATCGCCGCCGAGGAGTTCCGCCGGATTCGGCGGGAAGGTGCCCGCGGCGATGACGTCGAGCGCGTGATCGGCGCCAAGTTCGATGCGGCGGATGCACTCGCTCGCACGCGTGCCGCCGATGAGCAGGTTGCTCAAACCCGGCTGCTGGTCGATCTCGAAGACCTTGTGCACCGAGCCGCGGCGCATGTCGGCGTCAATGAGCAGCACCTTGAGGCGCTGATAGGCGAGCACGATGGCGAGGTTGGACGCCGTCGTGGTCTTGCCGTCGCGCGGGCTCGGGCTGGTGAAGACGACGGTCTTGGGACCGGGGTCGGGGCGCGCGAAGGTAAGGTTGGTGCGCAGCGTGCGGTACGCCTCGACGATCGGGTTGCCGGGATCGGCGGCCGAGATGATGCGGTCCTGCCGGAATTGTGCGCTGGTGCGCGAGTTGTCGGGCGACATGCCCGGTATGACTTGCGATGCGGCGTAGCGCAGGTCGCCCGTCTGCGACGAGCGGATGTGCGGAATGAGGCCGAGCGCGCTGCCGCCCACCACCGAGAGCATGTCCTCGTTGATGTGGACGGTGCTGTCGAGCATCTCGCGCAGGAAGGCGAGGGCCAAGCCGAGCGCGAGTCCGACGAAGAGCGAGAGCTTGAGGTAGCGGCCCTTGTCGGGCTTGACGGCAAAGGCGCCGAGCTCGGCCGGGTCGAGGATGCGGATGCGCGAATCGTCGACGGCCTGCGCGATCTCGGCTTCCTTGAGCCGCGCCTGCACCATGGTGTAGAGCTGTTCGTTGCTCTTGTTCTGGCGCTCGAGGCGCGCGAGGTCGAGCTCGGCGCCGGGCGCAGCGGCGCTCTGCCGGCCGGTGACGTTCAGCGTCGAGTCGATGTTGCGCAGCTGGCTGCCCAAGTCGGACAGGTAGCGGCGCGCGAGGTAGTCCACCTGCTGCTCGATTTCGCGGGCGCGAGTGTTGAGCTGGACGACTTCGGGATTGTCGCGGGTGCGGCGCACGAGCAGTTGCGCGCGCTGGTTCTCGACCTCGGAGAGCGTCTGCAGCCGCGGCTGGATGCTCGTCATGAGGTGCGGGAAGGCCATGAGCCGGAAGTACGCGGAGGTGGAGTCGGGGCTCCGCGTCTTGGCGGCGACGTTGACGTCACCGAGCACCTGCTCGAGCGACTGGACTTCGAGCTGGCGTTCGGCGCGGTCCTGCGCGAGGCGGCCTTCGTCGCGATCGGCGCGCTGCGTGGTGGTGGGGCGCGAGAGCAGCCCCTGGTTGCGCGCGCGGAAGGCGACGAGCCGGTCCTCGCTCTCGGCGAGCGAGCGGCCGAGGGTGTCGAGCTGCTGGCGGAGGAAGCGCACGGTGGAACGCGCTTCGGTCTTGTTGAGGTCGCGGCGCAGTGCGACGAACTGCGTGAGCAGCGTGTTGGGCACGTCGCGCACGAGCGTGGGGTCGGCGCTCTGGTAGGTGACAGCGATCGTGTTGACGTCGCGCGACGGGCGGCGGACGTCGAGCCCGCCGCGCAGGCCGACGACGGCGCTGCCGAAGGCGGCGATGTCGAGGCTCACGTTGCCCTCGGTCGCGGCAGAATCGGCGAGCACGACGCGCAGGTCGCCGATGGCGCCGGGCTGCCCGGGCGCGAGGCGCGCGATCAAGGTGCCGGTGGAACGATCGAAGACCTTGACGTCGCCGTTCTTTTCTGGTTCGAGCCGATACGCAGCCGGACGAGCACGACGCGGCGCGATCAACACCTTGAAGAGGTTCTGGCGCGGCACCGGGCGCGGCGGGCTCAGCACCGATCCGTTGGCGAAGAAGCGGAACGGGTGCGTCGCCGTGACGTGCAGCGAGAGCGAGTCGACGGTGGCCTCGGCCATGGAGCGCGAGCCGAGCAGTTCGATCTCGGCGGCGACGTCGACCTTGTTGTCCTGCAGGGCGCCGTCGATGAGCGACGGCACGGGGGTGGCCTTCTTCTCGATGGAAACGGTCGCGGTGCCCTCGAACACCGGCGTCACGAGCGACGCGGCGATGCCGGAGAGGATCGGGGTGATGAGGAGCGCGGCGACAATGAGGAAGCGGTTCCGGGCCACGAGGCTCCAGAACTGCCGATTGCTGACCTCGGCGGTTGCGACGGCGTTGACGGGCTGCAGCGAAGTGCCCATGACCTATCGCGTGAGGAAGATGATCTGGACGGCGGCCAGCGTGACCGCGAGGCTGATCTGGATCCAGATGGCGCCATTGATACCGTTGCGGCGCGACCATGATCCCATGGGCACGCGCAACTCATCGCCGGCTTTCATGTCGAGCTGTCCGATGAAGACACTCGTGGGGACATCCCCATAGAGCATCGACCCGTCGCGCCAGAGTTCAAGCGACGAGCCCTCGATGCCGGGGCCGGCGCGTCCGCCCGCGAGCGCGAGGGCGTCGCCGACGGTCATGGTGGCGTCCATCGGATAGAGGCCCGGAAGCCGGACGTCGCCCTGTACCGCGACGCGGCGCAGGAAGGTGACCTGCACGGAAGGATCCTTGAGCGTGGCGGCGTAGGCGTCCTGCAACTTCTTCTGGAGACCTTCGGACGATTCGCCGAGGACTTGGCGTGGGCCGATGACTGGCAGGGAGACCTTGCCGTACTCGTCGACGATGTAGTCGCCGGAGAGGTCCGGTTCGCGCCAGACCTTCACGCGCATGACGTCGCCCGCCCGCAGGCCGAAGCTCCTGGGGAGCGGCGCGCCGGAAAAGGCAGGACCCCTCGGCGCGCTGGCGCAGGCAGCCAGGTTGACGAGCAGGGCGAAGGCGAAGAGGTGGCGCGTCGGTCGCATGGCGGGCCGGTGGCAACAGGAAATCGCCGGCTCGTTGGGCCGGTGACACGAGTATAGAACGATTCGTCTACCTACAGGCAACGCCGACCGGGAATTCCGGAGGGCGGGGCTTGGGCCGTTCCCGTCGGTACGGCGCAGGGTGGTGTCCTCATTATCGGTGTCCCAAGTGCTCGCCAAGATCAAGACGGTGGTGCTCTCGCTGCTCGGCGCGGTGCTGGGTCGCCGCGTGGTGCTGCTCGCCGCCGACGCGAAGGACGGCGCACGGACGCTGGACGCGAGTGCGCCCTATCGCGTGGATGCGCCGGCGCTCGCGATCACGGTGCGGCATGCGGAGCGCGGCCGGTTGACGGTCGAAGCGCGCGGCTATGCTGGGCACTTCCCCGGCGAGTTGGTGTGGCGCTCGGAGCCGGCGGCGTTCACGGGAGGCACGGCGACGTACACGCTCGACCTGGCCAAGGGCGCGTTCTGGCATGGCGTGCACCAGGAGGGACGCGGGAGCGGCGCGTTGACATTCCCGACGCGGCGCTTCGTGCTCGATCTCTCGCTCGAGATGGCCGACGGCGTGGTGTGGAAGCGGCGCACGGGCCACTACCGTCCCGGCGGTGATCGTCCGGTGGATGCGTCGTACTTCCACGGCGACAACTACGTGGACCACGACGCGGAGTCGGTGGGCGACGCTGCCGACGTGCTGGCGCTGCTGCGCGCCCATTCGGCGGGCAAGCGCGTGCTCGAGATCGGTTGCGCGACGGGCGCGCTCGTGGCCGCGATGCGCGGCGCGGGGCATGATGCCGTGGGCGCCGACTTTTCCGAGTGGGCGATCGGCGAGGCGCGTGCGCGGCTCGGTGGTGAGCACGCGTGGACGTGGGACCTGGATGCAGGCGCGCCGCCCGACGCATTGGTGGCACGCGGACCGTTCGATGCCGTGGTCACGTGGGTGACGCTCGAGCATTTCCGCGAACCGTGGAAGGCGCTCGCGGCCGTCTCGCCACTGCTCGCGCCTGGCGCCAAGCTTTTCATCAAGACGACCAACGCCGATTCACTCACGCGCCAGCTCTTCGGTGGCGACTGGGAGGGATACTTCGACTGGACGCACCACGGCGTGGACGCGGTAGGGGTGACGTCGCTGCGGGCGCACCTGCCGCTGCTGGGTTGGCGCGTGCGATCGGTGCGGACCGAGCGCATCTGGGATGGCAACGCCGACCCTGTGCACGCGGCGCTTCGCGATTGGTGGGACGCCGATGCGCGCTTCCGTGCGCTGCTCGCGGCCAAGGACTTGGGCGACCTCGTGACCGTCGTGGCGGAGCGTACGTGAAGATCACGTACGCCGTGGGCTGGTACTATCCCGATGGGCACGGGGGAACGGAGGCGTACGTGGCGGCGCTCGCGCGGCACATGCGCGCGGCGGGACACGACGTGTCGGTCGTCGCACCGGAAGCGGGATTGAACGGCACGCGCACGTACGAGCACGAGGGCGTGCGCGTGTTCCGCTACGGCGTGAGTGCGCAGCCAACAC
>JANYHJ010000228.1 GCA_025359135.1 Gemmatimonadota bacterium | reverse complement strand
GAAGGACCTGCTTTTCGCGACGGAACGACAGAAACAGGTCCTTCGCTGCGCTCAGGACGACTCTTCGTGACGGCGCTGCGCGTCGGGACGGCGCTCATGCTATCCGCGCTGCCGCTGTGTGCGCAGCGCACCGCGCTCGCCGTCGTGCCGCGCTTCACGCGCGCCGACACGGTAGTGCTCCACCGTACGCTCGACTCGATCGCCGACCGGCATCACGGCGTGACGGGGTACGCGATCGTCAATCTCGAAACGGGCGAGCGGATCACGCGCCGCGGCGACGAGACCTTCCCGACGGCGTCGCTCATCAAGGTGCCCGTCATGGTCACCGTGTACGACCTCGTGGCCAAGGGCGAGCTCTCGCTCGACGATCCGCTCACTCTGCTCAAGATCGACAAGGTTGGCGGCGCGGGGGTGCTCCACCTGTTCAAGCCGGGGCTCGTGCTCACCGTGCGCGACGCCACCGCGCTCATGATCGCCGTCTCCGACAACACCGCCACCAACCTCATCCTCGACCGCATCCTCATCCGTCGCGTCTGGGACAAGATGGAAGCGCTCGGGCTCCGCCACACCAAGGTGCACCACAAGGTCAGCACCTGGGCGTCGAGTGTCGCCCCCGACTCGACGAAGAAGTACGGCCTCGGAGTCACCACGCCGAGCGAGATGGCGACGCTCTTCGGACTCATCGCCAATGGCCAGGCCGTCAACCCGGCCGCGGACAGCGCGATGCTCGCCATGCTCGACGACAACCAGGACAGCGAGCTCCTGCAGCGCTACGTGAGCGATGTGCGCGCGCCGCACAAGACGGGCGCCGTCGATGCCTCGCGCACCGAGTGCGCGATCTTCCACCTGCAGTCGCGCGTGGTGGCCTGTGCGCTCACGAAGGAGAACCAGGACCAGCGCTGGCTCGTGGACAACGAGGCGCAGTTGACGCTCGGCGCGATCGGGCGCGCGGTCGTCAACGCGTGGCCGCGAAAGCCCAAGCCTGCGGGGACGCCCTGAGTCGCCTCGCTCCGCGCCTCAGCTCGAGCGTCGCCGCAGCGTTGTCGGCCAAGCGGCCCGTCGTCGCCCTCGAGAGTTCCGTCATTGCGCAGGGACTGCCTATTCCCGCCAACGCCGAGTGCCTCGCGCGCATGTCGGCCGCGGTGGAGCGGGGCGGCGCGGTGCCGGCCGTCGCCGCGATCGTGCGCGGCGTGCCCACCTTCGGACTCACGCCGGACGAACAGGCGCGCTTCCTCGCGCGAGATGGCGTTCGCAAGGTGACGGCGCGAGATCTCGCCTTCGCCGTCACGCGCGGCGAAGACGGCGCCACCACCGTCTCCGCCACGCTCGCGCTCGCCGCACTCGCCGGCATCGATGTCTTCGCCACGGGCGGCATCGGCGGCGTGCACCGCGAACCGGCATTCGACGAATCCGCCGATCTCGTCGAGCTCGCTCGCACGAGCGCCATCGTCGTCTGCGCCGGCGCCAAGGCCATCCTCGATCTCCCGGCCACGCTCGAGCGCCTCGACACGCTCGGCGTCGCCGTCGTCGGCTATCGCACCGACGAACTGCCCGGCTTCTTCACCGTCGGCACCGGACTCCGCGTTCCGCAGCGCCTCGATTCGGCCACCGACATCGCGCGCACCTTCCGAACGCACCAGCAGTTTGGCCGACCAGGCGCGCTGCTCGTGGTGCAGCCGGTGCCCGCGCGCGACGCGCTCGCTCGCGAGACGGTCGACGCTGCGATCGTCACGGCGCTGGCCGAGGCGCGCGCCGCCGGCGTCGTCGGCGCGGCCGTGACGCCGTTCCTCCTCGCGGCGGTCGAGCGCGCCAC
Source organism: Gemmatimonadota bacterium (assembly GCA_025359135.1). GTDB lineage: Bacteria > Gemmatimonadota > Gemmatimonadetes > Gemmatimonadales > Gemmatimonadaceae > JACPPC01. The sequence continues at coordinate 49,314 of JANYHJ010000228.1, read as the reverse complement.
TGGCGGCCGCTCGCTCGCGGCGAATCTTTCCTTGCTGGAGCACAACGCATCCCTCGCCGCGGAGATCGCCGTCGCCTTGACCACGCCCTGAGCGCCACCCCGACACGGGTGCCGTTTCGCACCCGAAACCGTTGTCCCCGTTGCACCCTGCCGCATAGCTTTCGGCAGTCGCCTTGGGACCCTTGGGGAGGATCGAGCGATGTCGTCGAATTTCCTGAGCCCTGAAGAGTACGACGAGCGCGCGCACCAGCTCTACAACGAGGGCGACTACGATGGTGCCCTCGAAACGCTGCGCGAAGGCCTCGGGATCTATCCCGGCGCCGTGGAACTGCACATCGGCGTCGGCTATGCCCGGCTCGCCCGCGAAGAGTACGCGTGGGCCCGCCGCGCCTTCGAGGAATCGCTGGTGCTCGATGGCGAGCATGAGGACGCCCTCGCCGGATTGGGCGAGACGATGCTCCGCTTCGGCCAGCCCGAAGTCGCGATCGCCACCTTCCGCAAGACGCTCGAGCTCGGCTTCCAGGACGACCTCGACCTCATGCTGCAGGTCGGACGCGCGCTCTTCCGCGACGGACTCGCCGAGGAAGCGCGCGAATTCTTCGAGATCGCGGTGCAGCAAGCGCCCGACAACGCCGAAGCCGTCGCGCTCGTGGGCTACACGCAGCATCGCATGGGCGAGGACGAGGTGAGCATCGCCACGCTGCGTCGCGCACTGCAGCTCGACGCCGATCACGCCGAGGCGCGCATCTACCTCGCCAACCTGCTCTACGATCGTGGCGAGTACGAGGCCGCGCTCTACCACCTCGACCGCACCGTGCCCGACGATCACTGGGACGAGCTCGGCATCTGGCGCCTGATGGAGCTCAAGCAGTCCATCTATCGCCTCAAGGAATCCGACAAGGAACTGGGGCCGTGGCAGGATCGCCTCGCCGAACTCGCGGGCGAACCGGACGACATCGGCGAGATGCTGGCGGAAATCGAGCAGCGCTTCCAGGACGAACTCGAGCGCGAACAGCGCGGGCAGCTCGAGCTCTTCGGCGCGCTCCTGGGCGAACTCGCGGAGAAGCAGGCCGCGGTCGACAACGCGCACGAGGTGTCCACGCGCGATGGCCGCGCCTTCACCGGCACCTGGGAAGAGATCGTCTGCCAGCTGCGCGACGCCAATGCGGCCTTCACCGGCCGCTCGCTGCACGAGTTCATGCAGACCGAGGCGCGCCGTCACCACTCCCTCACTGGCGTGAAGATCTCGAGCACCGACTACGAGAGCTTCATCCGCGGCAGCGCGAACGCGGGATTGCTCCGCATCGTGAAGTGACCAACGCTGATCACGACGCTGGCGCGGCGCGAGGCCCGGCCGCGTCAGCAGCGCCCGGCGACCTCGACGTGCAGTTCGAGGGCGCGCGCCGCGGCGAGGATGGTGTCGGCATCACCGCGTTGCTGATCATCGCGGCGCTCGCTATCGGCTTCACCTGGCTCGCCTGGCGCGCCCTCATGCAGGGATGACGGGAACCAGCACGCCGGGCCACGTCCGGCGCACACGCTTCGACAACGGCCTCACCCTGCTCGTCCGGCGCGATCCATCGGCGCCGGTGGTGGGCATCGTCACGTGGGTCAACGCCGGCTACTTCGACGAGACCGACGATGTCGTCGGCATCGCCCACGTCCTCGAGCACATGTACTTCAAGGGGACGCCACGGCTCGGTCCCGGTGAAATCGCCAAGGCCACCAAGGCCGCCGGTGGCGTGCTCAACGCCGGCACGATCTACGATCACACCGCCTACTACACGACGCTCCCCGCGAGCGGACTCGCGGCCGGCCTCGACATCCAGTTCGACGCCTACGCCAACTCCGTCATCGACGCCGGAGAACTCGCACGCGAACTCGAAGTCATCATCCAGGAAGCCAAGCGCAAGGCCGACAACCCGGACGCCGTCACCACCGAAACGCTGTACGAGCTGCTCCACGATCGTCATCGCATCCGCCGTTGGCGCATCGGACGCGAGGCCGGCCTCCGCACCTTGGGCCGTCCCATGGTCGACCGCTTCTACCGTACCTGGTATACGCCCTCGAACACCATTCTTGCCATCGTCGGCGACGTCGACGCCGATGCGATCGTCACCGAAGTCGCGACCAGGTGGGGCGCGCTCCCCGCCGCTTCGGCCGTGCGTGACCGCGGGCCGACGGAGACCGCGCCGTCCGGCTTCCGCTGGCGCGAGCTCGACGGCGACATCGCGCAGGGCCATGCCGCGCTCGGCTGGCGCGCCTGCGGCGTGCACGACGCCGATGCCCCCGCGCTCGACGTCGCCAGCACGATTCTCGGCGGCGGTCGCGGCTCGCGCCTCTACCGGGCCGTACGCGACGCCGGCCTTGCGAGCAGCGTCGGTGCGTACCACTACACGCCCGATGACTTGGGGTTGTTCGTCGTCTCCCTCGAGGGACAGGGCAGCGAATTGCGCGCGGCGGTCAACGCCACGTGGGCCGAAGTCGTCGCACTGCGCGAGCATGGCGTCACCGAGCGCGAGGTGCTGCGCGCGCAGCGGTTGCACGATGCCCGCTGGCTCCGTCGTCTCGAGTCGATGGACGGTCAGGCGATGCATCTCGCCGAGTGGGAATCGCTGGGCGGTTGGCAACTGGGCGACGCGTACCACGACGCACTCATGCGCGTGACGGCCGGCGACGTGCAGCGAGCCATTCGTCGTGCCCTCGATCCGTCGCAGGCGGGCATCGTCGTCTATCGCCCGAGCGCGATCGTGCGGCTGGCTACCGACGCCGATGCGGCGCGTGCCTCGCTCGACGCGGCCGCTGCGCTGCGACGCGCCTTGCCCGCCATCGACAATGTGCCGCTCGCGCCGGTCGCTTCCGCTCTCGTACACTCCCGCGCGATCGTGGCGGGGGTGGCCACCTTCGAGTCGGCGACCGGCCTGCCGGTGCTCGTGCGCTCGCGCCCCGGCTCGCCCATGGTCAACCTCGGCGTCTTCGCACTCGGTGGCGCCCTCGACGAAACCGACGACAGCGCCGGCATCACGGCGCTCATGGCCCGTGCGCTCGTGCGCGGGTCGACGAATCGTGACGCGGCGGCGGTCGCGCGTGCGGCCGAGGAACTCGGTGGATCGATCTCGCCCAACGTGGCGGTCGACAGCATCGGCTGGACGCTCACCGTGCCGGTGCCGCGACTCGACGACGCGCTCGCGCTGCTCGCGGAGGTGGTCGAGACGCCCGAGTTTGCGCTCGAGAGCGTCGAGTCGGAGCGCGCCGCGCACCTGGCCGAGCTCGACGCGCAGCGCGACGACATGCTCGCGCGCCCCGTGCGCCTCGCCTTCGATCAGGCATGGGCAGGCCACGCCTATGGACGCAGCGTGCTCGGCACCGCCGCGTCGGTCACCGCGCTCACTGCCGACGCGCTGCGCGCGTGGCACCAGCAGCGCGTGATGAAGGGCCACGTCGTGCTCGCGATCGCGGGAGACGTCGAGCCAGCGCGCGTTGGAGCGCAACTTGCCGGTGCGTTCGCTCGCATCACGGTCTGCCCAGCGCGCGCGTACGAGCGAGCGCCGTGGCCCGGCGCGGCGCTCGCTCGCGCGGAGTCGCGGGACAAGGCGCAGACCGCGCTCGCGATCGCCTATCCCGGACCCGGGCGTCGTGACCCGGCGCGATTCCCGGCCGCACTGCTCGGCGTCATCGCCAGTGGTCTCGGCGGACGGTTCTTCGACGAGCTTCGCGACAAGCGCTCGCTCGCCTACACCGTCAGTGCGTCACCACGCGAACGGCTGCTCGGCGGCGCCTTCGTGTCGTACATCGCCACGGGTCCCGAGCGCGAGCAGGAAGCCCTCGACGCGCTGCTCGCCGAGTTTGCGCGGCTGCGCAGCGAGCCGGTGTCAGCGGAAGAACTCGCGCGGGCGCGCGCGTATGCGCTCGGCACGCACGCCATGCGGCAGCAGAGTGGAGCTGCCGTGCTCGCAGATGCCGTCGACGCGTGGCTTCTTGGCACTGGACTCGCTGAACTCGACGAGTGGGAGCCGCGCATCCGCGCCGTGACGCCGGCCGACATCCACGCGCTCGCCAACCAGTGGTTCGACGACGCGCGCCTCGTGCGCGGCGTGGTGCGCGGACGCAGCCGCACGGTGTAAGCACTCCGTTGACGGCACGGCCACGGAGACGTCGAACGCCCCCGCCATCAGCGCGTACTCAGCGCGCGGTCGCGTGGAGCGCGCGGTTGGCGCGGGTCAGCATCGTGGCCGCCGCGCGCAGCCGACCGCCGGCATCACGCAAGCCGTTGATCACGTCGTAGTCGGCCGACGGACCGGCAATCACGCCATTCACGCCGTTCGTGCGCGTGGCCCACGCCAGCAGCGCGAAGAGTGCGCGCGCCTGCGCGGCCTCGCCGATCACGGCCGGCGCCGAACGCGGTCCCATCGCGTACGCCATGCGCGTGCCGTCCGCAGCGCGCGGGGGCAGCGCCATCCAGTCGCGCGCGGTGTCGAACTCCCGCTGGAGCGATTCGCCGCCATCGCTGGCGTCGAACACGAGCACCATGCCGCCAGCCGCTGAGTCGGCCCACGTGAACCACGCCCGGTCGGCTGGCACCGTGCGCACCATCGGGAGCACGCGGGCCTTCGAACCTCCGCGACGCGCGGCGGTGCGCACTTGCTCGAACCAGCGGCGACGCGTCGCTTCGGGCGTCACGCGCGCATTGCCTGCGGGCTCGGTGAGTACCAGGTCGGGCTGCAGGCTGCGCGCAGCGCGCTCGATCGCGACGAGCATCTTCTCGCGCTCGGGACCCGCCGGCGCGTCGGCGCCGATGGCGGGCACGATGGCCACGAGCGACGAATCGTGGCGCTGGTCCTCGAGCACGTGCGCAATCGAATCGAGCGCGGCGGCACGGACGGTGGGCGCAATCGTGACGAGCAGCAGGTCGGCTTCCATCGTGTCCGCGAGCGCCAGGTCCAGCGTCAGCGCGAGCGGCGGCGTCGGATGGTCGAGTACTGGCAAGAGGGCGAGACCGGTCACGAAGTCGCCGCGCGGCCGCTCGGTCAGCCGTTCCTCGCCGAACCGGTCGAACGAAGCTTGCAGCGCGCGCGCGCGGGGAATGCTCCATCCGGCGAGCGCGAGCGAGGCGGCGCACGCCAGCGCGACGATGCTCCGCACGGCGCGACCGATGCCCCACCGCGGTGGATAGGCTGGGCCGAGCACCGGGAGCCATACGGCCAGCGGTGACGTCAGTGCGCCGGCGCCGACGAGCCATGCCAGCGAGAGTCGCAGCGTGGCGTCGGCCCACTCGGGTGGTGGAGCCGCGCCCAGGTCATGCTGCACGAGCGCATTGGCCCACGCCGCCACCGCGAGGGCGATGTTCCAGAGTGCAATCGGCACGCCCGTGAGCACATCGGCGAGGCGCGCGGCGACGGCCCACGTGGCCTGGATCGCGAAGAGCGTCACGGCCAGCGGCCAGAACCACCAGATGCCATCGGCTACCCGTGCGGTCAGCACCGAGCCCGAGGCCATGGCCACGAGCACGCCCGGAATCAGGAAGAGCCCCGCGAGCGCCGTGACGACGCGAAAGAGCCGGTCGCGCGCGGGGGTGCGCGCGATCGCGCCCGCGAGCGAGACGTTCCAGATCGAGAGCGCCACGCCTGCCGAGACCAGCGCCACCGCGGCCAGGTTCACGCGCGCGCGTGCTCCTCGGTTCGCACGTGGGTTGCACGCAGCTTGCGCGTGAACACGGCGAGCGCCTTCCTCGCGTCGATGCGCGCGTCGGCGAGGATGTCCAGCAACACGAGGCCGCGCGCGGGATGCGCATGCACGCTCAGGTGGCAGCCATCGAGGAAGAGCACGATCGAGTGGGCGCCACCGCCGTGGCGGGCCACCGGGGCTCCCGTGGTCGGGTAACCGGCTGCGCCCGCGGCCGCGATGAGCAGGCCCATCAGCAGTGCGGTGTCGTTGGCTTGCTCCACCGGGACACCGGTGAAGTCCGCCACCACGTGGCGGAACCCCGCGGGCACGCTAGCGACCGCGCGGCGCCGGCGTCGCGCGTGGGCGCACCTAGAACATGCTCATGGCGAGGAAGCTGCGTAGCGAGTCGTTCGTGGAACGCAGCCGATGCGAGAGCAGGCGCACGCACGACCAGAGCACCTTGTAGGCGATCTCGCGGTTGAAGTCGAGCAGCAACTCGAAGTCCGAGCGGCTGATGGTCAGGCACTTGCAGCCGCCATGCGAGATGGCGTCGGTGGACCGCTCGCTCCGGTCGAACACCGACATCTCTCCGAAGAGACTGCCCGCCTTGAGAATGGCCAGCGCTTCCTCGCCGCTGCCTGGAATCGTGCGGCTGATGCGCACTTCGCCCGAGAGGATGAGGTAGAGCCGATTGCCGGCCTCGCCCTCGCGAAACACGTAGTCCCCGCCCTCGAAGCTCATTTCGCGGCACACTTCCGCCACACGCTCGAGTTCGCCGTCGTCGAGGTCCTTGAAGATCGCGACGTTTTTCAGCAGATCGGAGACAGCCGACATGGGCCCCCTGTTGGGCGGTTAGCTCCCTTCCAAGCGAAAGTAGGATGGGGGGGCAAGGCTCGCAAGGCACGGCGCCCCATTAGGTTGCACGCATGCTGCGGGCCGTCTTGCGCGCCATCCCCAATCTGGTGTCGCTCTCCCGCCTCGCCCTCGCGGCGGCGTTTTCGATCGTCGAGGCGCCCCATACCCGCGCCGGCATCGTCCTCGGGGCCGCCGTCACCGACATGCTCGACGGCTGGATCGCCCGCGTCATGCGCGCGCAGTCGCGGAGCGGCGCCCTCATCGATTCGATCGCCGATCGGGCCTTCATGGCCGTGGCAATATTCACGGTGCTCATCGACGGGATGATCACCCCCGGCGAGTGCTTCCTCATCCTCATGCGCGACGCCGCCACGGTCATCGGCTACGTCGTGGCCAAGTCCTCGCCGTCGCTCCGCAAGCTCACCTTCAAGGCGCGCGTCTCCGGCAAGATCACCACCGGGCTCCAGCTCGTGACGCTCGTGTCCGTGCTGCTCAAGCCCGCGTGGGTGCCCGGCCTCACGGTCGGCACGGCGGTGGTGTCGCTCTGGGCCATTGCCGACTACACGTGGGCCCTCGCGCGCGCCCGCGCCAGGCAACGCTCGACATGAAGGACGTCACCCTGCTGGCGCTCGCGCTCGCGTCCTTCGCATCACCTCGCCTGCTCGTGTCGCAAGAGGCCGCGTCAACCGGAGCGCGCGCGGAGCTTCGGCTCGACATCCGCCCGTTCGACACTGCGGAACTCGGCGTTGGCCTCGCCGTGCCGACCACGATGTACATGCGCGTCGGCGCCCTCGTCACAGGTGGCGCGGTGCGCGACGGCGATACGACGCGCGCCACCGGCCGCATCGAGGGATTTCTGCGCATTCCCTTTGATCCGCTCTTCGAGCGGCGTTGGGCGCCATACGTGACGGCGGGAGGCGCGCTGACGTGCACCGCGGAACGGCGCTGCCAACCCTTCATCGTGCTGCGGCTCGGGGTGGAGGGACCACGAGTGGCGACGAACTGGAGCCCCGCCGTGGAGGCGGGGGTGGGTGGCGGCCTGCGCGTCGCCGTCGTGCTCCGGCGCGCGAACGGCCCCGGTCGCTAAACGAAAACGCCTCCTGGAATCAGGAGGCGCTTATCGTCAGGCAACGCTGCCGGCTGGCTGGGCGGCCTTGAGCGGCTTCGCGAACCGCTCACCAAGGGCACGAAGCTCTGCGAGCTTGGCCTCTCCCAACTCCGGAAATCGCTCGGCGAGGTAGGGCATCGTGTCGTTGAACCACTCGGCCTGATGATCAGGCTCGGCGCCGATGACCTCGCATCGCATGATGTGCTGGAACATTTCGTCTCGCGCCTGATCGAAGGGCGTGGGGCTCGTCGACTCGGGACGCGGACGGGACTTCTGCCTAGCCATGCAGCTCCTGGGTGTCAGGGGTTAGTACAGCAATGAGAATCTAAGCAGACGTACGCTGGCATGGAACCGATCGTTGATGCTCTGACGGCAGCGGCGCGCCATCGGTTTGCCTCGGGCTACGCGGCTGTCACGTTACTGGACAGAAACGTCACCAAGGCGGCGCTCAAGGCCGCTGGCGCTTCCTCCGGCAAGAGCGCAGACGCCCCCGGCACCCGTTCGGAGCGCGCGCCCGGAATGGCCCGGATGAAGCGCGCAATCGGGCCGCTGTCGTCGCTCCCCTCACCGTCTCCGCGCAGCACCAGCGTCGGCGCACGTACGTCCTCGGGTGCCACGTCCGTCTCCGGCCCGGAGTCGAGCGACCGCGCCAGCGCGAGCAATTGGCGCACCCCTTCGCGTCCCACGAAAGGCGCGGTGGCCCGCGCGACCACGCGAACGTCCAGCGCCGCCGGTGCGCGCGCGCGTCCGCGCAGCAGCGGATCGAGCAGGTCGGCCGCACCGGCCAGTTCGCCGGCGAGCCGCACGGCGATGCGGCCCGTGTCGCGCTGCATGACGCCCACGTCTTCGGGTGGCATCGCCTCCGGCACCAGTGGCGAGACGAGCGCCAGGTGCGACACGAGTGACGGTGAGCGTGCTGCGAGCGCGCACGCCACGAGTGCGCCAAACTCGTGACCGACCACCGCGACCCGCGCGACGCCGAGACCGCCGAGCAACTCGCGCATCCAACCGGCCTGCGAGACGGCGCCCACGCTCGCGTCGAGCGGTCGATCCGATTCGCCGTGTCCGAGCAGGTCGGGACAGATCACCATCCACCCCGCGCGCACCAGCGCCGGCGCGACACCGCGCCACGAGAAGGACGAGAGCGGAAAGCCGTGCAGCAGCAGCGCGGCGCGCTCGGCGTGACCGTAGCGCGTGACGGCGAGGGCGCCGGGTCCGACACTGACGCGCAGTCGATCGGGTTGCACGGAGTGGAATGCTAGCGACGCTCGCGCCTTGTCGCTCCTGCCGCCCGGGCGTTAGCGTTCGGCTTGAACGGAGGCAGCGATGGCAGACGGCGAGCAGACCTACGACAACGCGCGTGCGAAGCTGCTCGAGACGATGCTGTTGGCGCTCGCCGAGCAGATCCGGGCGCTCGCCTTGCGCGGTGAACTGCTTGCGCGCGCGCCGGAACTGATGCGGCTCGTGGGCGATATCAAGAGCGAACTGTTCCACTACGAAGTGCGGATCACGTACGACACCCCCGAGGTTGCGGAGAATCGCCGCATCGTGGCCGACGCGCTGGAGCCGGAAGGCGGCGCGTGGGAGACCCCGGGCTGGACCCCTGACGACGAGGATCGACCCGAGTGGTAGCTGCAACCAAGACCCGTCCGTCGCCGGTGTTCTATGCCGCGATCGTCGCCATCTTCGTGGGCGGCGCCGGCATCCTCGGCTACATGGCGTCGCGTGCCAAGGTCGCGGCCGCGCCGAAAAAGGTGGACCCCGCGTTGCTCGCCGCCACCAAGGCGGAGGGGTACATCCTCGGCAATCCCACGGCGCCGGTGCAGATCACCGAGTTCGGCGACTTCGAATGTCCGCAGTGCGCGCTCTTTGCCGCGGTCACCGAGCCGGACGTGCGCAGGCGCCTGGTCGACTCGGGCCTCGTGGCGCTCCGCTATCTCGACTATCCGCTCACGCAGATCCATGGCAACACCATGGCCGCGTCGCACGCGGCCGCGTGTGCCAATGCGCAGGGCAAGTTCTGGGAGATGCACGACCGGCTCTTCAACGGCCAGCTCGAGTGGAACACGCAGGCCACCTCCGATCCGCGCAAACCGCTCGCGGGCTACGCGAAGGAGATGGGACTCGACATGCCGAAGTGGGAAGGGTGCTACGACTCGCAGCAGTTCGTGCTCAACATCGAGGCCAACCGCGCGGAGGGCGATCGCCGTCGCGTCAACGGCACGCCGACGTTCTACATCAACGACCGCATGATGACGGGCAACCTCACGTACGACGCGCTCCGCAAGGAAGTCGATGCCGTGATCGCCGACGTGAAGAAGAACGAGGCCAAGAACAAGGGAAAGCCGAGCTGACGCTCACGGTACCCACGCAGCGAGGGGGACGCCAGCCGACATCCCCCTCACCTTTTCCGTCGTGCAGCGCCGTCAGAGTCTTGAGCAATCCAGCGCCACGAGGGAAGCGTTCGGGCTACTCCCAAGCGCCGTGACCGTGCCGATGAACACGCGACCGGCGGCCGCGGCAGGGTCGGCGACCCCCGTGAAGTCGTACGAGCCGAACGCGCCCCGGATGCTGCCATCGCCGCTGCGGAGAACCCAGTAGTTGGCGAACAAGGATGGGAAGGTGCGCATCAGCAGCCGACCACCACAGGCGGTGAGTGTCGTCGCGGTCGTGATGCTCAGCTGCTGCCAGCGCGTGGTGCCGGTGCTGGCGGCTATCGCAACGGTGCCGCCGCTCCGGCCGCTCACGAAGACGGTGTCGCCGTGCGTGTCCACCGGAAAGAACGGCAACACGTCGGTCGTGCCGTGCACGCGTGACCAGACGACCCGCGGAGTTACGCGATCAACCCCCATCACGAGTCCCGAATAGAGGTCGCTCAACACCAAGGTGCTGCCAGCGAGATGCAGCGTCGCACTGGGGGCCGAGAACGGCGGGATCGCGGCCGTGAGCGGTACCGCGGCGACCGACCAGAGCGCGACGCCCGTCGCACCGCGAACGGCACGCACGTAGGCCGGCGCGTTGAACCCTCCAGATGCGGTGAGGAACAACACCGTGTCGCCTGAGGCGATGACGCCCGTGATCGCACATGGGTTCAAGTCGCAGACGGTCGTCGAATCGATGCTCCATTCGGGGACGCCCGTGGTCACGGTCACTGCGGAGAGCCAATTGCCGCTCGCGATGTACGCTCGTGTCCCGTCCGACGCGAGTCCCGTGACACCGAGCGCCGACGAGCGCGTCCACACGGGAGCACCCGTCGCGATGTCGAGGGCTTGAACGTTCGACTCGTAGCGCGCGAGCACGCGAGTGGGCGTCACCAGGAGCCCGGACGAGAGGTCGGCTGGTGCGCTATTGCTGTCGGATTCCCACACGGTCCTGCCGGAGTCCGCTCGAATCGCGGCGATGCCGCGGCCCTGCTGTACGTAGACTGCGCTGCTCGTGGCCGCGAGCCTGCGCTGCGCGAATGACTGTCCGGGCAAGGACACAGCCCAGACGCGTGCACTCGGAGGCGATGGCCCTGCCGGCGAATCGAAGCAGGCGAGCGCGGCGAGCCCGAGGACGGCTGTCGCGCGTAGCCCGATGACGCGAGTTATCCGATCTTCCTGAGCGCCGGATCGCCACCCGTCTCGCCGGCCGGCTCGTCGAGCCGCAGGCGGGGGCGGTCATCCAGCATTTCCCCTTCGGCCGGCGCCGTTGCCGACGGAAGGGTCTCGCTCAGTCCCACGAGCGTGCGCGTGGCCACCGTGCTCGCGAGCGGCTCGGGGATCGCCATCTCGCGGATGTAGGTGTCGATCGCGCGGTCGAACGAGAGCTCACCGGCGAGCGTCTCGACGAAGAGCAGCGCGTTCTTGACGTGGGTCTCGATGATCGCCTCCTCCGCGCGCGCCACGGCAAACTTGAGCCGCTTCTCGGCGGCATCGCTCAGGCGATGACGGAAGAGCTTGTCGGGGAAGAGCCGGTCGAGGACGCCCATGCGTGAGTATACGTGAAACCCGCCGGGATTGCTTCACCGCGATGTGAGGAACCGCACCAAAAGGAAATGGTGACGCACTCCGGACCGGTCCTCGCTACGCTGGCGCATGCCCCCTTGCATCCGCCCCGCCCTCGTGGTGACACTATGGTCATGCCCGCAGCCATCCACCGCACCTGGACGATCCACGATCTCGATGAGCTTCCGCAGGACGGAAGCCGCTACGAGCTCATCGACGGTGTGCTGTTCGTGAGCCCGCCGCCGAGCTGGCGACACGAGTATGGCGTGAGCGATCTCTTCCTGCTCGTGACCACGTACGTTCGCCAGCATGGTCTCGGGGAGTCGCTGCCGCCGACCACGGGATTGCAGCGAGGGCCTCGCACGTACGTCCTGCCCGATCTGTTCGTCGTGCCGCTTGTCAATGGTGTCCGGCCGCGCGATCCGCACCTTGCGCATCCACGCTTGGTCATCGAGATCGTGAGTCCGTCGAGCCGGTTCCGTGATCACGGTCTCAAGCGCGATTTCTACCAGCGCAATGCCGACCTCTATTGGATCGTGGACATCCGTCGTCGTGTCGTGCATGTCTGGCGGCCGGAGGCGGCTGGGCCCGAGGTGTGCACCGAGCAGTTGACCTGGCAGCCGTCGCCGCTGCATCCGCCTCTCGTCATCGACCTGGCGGCGCTTTTCGACGCGCCGCCAGCAGACACGAGCGCCGAAGACTGAGTCGACCGCCGGACCATCGCTCGATGCAAGTCACAGAGCTGCGAAACGGCGCGGCTCCTCATTTCGGAGCCGCGCCGTTGCACGTTCCTCCATCGTGGGCTCAGCGCTGCTGAAGGCGAGGGGCGACGTCGACATTGGCCCGCTCGGCCATCCTACGACTCCTGCGCCTCGTACTGCGCCTTGAGCCCCGCCACCACGCTCGGGTCGGCGAGCGTCGTCGTGTCGCCGAGCGCGCGGCCTTCCGCGATGTCACGCAGCAGTCGCCGCATGATCTTGCCCGAACGGGTCTTGGGCAGGTCGGCACTGAAGAGAATGTCGTCCGGCCGCGCGAGCGCGCCGATCTTGCGCGCGACGAATTCGCGGAGTTCGTCTCGCAGCGCGAGCGACGTGAGCTGTCCCTCGCGCACCGTCACGAAGGCGCAGAGCGCCTGCCCCTTGAGCTCGTGCGCACGCCCCACCACGGCGGCCTCGGCCACCGCCGGATGCTCCACGAGCGCACTCTCGACTTCCATCGTGCCGATGCGATGGCCGCTCACGTTGAGCACGTCGTCGACGCGGCCGAGGATCCAGAGATAGTTGTCGGCGTCACGCTTGGCGCCGTCGCCGGGGAAGTAGAGGTCGGGTCGCCCGTCCCACTTGGAGAAGTAGGTGCTCACGTAGCGCGCGTCGTCGCGCCAGAGCGTGCGCAGCATCGACGGCCACGGCTTGGTCACGGCAAGAAGCCCGCCGCCGATGCCGATCTCCTTGGCCGCCGAGTCGAGCAACGTCACCGCGTAGCCCGGCAGCGCCTGGGTGGCGGAACCCGGCTTGGTCACGGTCGCGCCCGGCAGCGGCGCAATCATGATCGACCCGGTCTCCGTCTGCCACCACGTGTCGACGATGGGACAACGACCGCCACCGATCACCTCGTGATACCACATCCACGCTTCCGGATTGATCGGCTCACCGACCGAGCCGAGCAGCCGCAGGCGCGAGAGGTCGTGCTTCTTCGGGTGCGCGTCGCCCCACTTCATGAAGGCGCGGATGGCCGTGGGCGCGGTGTAGAGGATCGTCACGCCGTGCTTCTCGCAGAGCGACCAGAAACGGTCCTTCTCGGGCCAGTCGGGCGCGCCCTCGTACATCACGGCGGTCGCACCGTTGGCGAGCGGCCCGTAGACCAAGTACGAGTGGCCCGTGATCCAGCCGACGTCGGCCGTGCACCAGAAGACGTCGTCGTCCTTGAGATCGAAGACGAGCTTCGTGGACGAGGCGACACCCGTCAGGTAGCCGCCCGTGGTGTGGACGATGCCCTTGGGTTTGCCCGTGGTGCCCGAGGTGTAGAGAATGAAGAGCGGATCTTCCGCGTCCATCGGCTGCGGCTCGTGTCCGGCCGGCGCGCCTTCCATGAGGCGATGCCACCAGTGGTCGCGGCCCTCCTGCATCTGCGAGAAGGTGTCGTCGACGACGCCAGCGGCGAGCCGGCGCACGACGACGCAGTGCGTGACGGTCGGCGACTCCGCGAGCGCCTTGTCGGCGTTGCGCTTGAGCGGCACGATCTGGCCGCGACGATAGCCGCCGTCGGCGGTGATGAGCACCTTGGCCTCGGCATCATTCATCCGGTCGCGCAGCGACTCCGGACTGAAACCGCCGAAGACCACCGAGTGGATGGCGCCCACGCGCGCGCAGGCGAGCATCGCGATCGCACACTCGGGGATGAGCGGCAGGTAGATGCCGACGCGGTCGCCCTTGTGGACGCCAAGTGACGTGAGGACGTTCGCGAACTTCCGGACTTCGACGAAGAGGTCCCAGTAGGTGAGCGTGCGACGATCGCCCGGCTCGCCTTCCCAGATGATGGCGGCCTTGTTGCGAGCGGGCCCGCGCACGTGCCGATCGACGCAGTTGGCGGCGACGTTCAACTGTCCGCCGAGGAACCACTGCGCGTGCGGTGGCTTCCAGTCGAGCACCTGCTTCCACGGCGTGATCCACTCGAGCGCCCGTGCCTGCTCGGCCCAGTAGGCCTCGTAGTCTGCGTCGGCGCGCGACCATGGGTCGCGCGTGTTGCCGTGCGCGGCCGCGGCGAAGGCGGGCGGCGGCGGGAAGGTGCGGGACTCGGTGAGGAGGGCGTCGATTTCTTCCATGCGGGGAAATTAGATGGTGTCGCCTTGCTCGCCCGGAAGCAGCCAGATCGTCGTGGTTGGCGCTCGCCGCCGTCACGCGGTTGACGGCCCGTCGAAGGTTGCCGCGGACAGGAACTGTATGCCTCAAAACGTGACACTATCGCGCAACGCGACGTTTCCCCCAGTCCGCGCCACAATTTCCGAGATTCCGGATCGCAGAATTCCACGCAAGATATTGCGAATCAACTACTTAGGTCGGCATGTCTGTGCTGGCACGGCTCTCGCTTTAGTAAGGGGCAGAGGACGATCACCGTCCTTCGATCACGAATCCTCCCCTCCCGAACGGAGCCTCCCATGCTGGCCATCGCCGACACGCAGACCTACAGCCTTCCGGTGCCCATGCGCCTGGTCGCGGACACCCGCGCTGAGTTCCGGTTGGCCGCCCTCGAGGCCCTCGAGAAGGCCGCGCAGCAAGGCGTGCGCGACTTCATCCTCGAGCTGTCGTCGACCCTGCAGGTGGATGCCAGCGGGCTCGGGATCCTCGTGCTCATCGAGAAGCGGGCGCGTGAACGTGGCATGCGCACCGTGTTGCAGCAGCCGGGCGCCGAGCTGCGCCACCTGCTCGACGTGACCCGCCTCGACTACCTGTTCCGCATCCTGCAGTAGCGCGTTCGAATGCCGTGGGGCCTCGACCGTCGGGGGGCGGCGGGGTTCTCACGGGCAGTTTGTTCGGTCGTGCCGCGACTGCATCTCCGCGGCATGACCACCTTGGGGCGGTGCTGTCGGGGGGCAGTACCGTTCCCAATGGTGGGGCGAGGCGGGTAACGTTCCCGCATGACGGGTAACGTCGCCCTCGCCCCACCGAAGAGTCGGGTCGGGCCCGCTGCCGTGGAGGCACGCGGGCTCGTTGTGCGATACGGGCGCCGTGCCGCGCTGGACGACGTGGACCTGTCGCTCGCCGCCGGCGAATGCGTCGCCCTCTTCGGACCCAACGGCGCGGGCAAGACCACGCTGTTGCGCGTGCTCGCCGGACTGCGATGCGCGTCCGCCGGTTCGGTGGAGATCGCGGGACGTCCCGTGGCGGCCACGGCGACCCGCGCCATGACGGGACTGATCTCCCACCAGGTGATGCTGTATCCCGCGCTCACCGCGCGCGAGAACGTCGCCTTTTCGGCCCGCCTCCATGGCGTGAGCGCACCCGAGCGTGCCGCGCTGGCCGCGCTTGAACGTCTTGGCGTGGCCGACCGGGCCGACACGGCCGTGCGCGCGCTGTCTCGCGGCTTGATGCAGCGCGTGGCCATCGCGCGCGCGATCGTGCACGAGCCGAAGCTGCTGCTCGCGGACGAGCCGTACACGGGCCTCGACGCAGCGGGTGCCGCGGCGCTCACGGCCACCCTCGAGGGGCTCGTGGCCGCCGGCACCGCGCTCGTGCTCGTCACGCATCAGGTGAGCGAAGGGCTCGCGCTCGCCGACGTGGCGATGGTCCTGCAAGGCGGCCGCGTGGTGCGCCGCGATCACGCAGCCGGACTCGAACCCGCGCAGTACGCGGCGCAATACCGGGAGCTCGTCGGTGCCACCTGACCTGCTCTCGGCGGCGCTGATCATCGCGCGCAAGGACCTCGCCATCGAGTTCCGCACGCGCAGCGCATTCTTTTCCGTGGTCGTGTTTTCGCTGCTGGCCATCGCGATCTTCTACTTCGCGTTCGACCCCACGGCGGTGTCTTCGGCCGACCTCGCGCCCGGCGTGCTCTGGGTGACCTTCGCCTTCGGTGGCCTGCTCGGGTTGCATCGCTCGTTCGGCGTCGAGCAAGCCGAAGGGGCGATGGACGCGCTGCTTTCGTCGCCGATTCCGCGCGAGTCGATCTTCCTCGGGAAGGCGGCCGCCAACCTCGTGTTCGTACTCGCCGTGCAGGCGATCGCCATTCCCGGCGTCGTGCTCTTCTACAACGTGGGCGGCGGCATGGTGTGGCTAACCATCGCGGGCGTCACGATACTCGCCGCCATCGGCATGGTCGCGGTGGGCACGCTCTTCTCGAGCGTGGTGGTGAATACGCGACTCGCCGAACTGCTGCTGCCGCTGCTCGCGCTGCCCTTCTTCGTGCCGATCGTGACGAGTGCGGCACAGGCCACGCTCCAGCTCCTCAGCGGGCATGGCGCCACGCCCGCTGCCAACTGGCTCAAGCTCCTTGCTGCCTACGACCTCGTGTTCGTCGCCGCGTGCACCTGGATCTATCCGCACTCCCTCGACGCATGAGCCTCCCGTCGCCAGCTTTCCCGCTGTCATGACGTCACCTGCCAAGCCCGCGCCGCTCACGGCGCCCCGCATCAGGACGCCTGCGCTCGATCCGCTGCTGACGCTCGGCGTCGTCGCGTTCATCGCGGCGCTCGTGCGCGCCGCGTTCTTCACGCCACCCGATGCCGCGCAGGGCATGGCGCAGAAGATTCTCTACATCCACGCCCCCTCGGCGTTCACGGCCCTTTACCTGGCGTGCGGCCTCGTCTTCATCTGCAGCGGCCTCTGGCTCTGGCTCAAGGATGAGCGACTCGACCGCATGGCCGATGCATCCGCCGAAGTCGGGCTCGCGTTCATGACGGTGGTGCTGATCACGGGTCCGCTCTGGGGCCGTCCGATCTGGGGCGCCTTCTGGACGTGGGACGCAAAGCTCACGTCGTCGCTCTTCCTCTGGTTCGTGCTGCTCGGCTACCAGATCCTGCGCGGAGCGGTGGAGGAACCGCAGGCACGCGCGCGCTTCAGTGCGGTGCTCGGCATCCTCGCCGGCTGCCTGGTGCCGTTCATTCACCTGAGCGTGTACCTGTTCCGCACGCTGCACCCGATGCCGGTGGTGCTCAAGCCGTCGGCGCCCTCCATGCCGAACGAGATGCTCGTGAGCTTCGTCTTCAGCATGTCGGCCATCACGCTGCTGTTCGCCGGGCTGCTCCGCGCGCGCTATCGCCTCGCGACGGACCGCGCCGAGCTCGAGCACCTCGAGGCGCGCCGCTGATGCCGGACAACGCGATCTACTTCGAGCTGGCCTACGCCGCGACGGCCATCGTGCTCGGCGGCTACATCGTCTCGATCTTCTGGCGCGCACGCGCCATTCGCGCGCGGCTGCTCGCCGAGCGGAGCGTGGAGGGGCGCTGAGCGCCGTCGCGCCCCTCGCGGGACTGCGCATCGCCGTGACGCGCCCCGACGACGTGTCGGGATTGGCGGCGCGCCTGGTGCATCGTGGCGCGTGGGTGGAGCAGGTGCCGCTCACGAAGATCGAGCCGCTCGATGCGGCGCCGCTTGATGCTGCGCTCGCGGCGCTACCGGGCACGGCCTGGTTCTGCGCGACGAGCGCGAACGCGGTGCGCGTCGTGGCCGATCGCCTGGCTGCCTCGGCACCGGCGGCGTCTGGCTGGCGCACCACCTCACCATTGGCGGAGCAGCTGGACGCTGCCGGGGTGCGCGTAGCCGCGGTGGGCGACGCCACCGCGCAGGCGTTCGACGCGCTCGGCGTGCACGTAGAGGTCGTGGCGACGCAGCAGGATGCGGACGGCTTGGCCGATGCGCTCGTGGCGCGCGGTGTCGCGCCGGGTGCACGCGTGCTCTTTCCGGCCGCCGAAGGCGCGCGATCGACGCTTCCCGACCGGCTGCGCGCCGTGGGCGCTGTGGTGACGGTGTGCGCGGTGTATCGTTCCGTGCCCGATGAGTCCGCGCAGGCCGCGTTGGGCGCACTGATCGCGCAGTCGGCAGTGGACCTCGTGACGGTGACGGCGCCAAGTGTGGTGCGCGGCGTGCTGGCGGCGCTCTCGAGCGCACGGGTCGGCGCCGGATGCATGCCCGTTGCGAGCATCGGGCCGGTGACGACGGCAGCGGCGGTTGCGGCGGGACTCACCGTGGCCTGCGAGGCGGATCCACACTCGTCGGAGGGGTTGGTGGCGGCAATCGAGAAGTGGTGCACGCAGGCGGTGCGCAAGTGAGCGGCACGGCCATGACCACGGTGCGCATCGGCACGCGGTCGTCGGCACTGGCGCTCGCGCAGGCTGAGCAGGTGAAGGCGCTGCTGGCCGCGCGTGGCGTGACGAGCGAACTCACCACGTACACCACCGTCGGCGACCGCGTGCTCGACAAGCCGCTCTCCAAGATCGGCGAAAAGGGATTGTTCACGAAGGAGCTGGAGGACGACCTGCTCGCGGGTCGCACCGACTGCGCCGTGCATTCGCTCAAGGACCTGCCGACGGCGTCACCGGCGGGACTGACCATCATCGCGCTGCTCGCGCGCGAAGATCCGCGCGACGCGCTCGTGCTGCCGGCGGACTCGGCGCGCTACACGCTGATGACGTTGCCAGAGGGCGCGCGCGTGGGATCGTCGAGCCTGAGGCGCAAGGCGCAGCTGTCGGCGCTGCGTCCCGATCTCGTGGCGGTGGAGCTTCGCGGCAACGTGGGCACGCGCCTCAAGAAGATCGACGAGCACCAGGTGGATGCGGCCTTTCTCGCGGCGGCCGGGTTGCGGCGGCTCGGGCTCGGCACGCGCATCGTGGAGTACCTCGACGCACCGCGCTGGTTGCCCGCGGCAGGGCAGGGCGCAATCGCGATCCAGGTCCGTGCCGATGACGCTGCGAGCGTGGCGATCTTCGGCGCGCTCGACGACGCGCCGACGTCGCGCGCAGTGGCGGCCGAACGGGCCTTTCTCGCGGCACTCGAGGGTGGCTGCCAGGTGCCGATCGGCGCGCTCGCCATCGGCAGCGGGCACGACGACCTCGTGCTGCACGGCATGATCGCGAACCTCGCCGGCACACGGGTGTTGCGTGGCAGCGAGCCGATCGGCGCGGGCAACGCCGTGGCGGCGGGGCGCGCGCTGGCGGCGCGGTTGCACGAAGAGGGTGGCGCCGAGATCCTCGCGGAGTTGCGCACGAACGCCTGACAAGAACGTTCATCCGGTTGCGGTCCGCGCGCGTGGGCGGCACGCAGCACTCTCCTCTCTTCGTGACGTGATGCCCGCCTTTCCCGAGTACCGTCCGCGCCGCATGCGCCGCACCGCCGCGCTGCGCGCGCTCATGCAGGAGACGCGCCTCGATCCGGCGCAGCTCATCTGGCCGCTCTTCGTGCGTCCGGGTCGAGGGGTGCGCGAGCCGGTGGGCTCGATGCCCGGCGTCTTCCAGACGTCGGTGGACGAGTGCGTGCAAGACGCCGAGCTGGCGCAATCGCTGGGGGTGGGCGGCGTGATCCTCTTCGGCATCCCGGAGCACAAGGACGCGACAGGCTCGAGCGGCTGGGACGACGCGGGCCCGGTGCAGCAGGCGGTGCGCGCGCTCAAGCAGGCGACACCCAAGCTGCTCGTCATCACGGATGTCTGCATGTGCGAGTACACCGATCACGGGCACTGCGGACTGCTGCATGACGGTGAGGTCGACAACGACGCGTCGCTCGAACTGTTGGCGAAGGAGGCGCTCTCGCATGCGCGCGCCGGCGCGGACATCGTCGCGCCCTCCGACATGATGGACGGCCGCGTGCGCGCCATTCGCGAGGTGCTGGACGGCGAGGGGTTCGACCAGACGCCGATCCTCGCCTACGCGGCCAAGTACGCGTCCGGCTACTACGGCCCATTTCGCGAGGCGGCTGAGAGCACGCCCAAGAGTGGCGATCGGCGCGGCTACCAGATGGACCCGGCCAACTCCGATGAGGCGATGCGCGAGGTCTTCATGGACTTGGGCGAGGGGGCGGACCTCGTGATGGTGAAGCCGGCGGGTCCCTACCTCGACATCATCCGCCGCGTGAAGACCGAGACCGGCTACCCGACGGGCGCGTACCAGGTAAGCGGCGAGTTCGCGATGATCAAGGCGGCGGCCGAGCGGGGCTGGATCGATGGCGACCGCGTGATGATGGAATCGTTGATGGGGATCCGGCGTGCGGGCGCGGACTTCATCCTCACGTACTTCGCGGTGGACGCGGCGCGCGCACTGGGGTGATCGACGACGGTATCCCGATGCGGGCAGCGACGGGACGACACCCTTTAAAGGGTATTTCCGCCTGAAATGGTCGGTACGTTGCTCGAGATACCCTAAAAGGGGTACTAGCGCGGTCCCTCCGGCTCCCTTAGCTTCGGGATACCCTAAGGGGGGTATTCATGCCGACCACGAGAATCACGCTCCGCACGCCGGACGATCTGGCACAGCTCGGCGCGTTCGTGCGCGCCGCGCGGCATGCCGCTGGCTTCGCCTCGGCTCGCGCTGCCGCCCCGCTGCTCGACGTGACGCCTCGACTGCTGGCGGAGGTGGAGCGCGGCATGCGGACCAAGCGAGGGATAACCGCAGGCGCGCTGCTCTCCATCGTGGCGGGGCTGGGCTACGAAGTCGAGATTCGTCCGCGTGAGCGGCGACGGGCGGCCCCTGCGGACCGCACATAGTGGCACGCTTCGCCGTGTTCTTCGGTCCACATCACGCGGGCGAGCTCAGCAGCGAACGCGCACGCCTGCGACTTACCTATTCCTTCCGAACTCGCGACGCCGAGTCCCGACCACTCTCGGTGCGGCTTCCGCTGCGGCGTGCACCCTACGAGAACGAGCAGGCCCATCCCTACTTCTCGAACCTGCTCCCTGAAGACGAACACCGCCGACTCCTCGCCGCCGAGCTGCGGCTCGATTCCCGGCAGGTGGGACCGCTCCTCGGCGCCATCGGCGGGGAGTGTGCCGGGGCAGTCTCCATCTGGCCAGACGGGCAAGCTCCCGACCGAGTCGCGCGCTACGTGGACCTGAGTGACCGTGATTTCGCGCGGTTGGTATCGGATGACGGAGCGGTGGAGCGCCGCGCGGTCACGCGCGCCGGACGCTTGAGCTTGCCCGGAGGCATGGACAAGCTCGCGCTGCGCAAGGGAGACGCTGGATGGCAGCGACCGAAGCCGGGGGCACCGACCACGCACATCCTGAAGTGGGCGCCGCCAGCGTACAAGGATCTCTCGATCAACGAACACGTGACGCTGGATCTTCTGCGTCGCGCAGGACTTCCCGTCGTGGAGAGCGAGCTGTTGCCCACGGCTCCACGCGTCATCGTGGTGCGACGATTCGATCGTGTGGAGGCGCGTGACGGTGGCGGCATCGCCCTTCTGCATCAGGAAGACCTGTGCCAGGCGATGGGCGTCGAGCCCGCCTTCAAGTACCAGTCGGACGGAGGCCCCGGACTCGCGGATGCGGCCAAGGTCCTGCGAACGTTCTCGGCCGTGCCGGCGAGCGAGGTGTCAAGACTGCTGGACTGGGTGCTGGCGTCGTTTCTCGTCGGCAGCACGGACGGACATGCCAAGACTCTGTCGTTCGTGCACTACGATGACGGCATCTCCCTCTCGCCGATCTACGACATGAGCTGTGCCGCCGTGTATCCCGGTCTCAAGAAACTGGCCATGTCGATCGGCGGCGAATATCGACTGGCGTACGTGCGCCGTCGGCACTGGGAACGGCTCGCCGAGGTATTGGGGGTGCGCTGGAACGCCATTCGGGTTCAGGGCGACCGCCTCGCGGAAAACCTGGAGCAATCGCTCGACGCTGCCCGCGAAGCAAATGTTGCCGCGATAGGTGACCTGCCCCTGCTGCGCAACATGCAGCGCGTAGTCCAAGCACAGATCGCGCGCCTGAGAGGCTCGCTCTCGCAGTCCAAGACCGCCTCTTGATATAGACTTGAATCCGAACCCCAGAACCCCGAGCCCCGCTCCATGATCAACGCCTGGCACGACGTTCCTCCCGGTTCGCATCCGCCGGACGTCCTCACGACGGTCGTCGAGATTCCGAAGGGCAGCCGCAACAAGTACGAGCTCGACAAGGAGACGGGGCTGATCAAGCTCGACCGCGTGCTGTATTCCGCGGTGCACTATCCGGGCGACTACGGCTTCGTGCCGCAGACGCTGCACGAGGACGGCGATCCGCTCGACGTGCTCGTGCACGTCAACGAGCCGACCTTTCCGGGGTGCCTCATCGAGGTGCGTCCGATCGGCGTGCTCAAGCTGCTCGACCGCGGCGAGCCCGACGACAAGATCCTCGGCGTGCCCGTGCGCGATCCGTACCACGAGGAGTACTACGACATCGCCGACCTGCCGGCCCACTACCTCAAGGAAGTCGAGCACTTCTTCCAGATCTACAAGGACCTGGAAGGGAAGCGCATGCAGATCATCGGGTGGGAGAAGAGCGACGTGGCCGCGCGCATCGTGATGGAGAGCATTACGCGCTACACGGCCAAGTACGGCAAGCAGAAGTAGTCGCGCGCGAGTCCCCCACGCGCCGCGCGCGCCGGGCTATGGCTCGAACGGCGTGAGCAACATGCGGTCGGCCCATGCGGGGTTGGTGGTCGCGGTGACGAGGCGTGGTCGCGGCGGTGCGGCGGCCGCGCGTTCGGCGCGTTCGAACAGATCCTTGAGTTCCAGCGCCATGGCAGCCCGCGCGTGGTTGAGCTCTGGACGGAGTCGCACGAGGCGCGCATCGGCGGCCCGACCGACCGACGCCAGCGCACGCACCTGCATGAGCGTCGCCTCGGCGATGAACGGCGCTGGTAGCGCGTCCTCGCGGAGCACGCGCTCGAGCATCGGCACGGCCGCATCGGTTCGGCCGAGGATCCACATGCGGCGCGCGAGCAGGTAGCGCGCGAGGCTGCGCACCGTGTCGCTGCCCGCGCGCGAGGGAGCGGACGCGGCGGCCACGTCGAGCGCATCGAGGGCACGCGCCACGTCAAGCGCTTCGGCGCCTGAGCCGACGATGCTGCCGCGCAACAGCATCGTGATCGCAGCGCGCGCCATCGGCGAATCCTTCGCGTGAGACGCGACGGCGCCCGCAAGGATCGTGCGCGCGAGCAGCGCGCGTGCGAGTGCCGGCGATGCGGCGGAGCGTGGTGCTGCGCGCCACGCCGTACGCGCCGCATCGGCGCTGTCAGCAAGCCAGAAGAGCTCGCCAGCTGTGAGCGCACGGTTCGCGATCGACATGCTGTCCGGCACCGCCAGCATGGCGCGCGCGAGCGTGGGGAAATGCGCCGTGTCTCCGACAGCGCGGGTCTCGGCCGCCAGGTCGACAAGCGTCGCGAAGCTGCGGTCGCCGGCCGCAGCGATGGCTTCGGTGAGTGCGCCGCTCCGCGCCAGGAGGCGGGCGCGGCGCGCGCGACCGCCGTCCGCCTCGCGGCAGGTGGCCGTGAGGGTGGAAGGTTCGCTGAACTGCTCCGTGACTTCGCTCAACGCGCCATCGGGCAGCGGCAGCGACTTGAGCTTGGCGCGGAAGGAGTCGAAGAACTCCTGCGCCTTGTCGTCGGAGCCGAGTGCGCCGGCCACCGAGCCCGTGGCGTAGACGGCGCGCAGCGTGGCGCCGCGGTCGTTGCGGGATTCAGCGAGTTTGCCCAACGTCGCGCCAGCGAGAGCATAGGCCCCCTGGTGCGACTCCGCGAGGAATGCCAATCCGTCGAACAGTCGTTCGGGATCCGGCGCGCGCCCGATGCGGGTGAGCGCGGCCGCTTCTTCCAGCACGGTGAGCGCATCGGAGCGCTTGAGCTCCGGCGTGATCGCGACCGCGAGCCCCTCGATGAGCGCCGGCCGCTGTCCCACGATCCACACGCTCGGTGTGTGGAAGGGCGTCGTGAGCGCTTCGCCGGCGATCACGTGCACGAGCTCATGGCCGAGCGTGTGGTGCTGGGCGCCGCCCACGCGCACGTGAACTTCGTGTCGCCATGGCAGCGCGAAGTCGGCGCGCGAGGCGCCGGTCCAGCGCAGCTTGTCGGCGGCGGTGGCATGCACCCAGACGTGAATGGTCCGCTGCGGACGTTGGTCGAGTCGCACGTCGATGCGTTGGAGCCAGAGCATCCCCTCGGCGAGCATGACGTCGAGGTCGGACGCGCGCACCGCGAGCGGATCGGCGTGCATCGTGAGCGGGCCGCGCGACTTGGTCATCGAGTAGGCGCGCTCCAGGTCCGCGTGCGTCGGCGCGACGATCGGTCGCACGGCACGGTCGACCGTGAGTCCGGTCACGAGCAGCAGAGCGCCGACGAGCCACGCGCGACGCCGATGCCGTGATTCACCCGGTTCGCGCCCCGGAAAGAGAGCGTCGCCGAATGCGGCGAGTGCGAGGGCGAAACAGAGCGTCGCCGCGCGGTATGTCTCGACGCCGTCGGGCGCCGCGGAGCCCCAGATCTGTTCCGTGTTGATGGCGACGAAGAGGTGACTGACGATGCGCCAGGTCGGGTCGAGATAGAAGCCGACCACGAGCGCGAGCATCGCCAGCAACTCCACGAGCATGGTGACGAGCAGCGCGGTGCGCGCTCGCCCGGTGAGTCGGC
Source organism: Gemmatimonadota bacterium (assembly GCA_025359135.1). Lineage (GTDB taxonomy): Bacteria > Gemmatimonadota > Gemmatimonadetes > Gemmatimonadales > Gemmatimonadaceae > JACPPC01. The sequence continues at coordinate 24,623 of JANYHJ010000228.1, read as the reverse complement.
CGATCCAGGCGCCGAGCGCGCCCTGCAGCAGGAGCACGGGCACCGCGAGCACGATGAAGGGCGCGAGCCCCTTGCTGTTCCCGCACGCCGGGCGCAGTGCTTCGCTCGCGAGGCTGGCGAGCGCCCAGACGGCGGTCATCATCATCGCGGCAGCGGCGCCCCAGCGCGCGTCGGCGCGGAAACCGCGCGGGCCGCGCGCACTCGCGCGCTGCGCCATCGCGAACGCAAGCGCGAGGCCACCCACGACAGCGAGGAGTTGTGCACCCGCGGCACCGGGACTGGCCGTGAACGGAAAGCGCAGCGCCGCGAGCAGCGCGAGCGACGTCGGGATCGCGACGATGAGGGCGGAGGTGCGCGCCGCGCTCATCGTCGCCGGCCGCCGGGCATCGTGCACCGGCGGCTCGTGGGTCACGGCGTGGGACCCTTGGGCGTGAGGTAGTCCACGAGCAGGTTCGACATCACGCGCATGCCCATCGGTACGCTCTGGTCGTCGCCGAGAAAGTCCGGCGTGTGCCAGAGCCCCGACGTGCCGCCGGGCCTGGTGGTGCCGAGGCGCACGAACAACGCGGGCACTTCATTGGCGAACAATGCGAAGTCCTCGCCGCCCATCGTGGGCTGGATGACCTTCGCGTTGGCCTTGCCGGCGACGCGCTCGAGCGTCGGCACCATGCGCTTCGTGAGTGCGGAGTCGTTGATCAGCGCGGGCGTGCCGAGCGAGTACTTGACGAGAGCGCTGCCACCGCCTGCCTTCGCCGTGAGTTCGGCCACTTCCGAAATGCGACGCTGCAGCAGCTTGCGCACATCGGCGTTGTACGAGCGCACGGTGCCCGAGAGCTCGACCGTGGAGGGAATGATGTTCTCGCGCTCGCCGCCGCGGATGATGCCGATGGTGATCACGCTCGCCTCGAGCGGCGGCACGTTGCGCGAGCGGATCGTCTGCAGCCCGAGCACGATCTGCGAGGCGATGACGATGGGGTCGATGCCGTCGTGCGGCGCAGCGCCGTGCGACTGCTTGCCGGTGACCGTGATCGAGAGGCCGTCGGACGCCGCGAAGAAGGGCCCGGGTGCATAGCCCACCTGGCCCACGGGCAGGTCGGGACTCGTGTGCAGCCCGAACACGGCCGTCGGCTTGAACTCCTTGAAGACCCCTTCCTTGAGCATCGCTTCGGCGCCACCGAGTTCACCGGCTGGCGGTCCCTCCTCCGATGGCTGGAAGAGGAAGATGATCGTGCCCGGAAGCTGCGCCTTCATCGGCGCGAGCACACTGGCGACGCCGAGCACGACGCCCATGTGGATGTCGTGGCCGCACGCGTGTGCGACGCCGACGTCCTTGCCGAGATATGTCGTGCGCTTGGTGCTTGGGCTGGGATAGCCCGAGGCTTCGGTGACCGGCAGCGCGTCCATGTCGGAGCGGATCGCGACCACGGGTCCGGGACGTCCGCCGCGCAGGATGCCGACGACGCCCGTCTTCGCGACACCGGTGCGCACCTCGATGCCGAGGCTCGAGAGGTGTGCGGCAATCAGCTTGCCCGTCTCGAACTCGCGATTGCCCAGCTCGGGATTCTGGTGCAGCTGCTGGCGCAGCTTGATGATCTGATCGCTCGCCTGCACGACGGCGGCGTCGATGCGCGAACGCAGGTCCTGGGCGCGGACGGCGGCGGGTACGGCCGCCGAGAGCGCGAGCCCCGCAGCGATCAGTCGATAACTGCGGGGCATCGGCATCCTCAGGCGGTTGCAGCGTCGTCGCTGCGCATGAACAGGAACTGGTAGAGCAATCCGGCGATGGCGGCGCCGAGCATCGGTCCGATCCAGTAGATCGCGTGTCCTTCCCAGATATGCGAGACCATGGCCGGACCGAACGAGCGCGCCGGGTTCATGGAGGCACCGGTGAGCGCGCCGATCGCGAGGATGTCGGCGGCGACGGTGAGTCCGATGGCAAACCCGCCCACCTTGGGTCCCTTGGGGTCGACGGCGGTCCCGAACACGACCATCACAAGGAAGAAGGTCGCGCTGGCCTCGAGGAAGATGGCCTGACCCGTCGTGATGAGCGTCGACACCTGCTGGCCGCCGATGCGCGTGGCGGTCACGGCTTCGGGCGGCAGGTTGCCCTGCAGCGCGTGCGCGGCGAGCACCGCGCCCGCGAGCTGGGCGGCGACGTGGATCGCGAAGGTGATCGGACTGATGTTGCGCGTCAGCACGAGCGCGAACGAGACCGCCGGGTTGAACGCGGCCGAGACTTTCATGAGGGCGCTCACCATGAGCGCGAGAATGAGTCCGTGCGCCATGGCCGCGATGAGCAGCCCGGCGCCGGGTTCGGCGCCGCGCGTGGCCATGATGGCCGCACCGCCGATGAAGGTGAGCGCGAAGGTGCCGATCAGTTCGGCAACGAAGGTGCGGAGCATGTCACGCATGGCGCCGTGGGGTCATGGGGGGAGTTGAGCGGCGAAAGGTAGGCCCGTCCGAGGTGGGCCGGAAGCGACGATCGTGCGATGCGTCACCGGGTGCGACGTGACGTGGCGCACCTGTTTAACGTCTGCATTGCAGGTCCGGTCTCACTCGCTGCAAGACCGGCAGCGACACGCCTACGTGCCGCGCCTTCAAGCCCGACCTCAACGGCGGACCGTCCCGCCAGGAGTTCACGATGCGTCGCACCCTGATCCCGCTGGCCCTCGCCGCCTGTTTCATCGCGGCCATCCCGCTTCACGCGCAGGACTCTGCCGCCCGTGGCGGGCGTCCCGGACTCGGCGCGCGCGGCCGCGCCACCGAGCGTCGCGGTGAGCGGCTCGAGAACCGTGGCGAACGCCGTGAAGCGCGCGGAGAAGCGCAGGAGAAGCGCGGCGAGCGGATCGAGAATCGAGGCGCGGCCGTCGAGAAGCGTGGCGAGGGCACGGGCAACAAGGCGCTCGAGCGGAAGGGCGAGCGCGTTGAAGCGCGTGGCGAACGCGTCGAGAATCGTGGCGAGCGCAAGGAAGCGCAGGGCGAGCGTATGGAGAAGCGCGGCGAGCGCAAGGAAGCCAAGGGCGAGCGGATGCAGAAGCGCGCCAAGCCGTAGCGCGCGGCAGCGCGGTCGTCGTGCTGCGACGAACGGGGCGGCGCCGGCATCACGGGCGCCGCCCCACGTCGTTCCGCCCGTTCAGGTGACGCGCCGGAAGACGAGCGACGCGTTGATCCCGCCGAAGCCGAACGAATTGGAGAGGATGTGCTCGACGCGTGCCGCACGGCCTTCCTTCGGCACGTAGTCGAGGTCGCACGCCGGGTCGGCGACGTCGTGATTGATCGTCGGCGGCAACCACTGGCGATCGATGGCGAGTGCGCTGATCGCCGCCTCGATCGCGCCCGAGGCGCCGAGCGCGTGGCCGTAGTAGCCCTTGGTGCCGCTCACGGGAATGCGATGGGCGTGGTCACCGAGCACCTGCTTGACGGCGAGCGTCTCCGTGGGATCGTTGAGCGGCGTCGCGCTGCCGTGCGCATTCACGTAGCCGATCTCGTGCGCGCCGATGTGCGCGTCCGCGAGCGCGAGGCGGATGCTGCGCGCGGCCTGCGCACCATCGGGGCGCGGCGCCGTCATGTGATAGGCGTCGTTGGTGGTGCCATAGCCGGCAATCTCCGCGTAGATGCGCGCGCCGCGTGCCTGCGCGCGATCGAGCGACTCGAGGATGAGCACCGCGGCGCCCTCGCCCATCACGAAGCCATCGCGATCCTTGTCGAAGGGGCGCGAGGCGCGCGCGGGATCGTCGTTGCGCGTGCTCATGGCACGGATGAGCGCGAAGGCGCCGAAGCAGAGCGGCGCCAGCGGCGCCTCCGCGCCACCGGCGATCATCACGTCGGCATAGCCGTCGCGTACCTGGCGGAAGGCCTCGCCGATCGCGATGGCGCCCGAGGCGCAGCTCATGGCGTTGGTGGCGTTGGGGCCGTGCACGCCGAACTCGATGGCGATGTTGCAGCTCGACGCGCCGCCGAACACCGCCAGCGCGAGCGTCGCATCGACGGCGCGCAGTCCGTCCTTGAGGTAGACCGCGAGCTGCTCTTCGGCGTAGCCTACGCCGCCGAGCGCGGTGCCCATGTACGCGCCGATCCGCTCGCCGTCTTCCTTGGCGAAGTCGAGGCCGGCGTCGTCGACGGCCAGGCGCGACGCGACGACGGAGAACTGCCCGAAGCGGTCGAGTCGCTTGGCGCGCTTGGCATCCACGTGATCGACGGCGCTGAAGTCATCGACCTGTGCCGCGTTGTGCGAGCGGAAGGGACTCGGGTCGAAGCGCGTGAGCGTGCGCACGGCCGATTGCCGCGCCTGCAATCCGCTCCACAGCCCTTCCTTGCCCGTACCGATCGGCGTGACGGCGCCGATGCCGGTGATGACGACCCTGCGACGTTCGCTCACGAGTGCTCCGCTGTGACGCCGCGTTCCGCTGCGGCTATGAGGCCCGCCATCGTGCGCGAGGCGATGCCGTGGATGAATACGGGCCCGATGACCGCCACGGCGGCCACGGTCCGGATGAGCGGCCACGACGGGCCATCCCACACATGCAGCAACGTCACGTGCGTTCCCTCCGGGACCTTCTTGAAGCTCCACGACACGTCCATGCCCGTCGTGATACCCCCGATGTGGCGAAAGCGCACCTCAGGTGCGTCGTGATCCACGCTCATGTACGACTTCCACCACGTCGGCCAGTTGAGCGGACCGAACGGCCGATTGGCCGCCATCTCGACGATCCCTCCGCCATCGCGCGTGCGATCGGTCGTCGTCACCCAGCGGTAGTGCGCGAGGTGCCTGGGCCACGCGTCCACCTCCGCCACGAGGCGGAAGATCGTCTGCACGTCCGTGCGGCAGTGTCCCTCGTCCAGGGTGAACATCGCGCGCCGCGTCGGCATCGGCCCGAGGTTGAGCGGGGCACGCAGCGCCCGTTCGGCTTCGCTCATGCGATCTGTCCGGACGGCGTCCAGTGCGCAGTCACGCGAAAGCCGGCGCGTCGGCGCGATACCGCCGGACACTGCACCGCCTGCGTGATGAGCGCACCCAGCTCGTTCGCCGTGAAGCCGCGCATCACCGAGATCACGCCGTCGTGGCGACTGTGCGCGTGAAAGCCGAGCGGAAAGGACGCGAGCCAGACGCCGGCCGCTGCCACCCACGACCGTCGAATCTCGCTCACGATCACCCGCACGCGCGCCACGCGGTCGAGTTCGCGCAAGAGCGCGGCCCCCGTGGCGGCGTCGAAGTGGTGCAGCAGCTGCGAACAGGTCACGAGGTCGACGCTGCCACTCGCGAACGGCAGGTGGAAGGCGTCGGCCACGGCCGCGGCGCCCGCGGCGTCACGCGCCGCGCGCGCCGCCACCTCCGAGAGTTCCACGCCGAGGACATCGAGAACCACGCCACGGGAGTTGGCCGCGCTGCGCGCCGCGCGCGGGATGTCGCCCAAGCCGGTGCCGACGTCGAGCAGGCTGCGTACGCGAACGCCTGAGCCACAGGCCTCGAGCACTTCGCGCACGACCGCACGCGTTCCGCCAAACAGTGCGTTCGTGCGCGCCACGTCGCGGAGCTCCGCGAGCACTTCCGCATCGCTTGCCGCGCGCGGGTTGTCGAGATGCTCCACGCCGCGCCGGCGCGCCGGCACGAGAAATTCCCCGGGAGCGTCAGCGGTCGATCCGGCCATAGCCCCCGCGGTAGTAAAGCAGGGGGCGGTGCTCGCCGACCTGGCCGCGCTCGGGCTGCGCGACGAGAATCAGGTGATCGCCCGCGTCGTGGCGCGTCACGATCGTCGCCTCGAGCCAGGCCAGCACGTCGGAAAGGATGGCCGAGCCGTTTTCCGCGCGCGTGTAGCCGATGCCGGCGAAGCGGTCCCAGATGGGCCCCGCGAAACGGTGCGAGAGCGCTTCCTGCCCCTCGGCGAGGATGTTGATGACCATCGTGGGCGCGCGCTCGAATGCCTCGAACACCGAAGCGTCCTTGGCAATGCAGACGAGCACGAGCGGCGGCTCGAGCGAGACGGAGGAGAACGCGCTCACCGTCATGCCGTAGTCGTGACCATGCGCGTCGACCGTGGTCACCACGGTCACGCCGGATGCGAAGCGGCCGAGCAGGGCGCGGAAGTCGTCGGTGTCGATGCTCACGGGCAACTCACGGGCGGAGGAAGTGCGCGAGGACACGCGGGGTGAAGAGCGCGTTGGCGGGCACCACGTCACCCGCGATGCCGACGAGCAAGTCGGCCAGGTGCTGCTCCCGGCCGAGGACGCGCGCGGCGTGGTTCATGAGGAGTGGAACGCCGACGGCCGCGCCAATGATCCGTTCGACGCGCCACTTGCCGGCGAATTCGCGGCGACGGGCGTCGTCGTATGCGGCCAGCGCGCGCGCCTGCGCACGCGCGTCGCCGCGCAACGCCTCGAGCGCGAACGGCGCCAACAGCTCGCCGCCGCGGAGCGCCGCGTAGATCCCCTCGCCGGTGAACGGATCGAAGAAGTCGGCCGCGTCGCCGACGAGCGCCGCGCCCGGCGCCCACGCGCGCCGTGCGCGGCTGGCAAACGGTCCCGTGGCGCGCACGTCGCTCACGCGCTCGGCGTGCGCAAAGCGTGCGGTGAGGTGCGTTCGCCTCGCGAGCCACGCATCGAAGAAACCGGCGGCGTCGCCCTTGGCCTCGCGTGCGATGCGCGCCGGTACGACGATCGCGACGTTGGTCTCGCCGTGGCCGACGTCGGCGAGGCCCACGTAGCCGTCCGCGTGGACGTGCATCTCGCCGGCGCGGCCCATGCCGGCCACGCCACGGTAGTGGGCCACGAACGCCACGCGCCTGGGCCAGACGGCGTGGGCGGCGAGTCCCAGGCGCCGCGCGACGATCGAGCGCAGCCCGTCGGCACCGATCACGAGCGCCGCGCGCCGCACCACACGGCGCCCGTCGGCTTCGCTCACCACGCCGCTCACGCGCCCCTGCGCGTGGACCAACGCACTGACGCGCGCTCCCTCGACCACGCACGCGCCGTGCGCGCGTGCAGCGCCGAGCACGAGGCTATCGAGATGCACGCGACGCAACGCGAGGCCGCGCTCGCGGAAACCGCGGAAGCCGCGTGCCGTGGCGAACGCGCCGTGAAAGGTGCGGCCGCTCGGCGCACGGACGATCATCCCGTCGAGCTGCGCGGCGCCCGCTCCCTCGACCTGACCCAGCACACCGAGCTCGGCAAGCACGCGTGACGCTTCGGGACTCAGGTATTCCGCGCAGGGCTTGTCGCGGGGGAAGCGCGCACGGTCGAGCAGGCAGACGTGGACGCCCTCGCGGGCGAGGAATGCCGCGACGGAGGCGCCGGCCGGGCCGCCTCCGACCACGATCACTTCCGCGTCGTCACTCGAACGCATGCTGGGCTCAAGACTCGTGGGGAACGCGCTGACCATCGCAGTGTAGCGCGCCGCGCGAGGTGTGTCACCCGCACGAACGGCGGGCGCGTCCTACCACTGCGGTGCGTGGCGGAGCGACGAGAGGTACACCGCGATCGCGACCAGTGCGCCTGCTCCCGTAGCCGCGAAGTTCACCGCGTCATTGTCCATCCATGAGATGCCGCCCGCGGGCACGGTCGCGGTCCCGCAGTCGTGCACGCGTCGCTCTGTGCCGACGCCGCACGCGGGACACCTACGGCGCGCTTGCACCGCGGCGCCGAGCAGCGAATCGGCGAAGGCGCCGGCCACGCCGCCCACGATGATCGACGGCGCCAGCGCGCTCGACGTGCCGGTGGCGACCGCGAGCGCCGCGACGAACGCGGCGCCCAACGCGGCGCCGAACGAGCCCCACCAGGTGATGCCGCCCGATGTGCCGGGGGTGACAGCACGCAACGTGACGATCGAGCGCGGCGTGCCGCCCAGCCAGGAGCCGATTTCCGTGGACCACGTGTCAGCCGCTGCAGAGGCGAGCGCGGCCGCTCCCACGAGCGACCACGCTCCACCCAAGTCCGCGACGGTTGCCAGTGCGGCCAATGCGAACAGCCCACCGTTTGCGGCCACCTGCCACGCGTCGCGCGCGCCGCCCTTCTCGACCACGCCGCCGGTGCGCGCGGCCTTCTTCGCGGCGCCCATGCGCGTCAGCAGGCTCGAGGCCACGAAGTAGCCAATGAGCAACGCGCCCCATCCCCAGCTCGCCGCACTGGCCACCGTGCCGGTGATCGTCGCGGCTACGGCGCCCGATGTCGAGAGCGAGCCGGTGCGGCGCGCAAGGAGCGCCACCGCGCCTGCGGCCGCGACCCCCGCGACTGTCCGCTCGATCACCACTCGATCACCACTCGGCCACCACTCGGCCACCACTCGATCAAGGTTGGGTCGGTGGTGGCGCCATCGATTCGCGCAGCAGGGTGCGGACGCGGGCGATCACGGCTGGCGTCGCAATGTCCGCGTCACGCGAGCGCTGCATGGCCTGACGATAGCGCCAGGCGTGGTCGGCCCGATGCTGACAGTCACCACAGAGCTGCAGGTGTCGCAGCGCGAAAACTGCCCGCTGTCCATCCAGCTCGCCATCGAGAAGCGTTTCCAACTGCAGCGCGAACTCGCGGCAGCCGTCCTCGGCCTCGTACGGGGAATCGGAAGCTGGTAGCATCACGGGTCGTCCAAGCTGGAGTCCTAGCCGAGTCCATAGGGAGGGTCGCATTCAGGGTCCGACCAGCTCCCTAAGGCGCGACAGTCTCTTCCGGTTCCCGATTCCCGCCACCCCGTTCGCGAGCAGCACCGGTTACCTTCAGCCGCCGTGACTGATAAAACGCTGCCCCGCACCGTGGACGCCCTTGTTCCGCTGGCCCTTCTGGAAGCGGTCCGCCTCGTGGACGCCCCCGATGGCGACCTTGAAGCGGAGCTCGTCCCCGAGTTGAGAAACAAACGTCTCGGCCTCTCCGAGACGGTTTACGCGCAGGTGCGCCGTTACAACGAGGCCGTGCGCCGCAGTCAGCGCATTCCCTTTGACGAAGCGGTGGCACTCGCCCGGCTCGTTGGGCGCCGCACCGATGCCGAAGTCGTTTTCCGCTCCGCCGGTCGCTACCTCGCCAACGGATCGTACGCGCGCGTTGCGCCACTCTCGCGCGCCGTCATGCGCACCGTGCCCGGCATGCTCGCGCGTCCCACGGCGCTCCGCCACATGCGTCGCATCGCCGTGCGCTACCTGGGCGGCTCCGTCGCGCGTGTGGGCAGCTCGGTCCTGCTCTCCGTGCCGTCGTCCGTCACGCTCGACACCGGCCCGCGCGAAACGGGATGCTCGTTTCAGGAAGCGACGCTGCGTGAGCTGCTCAAGCTGCTCGTCGATGGCGCCGGGGCAGTGGATCACGTGCGCTGTGCCTCGCGCGGCGAAGGAGTCTGTGAATGGCGCGCCGAATGGCGCGCTGCGGGTCGCTAGCGCGACCAGGGGGAGTCGAATGCGCCTGAGTGAAGCAACGCTGCCCGCCGTGCAGGACGCGATCGCGAAGGCCGGCGTGGATGGCTGGTTGCTCTATGATTTCCGCGGCACCAACCCGATTGCCGCGCAGCTCGTTGGCGTCGAAGGACTCGCGACGCGCCGCATCTTCGCCTACGTGCCGCGCAGCGGCACGCCGGTCGGCATCGCACACGCCATCGAGCCCGGACCGTGGCGGCATTGGCCGACCGCGTGGCCGCGCACGATCTACTTCGGCTGGCGCCCGCTCGAGGTCGCACTCGCGAACGTCGTGAAGGGCAAGACGGTGGCCATGGAGTACGCCGCAGGTGACGGCGTGCCGCCTGTCGACCGGATTCCCGCCGGTGTCATCGAGATGGTGCGCGCGGCCGGCGCCACGGTCGTGACCTCGGCCGAGCTGATCTCGCGGTGCTACGCGGCGTTCAACGCTGAGCAGATCGCGTCGCACGCGAAGTCGGCGGAGATCATTGCCGGGATTGCCAAAGCCGCCATCACGCGCGCGGGCCAAGCGGCGCGCGCCGGCGCACCGATCCTCGAGCACGACCTGGGCGCGTGGATTCGCGAACGGTTCGACGCCGAGGGACTCGTCACGGATCACGGACCGACGGTGGCGGTCAACGCGCACGCTGCCGATCCGCACTACGAACCCGATGCGGCGCGCGCGCTGCCGATCGCGCTCGGTGACGTGCTGCTCATCGACCTCTTCGCCAAGAGCAAGCAGGACGGCATCTGGGCCGACCAGACGTGGATGGCGTCGCTGGGAACGCCGTCGGCGCGCGTTGTGTCCGTTTTCGAGGCCGTGCGCGATGCGCGCGACGCGGCCATCGCCCACCTCACGCGTGAACTCGGCGCCGGGCGCCCCGTCACCGGCGCGTCGGCGGACGCCGCGGCTCGGGCGTTGATCACCGAGCGCGGCTTCGGCGCGCAGTTCACGCATCGTACCGGACATTCGATCGATGCGCGCGAGCTGCACGGCATGGGTCCCAACCTCGATGACATCGAGACGCGCGACGACCGCGTCTTGCTGCCGGGGCTCTGCTTCTCGATCGAGCCCGGCATCTACCTGAGCGGCGAGTTCGGCGTGCGGCTCGAGGTCAACGGCGTCGTCGAGCCCGACGGGCTGCGCATCACGCCGCGCGATGTGCAACGCGATCTGATCATCGTCGGATGAGCGACGCCAGGCTCACCCGCGAGCTCGGCCTCTTCAGTGCGGCCCTGCTCGTCGTGGGCGGGATCATCGGCAGCGGCATCTTCTTCACCCCGGCGGAGGTGGCGCGCGCACTGCCGGGACCGGGCCCGATCCTCGCGGTCTGGATCGTGGGCGGACTGATCGCGCTTGCGGGCGCGCTCACGTACGCGGAACTGGGCGCCATGATGCCCGACGCCGGTGGGGCGTACATCTATATCCGTGAAGCGTTCGGGCCGCTGCCGGCCTTTCTCTGCGGCTGGATGATCCTCGGCTCGATCGCGAGCGGCGCGATTGCCGCGGTGGCGATGAGCTTTGCCGGATACGCGGAGCGCTACGTCTCGCTCGCGACGATCGGCGGACGGATGGGATTGGCGACGATCACGATCGTGCTGCTCACCTTCACCAACATCCTGGGCGTCAAACCCGGGGCGTTCGTGCAGAACACGTTGACGCTCGCCAAGAGCGTCGCGCTGTTTGCGCTCATCGGTCTCGGGCTGGCGAAGTGGGGCGCGATCTCGCCGGAGGTCGTGAGAGCGGCACCGGTCGCGCCGGGCATGCTCACCGGAGCGGCGACCGCGTTCGTGGCCGTGCTCTTCACGATCGGCGGCTGGCAGCAGATGAACATGGTGGCCGGCGAGATCCGCGATCCGCAGCGCACGATCCCGCGGGCGCTCTTCATCGGCATCGGCTTGGTGATCGCGATCTATCTCGGCGCCAACATCGTGTACCTGCACGTGCTCGGTCGCGACGGGCTGGCGGCGAGTGCGGCGGTGGCGGCCGACACGGCGTCGCGGCTCGCGGGCCCGGCCGGCGCGAGCGCCATCACGGTGGCGGCGATGATCTCGATCCTCGGCTTCACCGGCGTGGCGTTGCTCACGAACGCGCGCGTGCTCTTTGCCCTCGGCGCCGACGGCGCGTTTCTCACGAGCGCCGCGCGCGTGCACCCGCGCTTCGGGTCACCGCACGTGGCGCTCGCGTTGCTCGGCGGCTGGTCGCTGGCCCTGCTGCTCGGCACCCGCGGCGAGATCGGCGCGCTGCTTTCGGGCGTGGTGTTCGCCGACTGGATCTTCTTCGGGTTGGGCGCGGCGAGCGTGATCGTGCTGCGGCGTACACGGCCGGAGATGGTGCGACCGTATCGGGTGCCGGGGTACCCCGCGGTGCCGCTCCTGTTCGTCGGCGCGGCACTGGTCGGCATCGTGAGCGCGTACGTGAGTTCATTGCGCACGAGCCTGTTCGGCACGCTGCTGCTCGCCGTCGGGGCGGGGGTCTACGCGTGGAGTGCGCTGCGCCGGGCGACATGAACATGGGGCGCTGCGCCTGGTCGGCACTTGCCCCGGCGAGACGTGCCAGGCAGAATTGTTGCATAGGCTGCGGGCGCGACGACGAGGTCGAGTTCGCGAGAGAGCGCAATCCTCTTTGGGACGAGCCTCGATCTTCGAGTAGCGCATCGTCATGGACGAACTCATGCCCCCAACACTTCGATCGCTGATGCTTGGCAGTGCACTGCTCGCGGGCTGCCATCGCGCGCCCGAGCCGCAACTCCGGCCGGCGGCTGCGCGGACCGTGTTCTCCGATAGCACGATGCACGCCGCGCTCTGCCAGACTCCGCGTCCGACCGAAGACTGGCGATCGGCTTGCACGCCGAAGGATCAGCGCGCCGACATCATGCCGGTTCGGCGGGAGCCCACTCCCTAGCGCGACCACATGTCGCGGCCGCCCGTCGCGGCGGTTGACGCATGCTGATCCGACGAGGCCGTCTTCGTACGAAGGCGGCCTCGTTCGATTCGAGCGACCAGGGCGAGGGGTGGGGCCCCAATCGCCGTGCTAACTTTGGCGCTCATGCCGCCGCCCCTGCCCGAACAACTCAGCAGCACGATCGAGACGCGCTACCGCTCGGAATCGGGCCGAGTGCTCGCGACGCTCGTGCGCCTGCTCGGCGACCTCGACCTCGCCGAAGAGTCGATGCACGACGCCTTCGCCGTCGCGCTGGACACGTGGCCGAAAACAGGCATGCCCGACAAGCCGCGCCCTTGGCTGATTTCGACGGCGCGCTTCAAGGCCATCGACGTCATGCGCCGACGGGCGCGATTCGATGGGGCACGGCCGGAACGCTGCGGTCACGGATCTGGGCGCGGTTGATCCGGAAGTCCTGGGGCTGCTGGCGCTGATGTTGCTGCAGGAGTCCCGTCGCGCCGCGAGAACGTCGCCGGCCGGAGGTCTCGTCCTGCTGGAACTCTTTCAGGCGGACCCAACGAAGCCTGAGCAACTGGGGATCTGAGCCACCTGTCGGAACGCGCGGTCGCCGTTCGTTGATAGGGACAGATGCTCGACCACAGCCACCTCGCACCACGAGACTCCCATGAGAAAGCTCAGGATCATCGAACACATCTCGCTGGACGGCGTGATCCAGCATTCCGCCGATGACGGCGCCTTCCCGTACAGCGACTGGACCGTGCCCTATCGGACCCCCGCTGGACGGGACGCCATGCTCGCCGCGTATGGCGAGCGCTTCGACCTCCTGCTCGGCCGTCGCACCTACGACATCTGGTCGGGCTTCTGGCCGAAGGCGCCGAGCAATCCGATGGGGGACCGCATCAACGCGGCCACGAAGTACATCGCGACCCACCGTCCCCAGAGTCTCGAGTGGGGGCCGTTCGAGGGCGTCGGACCGGATCTGGTCGAGGGCGTTCGTCGCATCAAGGCACTGAGCGGGCCGGACCTGATCCTCTCGGGCAGCTCCACACTGACTTCGACGCTGCTCGAGCATGGGCTCGCCGATCAAGTCCTGCTGGCCGTCTATCCGGTGGTGTTGGGCACGGGAAAGCGCTTGCTTGCGGAGGGAACGTCGGCGTCCGCCTTCGAGCTCGTCGGCACGCAAGCCTTCGCGTCCGGCATCATCTTCACCACGTACAAGGTCGTCGGGCCCGTCAAGACCGCGTAGAGTTGCACAAGCACGACCACAGGTCCCTCTCATCCGGAGTTCGTGATGCGCGTCCGTCCCTGCCGTGTCGTGCCTCGTGTGCTTCGGACGATGGTCGCGCCGTTGCTGCTCGTCGTCGCAGCAAACGCGTCGGCCAGCGCGGCGCCTGCGCGTGTTCGCAACGTCGCGCGCGCGGCGAGGGACTGCGCGGCCGCGGCCAGGATCGCGCTCCCCAAGGCGCGCGTCACCGACGCTCACGCGGTGCTGCCCAACGACTCGCTCCGTGCACTCGGCCAACGTCCGCACTGCAGCGTCGCGGCGACCCTCGATGCGGAGACGCACATCATCGCGCTGCTGCCGGATGACTGGAACGGACAGTTCCTCATGGGCGGTGGCGGTGGATACGTCGGCGAAGTGCAGAACCAATCCGAGCCATCGGTTCATGACGGGTATGCCACCGTGGGCACCGACGCGGGTCATACGGGCTCCGGCCTCAGCGCGAGGTGGGCGCTCGGCAACGACACGCGCATCGCCAACTTCGCCCATCGGGCGGTGCACCGAACGGCGGAGGTGACCAAGCTGCTCATCGCGGCGTACTACGGACGCCCACCCGAGCACTCGTACTTTTTCGGCTGCTCGAACGGTGGACGCCAGGCGCTGATGGAAGCGCAGCGCTATCCGGCGGACTTCGATGGCATCGTGGCGGTCGCACCGGCTTACAATTGGCTCGCCATCATGACGACCTTCGTGCGCAATGCACAGGCGCAGTACCCTGCCGGCGACTTCAACGCGCCGGTCGTAACGCCGGCCGTGCTCAAGCTGCTCGCGGCCAAGGTCGTGGAGCGCTGCGACGCGACCGACGGCGTGCGGGACGGCACGATCGACAATCCCGACGCGTGCGGCTTCATGCTCGCGTCGCTCCCGGGTTGCCTGGACGACTCAGCCGCAGACGGCTGCGTGACGCGTGCCCAGCGCGCCGTCCTCTCGACCGTCATCGCGCCACTCGCCGCCGGTGCACTTCGCTATCCCGGGCAGCCCTTCGGCGACGAGGCAGACCCGAACGGTTGGGGTGCATGGATCACCGGCCCGTTGGCGGGGCCGCTCGACGCAACCGGGCGCATGCCGCCGACCGTGCAGGGTGTGTTCGGCACCGAGTTCTTCAAGTACTTCATCTACAGCGACTCGACGTGGCGCTATGTCGGCTACGACCTCGCGCGCGCCGCCCGCGATGGCAAAAGGGCGGACGCGATCATCTCGGCCACCAATCCGGACCTCTCGGCGTTTCGCGCGCGCGGCGGCAAGCTGATTCTGGCCCACGGCTGGTCCGACCCGGCACTCAATGCCCGCTCGACCATCGACTACTTCAAGGCCGTGCAGTCGCGCACGCCGCAGGCGGCGTCCTTCACGCGGCTCTTCATGATGCCGGGCGTGTTGCACTGCGCGGGCGGCAGCGGGTGCGACGACGTCGACTGGGCCGCGACCATCCGCCGCTGGGTGGAGAAGGGCGAGGCGCCGTCGCGGATCATCGCGCGCAAGCAACACGGCACGCAGGTCGTGCGGACGCGTCCGCTCTGCGCCTGGCCGATGACGGCCCGCTACAATGGCACGGGCAACTCCGATGATGCGGCCGCGTTCGCCTGTCGCTGACGCTAGAGGCGGATCCGCTCGTCCAGTGCCATCGCCACGAAGAGCAGCGCGAGGTACAGCAGCGAATACTTGTAGACCCACCACGCCGGCGCGGTCCACTCGCGCTCCGGCGTGAGGCGCCACACGCCCCACAGGAGCAGCGCGCCGAGCACGAGCGCCGACGCACCGTAGAGGATGCCCAGCGAGCCGGTGGCCACGGGGAGCAGCGTCAACGCCAGCAGGATCACCGTGTACCAGCGCATCTGCGCCATCGTCTCGCGCTCGCCCCAGACGAGCGGCGCCATCGGCACTCCCGCCTTCTGGTAGTCGCGCTGCTTGAGCAGGGCCAGCGCCCAGAAGTGCGGCGGCGTCCAGTAGAAGACGATGAGGAAGAGCAGCAACCCCATGAGGTTGATCTCGCCCGTCACCGCCGCCCAGCCGACAAGGGGCGGAAAGGCGCCGGCCGCGCCGCCAATGACGATGTTCTGCGGTGAGGCGCGCTTGAGCCAGCGTGTGTAGACGAACACGTAGCAGTAGAAGCCGCCGAGTGCGAGCGCCGCGGTGAGCACGTTCACGAAGGCGGCGAGCATCCAGGTCGCTGCCGTCGCGCAGGCGATGCCGAACGCGAGCACGGCCGGCGCCGCCATGCGCCCGGACGGGATCGGCCGCAGGCGCGTGCGCGCCATGTGGTCGTCGATGTCGCGGTCGACGTACATGTTCACCGCGTTGGCGCCGCCAGCCATGAGATAGCCCCCCACCATCACGATCAGCAGCAACGTCCACGACGGCGAGCCCGCCACGTACATCGGCGCGGCCGTCGTCACGAGCAGCAGCGAGATGATGCGCGGCTTGGTCAGTTCGATGAGCACACGCCAGAACGGGACCGTCGGCGCGACGTCCACGGCGCTCGCGCTCACGATGCGCCCGCCGCGGGCCGCATCAGCGTCCAGGCCCAGACGAACGTGCCCGCGAGCGCGAGCGCCGGCAGCACCGACCACGCGAGCTCGGCGAATCGCGATGACGACACGACCACGGCGCGTTCGGGCGCGACGTCCGAGCGCGGCGCAAACGCCGACCGCAGCAGCGCGGCCTGGGCCACGAGCGCGGCAGCAGCGCAGATCCAGAAGAGCGCCGGACTGAGGCCGAAGGGAAAACGCACGGAGAATGGTGCAGGGAAGGGCCGCACGCGCGGAGCGCGCGCCAGCCAAGCCGAAATGTGCATGGGAGCAGGGAGGGACTCAATCGGCCTCTCCCTGCAGGGGGCGTGGCGCCCTGCTGCGCCGCGACCTACCATTCGGCCCCATGGCCGATTCTCCCCGCGTTCTCAAGCGACACCTGGGCGTCTGGGCCGCGTCTGCGGTGTGCGTGGGCCAGATCATCGGTTCCGGCATCTTCCGCTCGCCGGCCGGCGTCGCGGAGAAGTTGCCGGGCCCGTTTCCGCTGATTCTCGTCTGGTCGGCCGGTGGCATCTTCGCACTCTGTGGCGCGCTGTCGCTCGCCGAAGTGGCCAGCGTCTATCCGAACGATACCGGCGGCGTGTACGTGTACCTGCGCGAGGTCTGGGGGCGACTCTCCGCCTTCCTCTTCGGCTGGGCCGAACTGATCATCATCCGCGCCGCGTCGCTCGGCGCCATCTCCACCACGTTCGCGGAATACGCGTTGCGCGCCACCGGCGTCGATCCGTCGCACGCGCCGTGGGATCAGCGCGTGCACTACGTGGCCGCGGCCGCGATCGCGGTGACGACGCTCGTCAACGTGCTGGGCGTGGAGTGGGGTTCGCGCGTGACCAACGTGACGGTCGTGGCCAAGTATGGGGGCCTGCTCTTCATCGCGTTGCTCGCGATCGCGATCGGGTTGCCGCAGAGTGGCGGACACTTCACGCCGTTCTACCCCGAGGGCAGCCTCAAGCTCGCGCCGTTCGGCTTGGCGCTCGTGTCGGTGCTGTGGGCGTTTGACGGCTGGGCTGACCTGAGCTTCATGAGCGGCGAGGTGAAGGATCCGCAGCGCACCCTGCCGCGCGCCCTCGTCCTCGGCACGTGCATGGTACTCGCGATCTACCTGCTCGCGAACGTGGCGTACCTGAGCGTGCTCACGGTGGACGAGATCCGCGGCTCGCGCCTCGTCGCCGCCACCGTGGCCGATCGTCTCCTTGGCCAGCCCGGCGTCGTGTTCGTCGGCATCACCGTGGTGATCTCGACCTTCGGCACGTTGAACGGCACGCTGCTGACGAGTCCGCGCGTCTTCTTTGCGATGGCCGACGACGGCCTGCTCTTCAAGCAGGTGGCCAACGTGCACCCGAAGTTCCAGAGCCCGTGGGTCGCGATCATGCTGACGGGCGGTGTCGGCATCGCCTTCGTGCTCGTCGGCACCTTCGAGCAGCTGGCCGACGCCTTCGTGACGGCGCTCATTCCGTTCTACGCGCTCGCAGTGGCCTCGGTGTACCGGCTGCGCCGGCGTCCGGGATACAACCCGCCGTTCCGCGCACCGGGTGGGGCCGTCGTGCCGGCGCTGTTCGTGGTCAGCACGGTGATGCTGATGGTCAACGGACTCGCCGATGCAGGCGCGCGCACGCCGACGCTCATCATCTTCGGCGTCATTGCCGCCGGGATTCCGGTCTACCGCTACGTCGAGAAGCGGCGGTTGGCAGCCTAGAAGATCGACAGCTTCACGAACTTCCGCGGATCCTTCTTGAACTCCGCGGTCAGCGTGTCGAGGCGCATCGTGAGCCGCCGCAGGTCGTTGTAGAGCCCCGGGTCGTTCATCAGCATCCCGACCGTGCCCTTGCCCGTGTCGGCCTTGGCGAGCAGCGCGTCCACGCGCGCCGTCGTGCCGCGCAGGTCTTCGGTGAGCTTGGCCACCGTGGCCGTCGTCGCGCGCAGGTTGCGCACCGTCGAGTCGATCATCGTCGAATCGAGCGCGCTGGCGCCCTTGCGCACGGCGGCCATGGTGAGCGTGAGGTTGCTCGACTGGTCCTGCACCACCTGGCCGAGCGTGCCGGCGAGCGTGTTCATCTTCGCGAGCGTCTTGCGCAGGTCCTCGATGCCGCCCTCGTCGACCATCTTGAGCTTGACGGTCTTCACCACGTCGGCGAGTCGGCCGCTGGCCGTGTCCATGCGCGCCACGAGGGCGTCGATCCCCGCGGCCTCGATCGCCGCCGGAATCGTGTCGCCCTTCTGCCACGAGTTCTTGCTCGGCACGCCGCGCAGCGCCACCTGCTTGTCGCCGAACACGCCGTTCGGCTCGACGACCGCCACCACCGTCCGCGGGATCGGCTTGTTGATGGTGATGTTGATGGTCGTGACGACGATCCCCTCCTCGCGCAGGTCCACGTCCTCGACGAACCCGACCGTGACACCGCCGAGCAGCACGGGCTGCCCGAGCTTGAGTCCCGCGCTCCACGGGAACTTCACGTAGAGCCGGTACCCCGTCGTCAGGCCGCCGCGCGCGATCCAGATGGACCCCAGCACCACGATGATGATCGCGGAGAGGGTGAGCAACCCGACCAGCACTTCGTTGCGACGCTTCATGACTGGAGGTACGGCGCGAGGAGAACGGCGGTGAGGGCGTCGAGGATCAGCACGGCCACGCAGCCGAAGACGACCGCCTTGGCGGTGGCGCGACCCACGCCCTCGGCGCCGGCATCGGTCACGTACCCTTCATACGAACAGAGGAACGAGATGGCGCCCCCGAAGAGGAACGCCTTGAGCACGGAGTAAACTACCTGAAAATAGGTGAAGCCGAGGCGCAGCCCCTCCCGGAACTGGTCCGAGGTGACGTCGGTGGCCATGCTCGCCGTCGCCCAGGCCGACACCAGCCCGATGGCGTTGGCGAGGATCGAGAGGACGGGCAGCATGAGCAGCCCGGCGATGATGCGCGGCACCACGAGGTACGCCACCGGGTCGAAGGCAAGCGTCTCGAGCGCGTCGATCTGCTCGGTCACGCGCATCGTGCCGATCTCGGCCGTGATGCGCGCGCCGACACGGCCCGCGAGCACGAGCGCGGTGATGAGCGGCGCCATCTCGAGCGTGATCATCTGCCGCGAGATGAACCCTACCACCGAGAGCTGGATGCCCGGGAAGAGCTGGTAGCGCGTCTGCAGCGCGATCACCGATCCGATGAACGCCGCCACGAGGCAGGTCAGCGGCACCGAGTCCACGCCGATCGAACGCATGTGCTTGAACGCCTCGGGCCACCAGGTGCCCACTTCGCCGAAGGCGCGCAGCGTGTCCCTGAGGAAGTACGCGCGCTTGCCGATGCCGGCGAAGAAGCCGAAGGTGAGCCTCGCATACGGCCGGAAGAAGCCGACGGCCGCCCGATCGATGCTCGAGAGTTCCGCCGTTTCGCGCGGCACCGGCTGGTCGCGCGGGCGCTCGCTCACGTGCGCACGCCGCGGAAGAGCGTGAGGCCGGTGACGGCGAAGAGGATGTTCGGAATCCAGGCCGCGAACTCGGGGCTGCCGAATGCCTTGCCGCCCACGGAACGTGTCATCTGGATGAGGACGAGGAAGAGCACCGTCGTGGCGAGCGAGATGCCCACGCCGTATGCCGCGCCGCCGCGCTGCGTGCTCGTGGCCAGTGGCGCGCCGAAGAGCATGATGATGATGCACGTCACCGGAATCGCGATCTTGAGTTCGCGCGCCACGCGCAGGTCGCTCGCGTCGCCCCCCGAGCGGTCGAGCGACGTGATGAAGCGGCCGAGCTCGTCGTAGCGCATCTCCTCGGGCGAACGCGGCGTGGCGAGCAGGTCCGCGGGCTTCTCGCGCAGGTCGCGATCGATGGCGGAGTCGGCGGCGAACGCCATGTCGGCGCCCGGTCCCGTGATGAGGTGGATGCGCGTGCCCTTGAGCATCCAGCCGCGCCCCTCCTTGTACTCGCCCGTCTGCGCGGTGAGCACGTACGTCGGGTACTCCGGCCCCGTCCCCTTGCGCTCGACCTCGAGGCCGTCGAGCCGGCCCTCGAGCGCATTGAGCAGCGACACCTTGTAGACGCGCCCTTCGTCCGCCGCGAACGCGAAGTTCGAGCGTTCGTTGCGCCCCGCACGGAACTTGGATTCCTGCAGCAGCTCGAAGCGCCGCGCGTTGGCCGGCGGCGCGATTTCGCCGACCACGAGGGCGAGCAACATCGCCCCGATGGCGCCGAAGAAGATCGGCGCCATCAGCCGGTAGAACGAGATCCCGCTCGCCTTGGCCGCGGTGATCTCCGAGTGGCGCGTGAACGACCCGATCGAGAAGACCGTGGCGAACAGCACCGCGGCCGGCATGACGTTGAACATCGAGTCGGGCATCCAGTACAGGTACGACAGGGCGATGTCGACCTTCGGCAAGTGCCGGCCCAGGTAGCCGTCGAGGTGGTCCGTCAGGTCGATGACGATGAGCAGCACCGGAAAACCGAACGCCGTGGCGAGGAAGATCTTGAGCCACTCGGTGAAGACGTACTTGTCCAGCGGACGCACGAGTGACATCAGGCCCGGGCCTCCGCGCGCGGCAGTCGGCGCACGCGCCCCATGACCCGCTCACGCCACTCGCCGAGCCGTTCGCCCATCTCGCCGCCGCGCGACGACACCCCCTCGTTGCCCACCGTGCTCAGCAGCGCGAGCCCGATCGTGAGAAAGATCAGGTTGGTCGACCACATCGCGAGCCACGGTGGCAGCAGGTCGCGGTCGGCGAGTGCCTCGCCGGCGATCAGCCCCACGTAGTAGAGCGCGAACACGAAGAGCGAGACGCCGAGCGTCAGCCCGACGCCGCCGCGTGGAAAGCGCAGCGCGATCGGCGCGCCGAAGAGCACGAAGACGAAGCAGGCGAACGAGAGCGCGAACTTCTTGTGGATCTCCACCGACAGCGAGTCGATGCCCTGGTCGGCCGTGAGCAGCCGGATGCGCGCCACGTCCGACGAGTTGGTCGTCGCGGCGAGTGTCGCACCGAAGTCCTGCACCACCTGCTCCGTGCGGAACTGGCGCTCGGGCTTGCTCGGCACGGCAGCCGCGGCCAGCGGCGGAGGCGGTGCGACGCGGGTCGGATCGACCTGACCCGGAATCACCTGCGGAGGCAGGGTCGGCGGACCCGGTGGCTTGGCGCCCGGCAGCATCGAGCCGATCCATGCCACCGCGCCGCAGTAGATCCGGTCGATCGACGGCACCTCGTGGTAGACCGCGGGGGTGTTGTCGGGCTTGACCGACCGGCCCGTCGAGAGGATGCGCGCCTGGTTCTCGAGGTTCTGCGTGAACTCGCGCTCGACCTGGATCCGCTCCTTGAGCAGCGTCGAGACCTGCGCGCCCATCTCGCAGACCGACATCTCGCGATCTCCGCGGTAGTCGTTGTCGTTGCGCTTGAGCTGGTTCCCGATCCCCTTCACGCGGATCACGTTCGTCACGTAGAAGAGCCGCTGCAGGTCGCCGGGCGTCGAGCGCGAGACCTCCTGCATGTACCCGTGATGGAGCGTCATGCGCAGGTCGGCGCCGTTGTTCGCCAGCGCCAAGTCACCGGAGTCGGCGTAGATCGTGCGCCGCTTGGACGGGTCGCCCAAGTCGAAGATCGCCACCTCGTACAGCCGGTTGTTCGACGACTCCACGCGGCCCGCGCGCAGGTACAGCCGCCCTTCCTGGATCGTGTTGATGATCTGCGGACGCAGCGCGAACGTCGGCTTCTTCTGCGCGATGTCCTCCTGCAGGTTGCGCAGCCGGTGGTTGGCGCGCGGCAACACCTGGTCGTTGAACCACACCATCACGAACGAGAGCACGAGGCCGCCGATCATCACGGGGCCGAGCAGGTCGCGGATGCCGATGCCGCTCGCGCGCAGCGCCGTGATCTCGTTTTCCGCCGCGAGCCGGCCGAACGCGTACAGCGTGGCCACGAGCACCGCCATCGGCAGCGTCATCGCCACCGTGAACGGGACGGCGAGCACGAAGAATTCGCCGATCACGCCCCACGGCAGTCCCTTGCCCGCCAGCTTCGCGAATTCCTTCGCGATGTAGTTGAGGAGCATCAACGAGGTCAGGGCCGACCCCGCGAAGAGGAGAGGCCCGAGATGTTCCCGCAGGACGTACCGGTTGAGAATGCGCACGAATCCGAAACTTCGCGGGCTGCGAGGGGTTGATTCAAGGCCGAGCGCCCAGCGAGCTTGCCCCACGAGCCGGGCCGCGCGCCGTGGTCGTGGCCCACTCGGTACCCTTCCGACCCTCTCCCGTGCCTGCCGTGCGCCACGCCGTCTCCGCGCTCACCCTCCTGCTCGCCCTCGGCTGCGCGGGGTGTGACAAGGCGGCTGACGCGCCGCCGCCCTTCGACGGCGCCACCGCGCTCACCCGGGTCAAGGCGCAACTCGACTTCGGCGCCCGCGTCCCCAACACCCCCGCCCACCTCAAGGCCGGCGACTGGATCATCGCGCAGGTCACGCCGCTCGCCGACACGGTCATCGTGCAGCCGTTCACGCACGTCACCGCCAAGGGCGACACCCTCCACCTCCGCAACATCATCGCCCGCTTCAAGCCCGCGAACCCGCAGCGCGTGCTCTACCTGACGCATTGGGACTCGCGTCCGACGGCCGAAGAATCGAAGGACTCCACCCAGCGCTCGCTGCCGACCCCCGGCGCGAACGACGGCGCGAGCGGCGTCGCGCTGCTCATCGGCGTCGCCGAGGCGCTCAAGAACCTGCCGCCCACCCTCGGCGTCGACCTCCTCTTCGTCGATGGCGAGGACTACGGCGACTTCAAAGCCGACACCGACGTGCTGCTCGGCTCCCGCTACTTCGCCGAGCACCTGCCGGACACCGGCTACGCGCCCCTCTTCGGCGTGCTCTTCGACATGATCGGCGACGCCGACCTCCAGATCTTCCAGGAGGGGAATTCGGTGCAGCAGGCGCCCGACGTCGTGGCGCGTGTCTGGTCGCAAGCCAAGGCGCTCGGGCACGACGACGTGTTCCACGGCGAACCGAAGTGGACCGTCACCGACGACCACATCCCGCTCCTCAAGAAGGGACTGCACGTGATCGACGTGATCGACCTCGACTTCCCGTACCACCACACCACCGAGGACACGCTCGACAAGGTGTCGGCGGCGAGCATTGCGGTGGTGGGCCAGATCGCCGTCGCCTTGGTGCGCTGACGTCGATTCGGGGCGCTGCAAGGGAAAGGGCCGAGCCGCGCGAATCGGGTTACCAGGGTAAGACGGCGCGTGGCTAGCGTGGCCGCATGGGAACTCCTGCCGAACGTCGCGCCCTCGCCGCCCTCGCCGCCCTGATCACACTCGGGGCCGGCGTGCAGGCCGCACAGGCGCACAAAGTTGAACGCGCGCCGCTCGCACCGGCGGCGCAACCCGCCCTCGACGCCCAGCTCGCTGCCGTGGATTCCGCGCGGCTCAGACAGGGCCATCGCAACCGTGCCCTCGACCCGCGCCGGACTGGCCGCCAGGGCGCGCCGGGTACCCCGCGCGAATCCAGGCCGGTGGGCGTGCTGCCGCCGGGGGTTCCGCCGCTGGCGCCTGAGCGTCGCCCGCCTGGCCCGATCGACGTCGAGCGCGCCAGCGCCAAGGACATCGAGGCGCTGCCCGGCATCGGCCCAGCCCTGGCCAAGCGCATTGTCGACGACCGCGCGCGGCACGGTCCGTTTGCTTCGATGGAGGGGTTGACGCGGGTCAAGGGCATCGGCCCTGGTCTGGCGCGCAAACTCGCTGGGCGCATCAGCTTCGGCGGTGTCGTGCCGCCGGGTTAAGTGACGCGCGGCACCTTCGCGCGTCCGCCTTCTGCGCGCTTGACACGTCCTTCTCCCTCGGGGAGCTTAGGATCGATGCCCCCGGACCGGCTTTCCGCCGGCGTGCTGGGGGGTGCGTGGACTCCACCCGACCCGCCATGGCTGCTCCCGCTGCGACGACTGAACGCCTGGGCGACCTCCTGATGCGGGAGGGGCTGATCACCAAGGAGCAGCTCGAGAAAGCCCTGCAGGAACAGAAGCAGAACGGGACGCGCGTCGGCTACAACCTGGTGAAGCTCGGCTTCATCAAGGAAACGGAGCTGACCAAGGCGCTCGCGCGGCAGTACAAGATGCCCGCCGTGGACCTCGCCAAGTTCGAGGTCGATCCGAAGATCGCGAAGCTGATTCCGTCCGACCTCGCCATCAAGCACTTCGTGCTGCCGCTCAAGCGCGACGGTCGCACGCTCACCGTCGCGATGGCCGACCCGACCAACCTCGGCGTCATCGAGGACCTCAAGTTCATCACGCGGTACGACATCTTCCCGGTCATCGCGGGCGAGTTCACGCTCCGCACGGCGATCGAGAAGCACTACGAGTCGACCGACCTGGCGATGAACAACATCCTCCAGGAGATCGAGGCCGAAGGGGACGTCGAGGTCGTCGAGGAGAAGGAAGAGGAGATGTCGGCCGCCGCGCTCAGCGCGGCGGTGGACGATGCCCCGGTGGTGAAGCTCATCAACGCCATCCTCACCGAGGCGGTCAAGCGGGGCGCGTCGGACATCCACTTCGAGTGCTTCGAGCACGAGTTGCGCGTGCGCTACCG
>JANYHJ010000220.1 GCA_025359135.1 Gemmatimonadota bacterium | reverse complement strand
CTCCCGCAGGCGCTGCGCGTCTGACGTCGGGCATCGCCGGCCCAGCTCGGCCATGACCACCCCGGTCCGGCGCTATTCCCCGCTCAAGCGGGCCGGGCGCGCCATCGAGCAGTGGGTGCGGCATCGCACCACCGGCATCCTCGCGCGACTCACCGCGCAGGCGCCCCAGTCGCCACCGGACTGGGACGCGCAGCCGTGGCAGGTGCTCTACCTCCGGCACGATCGCATCGGGGACATGATCGTCAGTACGGGACTGCTGCGCGCGATTCACGCGGCGCACCCGGGGCTCAAGCTCGACGTACTCGCGAGTCCAGCCAACGCCGACGTGCTCGCGCACGAGCCCGCCGTGCGCAGCGTGGTGCGCTTCGACCGTCGGCGGCTCGGCGCGTGGTGGACGCTCTGGCGCCACCTGCGCCGCACGCGCTACGACGTCGTCATCGACCCGATGGTGTTCACGCAGTCGTTCACGACGCTCATGCTGATGCTCGCCACGGGGGCGCGCTGGCGCGTGGGGGTGCCCAAGCCGCGGCTGCCCGATGTGTACGCGTTGCGCGCCGCGCCACCGGCCGATCCGGCCGCGCACCATGTCGACCACCTCGCGCAGTTGGCGACGCCGTTCGGCGTGCTGGCCGAGGCGGCCACCGAACTCGCGGTGCCCATCACCGAGCTCGAGAAGAGCACCGCACACGCGGCGTGGGGCGCGGGACGCCGGCTGCTCGTGAACGTGAGCGCGGGCAAGGCATTCCGCGCCTGGCCAGACGAACGCTACGCCGCGATCGCGCAGCACCTGCGCGAGACCGTGCCGAACGCGCGCGTCCTGATCCTGCACGCGCCGGGCGAGGCGGCGCGCGCTCAAGCGATCGCGGACGCGGCGGGCGCCAGCACGTATTCGTCGACCCTGCGTGCCGCGCTCGCGCTGGTGAGCACGGCCGAGTTCGTGCTCACGCCCGACACCAGCATCGTGCATGCGGCGAGCGCTTTCCGTGTTCCCGCCGTGACGCTGTTCACGGTGGACCAGGTGATGCGCTGGCACCTCTACCGCACGGTCGGCGAGGACGTGGTGACCAGCATCCCCACGCTCTCGGGCATCCCGCTCGAGGAGGTGGTCTCGGCCGTGGATGGGGTGCTTGCCCGGGTCGGGCTGCTGGCCCCCGCCGCGCACCCCTGACAACTCGCCGAGCGCGGCGCGGCGCTGCATCTTTGCCCCGGGCGCCGCGTCGGCGCGGCACGATTCCTGCTACCCGTAGCCAGCATGACTGACACCTTTCGACTCGTCACCCGCAGCGATTTCGACGGGCTCGCCTGCGCGCTCCTCCTCAAGACCCGCGGCATGATCGACGACGTCCTCTTCGTGCATCCCAAGGACGTCCAGGACGGCAAGGTCGAGATCACGAATCGCGACATCACGACCAACCTGCCGTACTCGGCCAACTGCCACCTCTGCTTCGATCACCACGCGAGTGAGGTGGTGCGGCTCGAGGGCGCGAAGCGGAAGAACCTCGTGCTCGATCCGTCGGCACCGTCGGCCGCGCACGTGGTGTTCAACCACTTCGGCGGCGCGGCGGCCTTCCCCAACATCGCGAAGGGGTTGATGGATGCCGTGGACAAGGCCGACTCGGCCCAGTTCACGCGCGACGAGGTGCTCAACGCACAGGGGTGGGTGTTGCTCAGCTTCCTGATGGACTCGCGCACGGGACTTGGCCGTTTCCACCAGTTCACGATCTCGAACTATGCGCTGATGATGGAGCTGATCGAGTACTGCAAGGACGGCACGGCCGAGAGCGTGCTGGCGAAGCCGCACGTGGCGGAACGGGTCAAGGTCTATCGTGAGCACGAGGCGAAGTTCCGCGCGCAGGTGGAGCGCTGCACGACGGTGCACGGCAATCTTGCCGTGTACGACCTGCGCAACGAAGACCCGATCTTTGCCGGCAACCGCTTCGTGCTCTACGCGCTCTTTCCGCAGTGCAACATCTCCGCCACGGTGATGTGGGGGCTCAAGAAGCAGAATACCGTGGTCGCGATCGGCAAGTCGATCTTCGATCGCTCGAGCAAGACGGACGTGGGCGCGCTCTGCCTCTCGTACGGGGGCGGCGGTCACGAAGCCGCGGGCACCTGCCAGCCGAGCAATGACGACGCGGCGCGCGTGATCGGCGAGATCATCGCGAAGGTGAACAAGGACGGCTGAGCGGGTTGCGCGCTCCTGTCCCGCACGCGGGCCGGCGATCTCTCGTGATCGCCGGCCCGTCGTGCCTCAGGTGGCGTAGAAGAACGTCTCCTCCGCGATCTTGCCGTTCTTCACCGTGTAGACCGCGATCTCGTCCATCACGACCTGCTTGCCGGTGGCTTTGGGCGTGATGGTGAAGGTGTGGCGCAGCGCGAACTGGTCGCCGTTGGGCCATGGGCCGTCGACCGTGCGCTCATGCACCTCGTGGTTGTCGATCCACCACTGATTCTTGCCGATCACCCCTTCGACGCCCTTCGTGAGCTTCATGGGGTCGTTGACCTCGTGGCTGACGACGTCGGCGGCGTAGTGCTTCCTCACGGCGTCGAGGTTCTTGCCGGCACGACAGAGCGTGGCGATGTCGTTGGCGATGTCGATGGTCTTCATCAGGGTGTCCTCCGCGGGACAGGTGGTTCGGGAAAGCTGCGCGTCAGCAGGAAGACGTGCGAGGGCGGCCCGAATCGACACGGCGGCGCGGGCGTTCGGCGCGGCGCGCATCTTCGGGGTCGTCGCGAGTGCTTCGTCCCGCGAGGCCGCGGTCGCTTAGCACGCTCTCAGCCCACGAATCGGGCTCCTCCGAGCGTGTGCGCGTCAACATCCGCGCCGTCCGCGGCGTAGATGTCCCGGAGGGTCTTGGCGCCCGGCGCGCATCCACGCGCGGGACGAGGGAACGCCGGCCGACCTCACGACTTCACGCACGAGGATTGGCCATGTGGCTTGTCCACCTGGCGCTCAGGCGCCCGTACACGTTCGTCTGCTTCTCCATCCTGCTCCTCGTCTTCGGCGTGGTCGCGGTCGGGAGCATGGCGATCGACATCTTCCCGTCGATCAACATCCCGGTCGTCACCGTGCTCTGGCAGTACGGCGGACTCTCGCCGAGGGAGATGGAGCAGCGCGTCGTGACGCTGGCCGAGCGCGTCTACTCGAGCTACGTCAACGACATCGAGCACATCGAGTCGCAGTCGCTCAACGGCATCTCGATCATCAAGGTCTACTTCCAGCCCGACGGTGACCTGGCGCAGGGGATGGCGCAGCTGGCCGCGTCGTCGCAGGGCGTGGTCAAGAACATGCCGCCGGGCATGGGACCGCCGTTCATGCTGCGCTTCAATGCCACCGACGTGCCGGTGCTGCAGATGAGTGTGGCGAGCCCGGCGCGCACGGCGGCGGAGATCAACGACTTCGCCACCAACTTCATCCGCATTCCGCTCGCCACCGTGCACGGCGCCACCGTGCCGCCCGCGTACGGCGGCGTGCCGCTCAACGTCAACGTCGACCTCGATCCGCGCGCCCTCTTCGCGCGCGGCATCTCGCCGAGCGACGTCTCGAACGCGATCAACGCGCAGAACGTGATCCTTCCCGCGGGCACGGCGCGCATGGGGACGCGCGAGTACTTCGTGCGCCTCAACAGCTCGCCCGATTCGCTCTCGGAACTGGGCGACCTGCCCATCCGCCAGACGAGCGGCGCCACGACGTACCTCAAGGACGTGGCCCAGGTGCGACTCGGCGCCGGCGTCCAGACCAACATCGTGCGGCAGAACGGCGCGCGCGGCACCTACCTCACCGTGCTCAAGAACGGCAAGGTCAGCACGCTCGACATCGTCGACCAGGTCAAGGACATGGTGCCGACGCTCAAGGCGCTCATGCCACCCGACGTCAACCTGACCGTGATGGGCGACCAGTCGGTCTACGTGCGCGACACGATCTCGGGGGTGCTGCGCGAGGGGCTGATCGCGGCCGCGCTCACGGCGATCATGATCCTGCTCTTCCTCGGCAGCTGGCGCTCGACGATCATCGTCGCCGTCTCGATTCCGCTCTCCGCGCTCGCGTCGATCATCTGCCTCTGGGCCACGGGCAACACGCTCAACGTCATGACGCTGGGCGGCCTCGCGCTCGCGGTCGGCATCCTCGTCGATGACGCGACGGTGGCCATCGAGAACATCCATCGCAACATCGAGCACGGCAAACCGCTACGGCAGGCGATCGTCGATGGCGCCGACCAGATCGCGGTGCCGGCCTTCGTCTCGACGCTCTCGATCTGCATCGTCTTCCTGCCGATCTTCGCGCTCTCGGGCACCGCGGCCTCGCTCTTCCGCCCGCTCGCGCTCGCGGTCGTCTTCGCCATGGCGGCGTCGTACTTCCTCTCGCGCACGCTCGTACCCACGATGGCCGACTACATGCTCGGCACCGAGGCGGCGCTGCACGCACCGGGCGGCGGTGGCGTGACCGGACGGCCGGGACCGTTCGGCCGGCTGATCGCGCGCTTCGAGACGTTGTTCGAGTCGTTCCGGAGCGCGTACCACGCCTTCCTCGCCTGGTCGATGCAGCATCGGCGCACGGTGCTCACGACCGCCACGGGCTTCGTAGTGGCCTCGACGCTGCTGGTGCCCGCCATCGGGCAGGACTTCTTCCCCGAAGTGGATGGCGGCCAGTTCCAGCTGCACGTGCGCGCGCCGTCGGGCACGCGGCTCGAGGAGACGGAGATCCTGCTGGCGGGCGTCGAGCGCGTCATCAAGCGCGTCATTCCCGCCGAAGACCTGCAGCTCGTGCTCGACAACATCGGGCTCACCACGTACGGCGTGAACCTCGCGATCGGCTCCAACGCCTCGGTCGGTCCTGCCGACGGCGACATGATGGTGCAGCTGCACCAGGGCCACCGCGGCTCCACGTGGGACTACGTGCGCACGCTGCGCCGCGAGCTGCCCAGGGCCTTCCCCGGCGTGACCTTCTTCTTCCAGCCGGCGGACATGGTCAACCAGGTGCTCAACGCGGGGCTGCCGGCGCCGATCGACGTGCAGGTGCTCGGCCGCTCGGGCAAGAACTACGAGGTCGCGCGCGAGCTGGCGCGGCAGATCGCGCGCATTCCGGGCGCGGTGGACGTGCGCGTGCAGCAGGTCATGGACGCCCCCGAACTCCGCTTCGCCGTCGATCGCGTCAAGGCGCAGCAGCTTGGCCTCTCGCAGCGCGACGTCGCCAACAACCTGCTCGTCTCGCTCGCCTCGAGCGGCCAGACGTCGCCGAACTTCTGGGTCAACCCGGTCAACGGCGTGCAGTACAACGTCAACGTCATGACGCCGCAGTACAAGATGGCCACGGTCGACGCCCTCACGAGCACGCCGCTCACGATCACGGGACCGGGCGCGCCCCAACTCTTCGGCAACCTCGCGACGCTCTCGCGCGGCGTCTCGCCCGCGGTGGTCAATCACTACAACGTGGCGCCCGTGTTCGACGTCTATGCGAGCGCCGACCGGCGAGATCTGGGCGGCGTGGCCAAGGAAGTCGACGCGATCATGGCCAAGGCCAAGGCCGACCTCCCGCGCGGCACGACGCTCGTCATGCGCGGCCAGGTGCAGAGCATGCGCTCCTCGTTCACCGGACTCGGCTTCGGCATCCTCTTCGCCATCCTGCTCGTCTACATCCTGCTCGTCGTCAACTTCCAGAGCTGGCTCGATCCGCTCATCATCATCATGGCGCTCCCGGGCGCACTGGCCGGCATCGTCTGGATGCTCTACGTCACGCACACCACCTTCACCGTGCCGTCGCTCATGGGGGCCATCATGGCCATGGGCGTCGCCACCGCCAACTCGGTCCTGCTCATCACCTTTGCCGACGACCAGCGCGCCACCGGGCGCAGCGCCCTCGATTCGGCCGTCGACGCGGGCTTCGCACGCCTCCGCCCCGTCTGCATGACCGCACTCGCGATGATCATCGGCATGCTGCCCATGGCCATCGGCCTCGGTGAGGGCGGCGAACAGAACGCGCCGCTCGGTCGCGCCGTCATCGGCGGCCTCCTCGTCGCCACCTTCTTCACCCTCGTGGTCGTGCCGGTCATCTACAGCATCCTGCGGCACGACGCCGCCCCTGCTCCAGCCGAGGTTGCCTCGTGAACGCCCCGCTTCCCGATCAGCCGGCCGCCACTCACGGTGGCGCGCACGACCTCGCCGGCGGACACCATGCCGATGTCGGCAACGCGCCCGCGGTGACGCCCACCGCCACGCGCCGCGTGGTCTGGATCGCCGTGGGTACGGTGATCGCGCTCGCGCTGCTGCTCGTGAGCAGCTTCCTGCCGCGTCGCTCCGTGGCGCGCGAGCTCGCCGCCGACGCCAGCGCCGGCGACGGTCCGCCGGTGGTGCAGGTGGCCACGGTGCAGCGCGCGCCCGAGGGCGGCACGGTGGAACTCCCGGGCACGATCCAGGCGCTGCACGAGAGCGCGATCTACGCGCGCGTCTCCGGCTACGTGAAGAAGTATCGTGCCGACCTGGGCGCGCTCGTGCGCGCGGGTGACGTGCTGGCCGAGATCGACGCGCCGGAGCTCGTGCATCAGGTGGACCAGGGCAAGCAACAGCTCGCGCAAGCCAACGCAGCGCTGGGGCTCGCCAAGGCCGACGTCGACCGCTGGAAGGCGATGGTCGCGAGCAATGCCGTCACGCACGAGGAGTACGACCAGAAGAAGGCGGCGTACGACCAGGCGCTCGCCAACGTCGGCGCGCTCGAGGCGGCCCAGCGGCGGCTCGTGGACCAGGAGGCGTTCACCAAGGTGCGCGCACCCTTCACGGGCATCGTGACGGCGCGCAACGTCGACATCGGATCGCTCATCACGGCCGCCGGCGCCACCAGCGCGCCCGTGGCAGGCGGCGACGTGCCCGGCGCCGCAGGACCGGGCAGCCTCTACCGCATTGCGCAGACCGACACCGTGCGCGCGTACGTGCAGGTGCCCGAGGGTTACGCCTCGTCGATGACGATCGGACTCACCGCACAGGTGGTGGCGAGTTCAGTTGCAGGGCGCGTCTTCACCGGCCACATCGTGCGCACCTCGCGCGCGATCGACGTCGCGTCGCGCACGCTGCTCACCGAAGTGGACGTGGCCAATCCGGGATACGTGCTGCTGCCCGGCACCTTCGCCGCGGTGCGCATCCAGTTTCCGCACCGCACCTCGTCGCTCGTCATTCCCGCCACGGCGCTCGTCATCCGCTCGGCTGGCACGCAGGTGATCACGATCGACACCACGGGCGCCGACCATGCGCCGGTGCTGCACTTCGCGAGCGTGCAGGTGGGACGCGACTACGGCGCGCGGCTCGAGATCGTGCAGGGACTCGACGAGGGCGTCACGCTCGTGACCAATCCCAGCGCCGACATGGTGAGCGGCATGAAGGTGAAGGTGGCGCCGCCGGTCGCGGAGCCCGCTGCGGCGTCGCCCGCCACCAAGCCGAAATAGCAACGCTGCGTACGCGGTCGTCAGTTCACGACCGGGTACTCAGCGCCTTCCCAACGCACCGGCCACCGCATCGTCGCGGCGCCGGAGCGCTGCCACTCGCTAGTTGCCCGTCTCCGTGATGTTGGTCGAGATCGGCCCGCTGGCCCCCGCGACCGTCGCGGTCACCGGATCAGCGCCCGGCGTGACACTCAGGGTGAGCGCGTCGGTGGCCATGCCGTTCACGTCCGTGACCGAGGTGACGGCCGCGAGATTTCCAGCCGCGGCGCTCCACGTCACCGTCGCACCGGCCACCGCGTTGCCGAATTGATCGGTCACCTGCACGACGATCGGCGCGGCCAGCGCGCTGCAACCGCTAAGTGGTAAACGTGCGACGTGTGCGCACTTCCGCCGTGAGGCTCCATCGCGCGTCTGGTATCGCCGCGAAGCGCGCCGTACCTTCGAGGCACGTCCTTCTCTCCCTCACGGAACGGAGCCTGATCATGGGTCAACGCGCGAACGTCCTCGCCGAACGCGTCCTGCAAGGTGCCAAGGCCCTCGCGGACTACGCCCACCGCCTCACCGATGCCCAGTGGGCCACGCCGATCCCGCCCGACGGCCGTACCGCCGGCGTGCTCGTGCATCACGTGGCCAACATGTATCCGATCGAGCTCGACCTCGCGCGCATGCTCGCCAAGGGACAGTCGATCACCGATGTCACGTGGCCGGTCGTGGCCGAGATCAACGCCAAGCACGCGCACGAACAGAAGAGCGTGTCGAAGGCCGATGCGATCGCGCTGCTCAAGACCAACAGCCAGGCAGCAGCCGACGCCGTGCGCACCTTCACGGACGCCGAGCTCGACAGCGCCGCGCCGCTCTCGCTCAACTACGGCGCGCCGATGACTGCGCAATTCTGGATCGAGGCGCATCCGCTGTACCACAGCTTCCACCACCTCGGCAAGATGCGCGCGGTGCTGGGCTAGCCGCGCGCATTCCGCGACGCTGCACCAACCCGCATATTCGCGCGTCCGCTTCCCCCCACGCGAGGCTCCCATGCCGTCTGCCCGGTTGTTTGTCGCGCTCACGCTGCTCAGCGCACCGACCGTCCTCGTCGCCCAGTCCGAGGCCATCGTCATACGCGGCGCCACCATTCATACGGCGTCCGGCGCGCCGATCCGGAACGGCTCGATTCTCATCGAGGGCGGCAAGATCAGCGCCATCGGGACGTCGGTGCGCACACCGGCCGGCGCGCGGGTCATCGACGCCAATGGCAAGGACGTCATTCCGGGCATGATCGACAACCACTCGCACATCGGGGCCAAGCCGAGCGACTTGAACGACTCGCCGGTGGTCGTCGGGCCACAGCACCGCTTCCTCGATGCGCTCGACCTCAACGATCCCGACTTCAAGGATGCGGTGAGCGGCGGCGTGACGACGGTCGTCACGGGACCCGGATCGGGCGAGAACGTGAGCGGCATGGCGATCGTCATCAAGACGTTCGGCGACACGCTCGCGACGCGCATGCTGCTCGAGAAGGGCGGCATGAAGTTCGCGATGGGCGCCAAGTCGCGGGAGCGCTACCCCACGACGACGATGGGGGTGGCCGCCAACTTGCGGCAGTACCTCATCAAGACGCAGGAGTACATGGCCGCGGGCAAGAAGTGGGTGGACGACGGGTCCAAGGGGAATCCGCCCGCGCGCGATCTCGGCTACGAGGCGATGACCGACGTGCTCACGCACAAGACCTACGTGCGCGCGCACGTGCACTCGGCCACCGACATCATGACGCTGTTGCGCCTCAAGGACGAGTTCGGCTTCGACCTCACGCTCCACCACAGCACCGAGGCGTACAAGGTCGCGCCCGAGATCGCCAAGCGCGGCGTCAGCGCGGTGGTGCTGCCGCTCGGTCCGCGCATCGGCGTCACCGACGACGCGATGGGCGGTCCCGCGATTCTCTGGAAGGCCGGCGTCAAAATCGCGATGCACACCGACCATCCCGTCATCAACCAGAAGTGGCTCCGCCTCTGCGCCTCGCTCGCGATGCGCTACGGAATCCCTGAGGAGGAAGCGCTCAAGATGGTGACGCTCAACGCCGCGCAGATCGCGCGCGTCGGTGACCGCGTCGGCTCGCTCGATGTCGGCAAGGACGCGGACCTCGTGATCTTCGACGGTGCCTGGTACGAACCACGCAGCCGAGTGGAGCTCGTGGTCGGGAACGGCAAGGTGATCTACGATCGCGCCAAGGAGGGCAACTGACATGCGCCGTCATTCCATGATCCTTCGCGCCGTTGCGCTCGTTGCGAGCCTGACGCTGGTGTCCGCGGGCGCGAGCGCGCAGGACAAGGTCATCGCCATCAAGGGCGGGACCGTGCTTCCCATCAGCGGGCCGGCCATCCCCAACGGCACCGTCATCATCCGAGGCGGCAAGATCGCCGCAGTTGGCGCCGGTGTCGCCATTCCAGCTGGCGCCGAAGTCGTGGACGCCAAGGGCAAGTGGGTGATGCCGGGGGTCATCGACGCCGCATCGCAGATCGGCATCGAGGCCACCGACCAGAACGAGGCCAGCGATCCGATCACGCCAGGACTCCGCGCCTACGAGAGCTACAACCCGTACGGCACCTTCGGCGCGGGCAAGCCGGCGCCGCTCCGCAACAAGGAACTGCTCGGCGGCGGCGTCACGACCATGTACTTGAGCCCCGCCGATGCCACCGTCATTGGTGGACAGGGATTCATCGTCAAGAACGCGGGCAACGACTTCGACTCCATGATCGTCAATGCGTCGGCGGCCATGGACATGACGCTCGGCACGCCGCCCAAGACCGCCGCGCGCGCCCGCAACCGCGATCCGTACACCCGCATGGCGGAAGTCGCGCTCATTCGCCAGGCGCTCATCAAGGCGCAGGAATACCAGCGCAACAAGGCCAGCAACCCGACCTTGCCGCGCGATCTGGGCAACGAAGCGTTGGTCCGGGTGCTCACCAAGGAGATTCCCGCGCGCATCCAGGCCAACAACGCCACCGACATCCGTTCGGCGCTGCGCCTCGGCACGGAGTTCAACATCGACGTCATCATCGACGGTGGCGCGATGGCCTGGGAGTTCCGCGACGAACTGGCGAAGCGCCACATCCCCGTCATCCTCGGCCAGCAGTCGCACCAGTACGTGAGCAACGAGGAGATTCCCGACCGTCAGGACTATCCGCCGGTGGATGAACGACTGGCGGGGCGGCTCACCGCGCTCGGCATTCCCACGGCCATCGCGAGCTTCGCGCGTGCCTTCGGCGCCTTGGCGCCGGCCGGCAGCGGCAAGTGGCTGCTCGTGGATGCCGGCATCGCCGCGGGCTATGGCATGTCGGAGGAGGACGTGCTGCGCGCAGTCACGCTCGTGCCGGCCACGATCCTCGGTATCGCCAATCGCGTCGGTTCGCTCGAGGTCGGCAAGGACGCCGACGTCATCATCCTCGACGGTCCGCCGCTCAGCGTGAAGAGCTGGGTGCAGCGGGCTTACGTCAACGGCGAGCTCGTCCACCAGCGGTAGCACGCGATTCGTAACGCACGTCACCGGTGCCGCACGGTCCTTGGCCAGGATCGTGCGGCGTCGGCGTCTTGAGCAAGAAGTCCGGACCTTCTGGTATGGGCATGGGCGCGCTGGACGGGCATCCTTCGGCTGTTCCCACCCACCAACGCAACCCACACAGGAGACGGACCGTGAACCCGAACAAGGCGCTCTGGGAGAAGGGCGACTTCACCCGCATCGCGGCGAGCATGCGCGAGAGCGGCGAGAAGCTGGTCGACGCCATCGGCGTCACCAAGGGACTGCAAGTGCTCGACGTCGGCTGTGGCGACGGCACCACCGCTATGCCCGAGGCGCGGCGCGGCGCCAACGTGCTCGGCGTTGACATCGCGGCCAACCTCGTGGCGGCGGCCAATGCGCGCGCCAAGGCCGCCGGACTCACCAACCTCCTCGTCGTGGAGGGCGACGCCTGCGACCTCAAGGACGTGGCCGACGCCTCGCAGGACCTCGTGGTGAGCATCTTCGGCGCGATGTTCGCGCCCAAGCCGTTCGACGTCGCCAAATCGCTGATGCGCGTCACCAAGCCGGGCGGCCGCGTCGTCATGGGCAACTGGATTCCCGGCGACCCGACGCTCGTGGCGCAGATCCTCAAGATCAGCGCGTCCTACTCACCGCCGCCGCCGGAAGGGTTCGTGAGCCCGATGCTGTGGGGTCAGGAGGAGCACGTGCGCCAACGCTTCGGAGATGCCGGCGCGCAACTCGCGAAGATCCGCTGCGAGCGGGACACGTACACCTTCGACTTCGCCAGCACGCCCGCCGCGTTCGTGGCCGAATTCCGGGCCTACTACGGCCCGACCATGAACGCCTTCGCGGCCGCTGAGGCGAACGGCAAGTCCGCCGATCTGCAGCGCGAACTGGAAGCGCTCTTCGCGGCGCAGAACCGGAGCGGGAAGGCAGACCGCACGATCATCGACGCGACCTTCCTGCGCGTGACGGTCACGAAGTAGTCCGCGACGTGCACCGGCATCGCCAGAGCGAAAGGCGATGCCGGAAGTGCGGCGCGCGGCGCGTGATACCGGCTCCGTGGCGCGCGATGCCACGCGTGCGATGCCAAGCGTGGTACTGATTGCGCTACTGACGTGTGATCAGCACCTGCTGGATCTTGCCGTCGGGCGTCCGGTACATCGTGCCCGACGTCGCCACCTTGCCCACCATCATCCGCAACACCGCGACTTCCATCCCGCCACGCTCGACGCGCGTCACCACGCGCACGTCGCTGATACCGCCGAGCGCCGTGATCGACTTTGATGCCGCCTGCTCGAGCGCGGGGGTGAGGTGCGCGTTGAAGTCCTCGCTCAGCGTCGCCCGATCAACCTTGCCGGCGGCCAGTTGCGTCAGGTACGCCTTCGCCGCGTCGAGTGCGGGCAACCCCGCGATCTTTGGCACGTCGACCTGCGGCAGCAGCTTGGACACGAGCGCGTTGCTCAACGCGCCGAGCCCGGTCTCGCTGTTGGCGAGCAGCACAACCGCAGAGCGCGATCCCGGCAGGACGGTGTTGCTCGTCACGCTGCCGCTCACGGCGCCGCCGTGGCTGAGCGTGATCGCCGATCCCGTCTCGTTGACGCCATCGCCGCAGCCGTAGCCCGTCGAACGGCCGTCCTTGAGGCGCTGCGGCGTCGTCAGCGTCTTGTATGCCTTGGGGCCGATCGCCTTGCCCGTCACGAGCGCCAGATCCCACGCGAGCAGGTCCGTCGGCGTGCTCCAGATGGCGCCGGCCGAGCCAGTCCACCCCTTCCCCTCGGGCTGCGCCACCGTGGGCTCGCCCAGCGCCCAGCTGCGATAGCCCGTGGCCGTGGCCGCGCCGTTGGTTGGTGGATCGAACGACGTGTGCGTCAGGCGGAGCGGCGCGAAGATCCGCTCCTGCATCAGCGCGCCCAGCGTCTTGCCGCTCACCTTCTCCGCGACGGCACCGAGAATCGCGAAGTTGGTGTTGCTGTAGCTCCAGCGCGTGCGCGGGTCGAAGTCCAGCGGCCGCGTCGCGTACTCGTTCATGATGTCCGCAGCGGTCACGTCCTTGAGCATCTCCGTGTCGACGTAATCGAGCGGGTAGTAGTCGCGGTACCCCGCGATCATGCCGCCCAGGTCGAGCAGGGTGATCTCGCTCGCACGCGTGAGCTTGGGGAAGTACTTCGCGACCTGGTCCGACATCGCGAGCTTGCCGTCCTGCTCGAGCAGGAGCACGGCGCTGCACGTGAACTGCTTGGTGACGGACCCGATGGGGAACATCGTCGCGTCCGTCACGGGCGCCTGCCTCGCGAGCGACGCCATGCCGTAGCCCTTGGCGAGGACCACCTTGCCATTCTGCATCACGCCCACCGAGAGGCCCACGATCCCCTTCCCGTCGAAGTTCGCGTGCACGATGCTGTCGAGCTCCGCGGGGTTGGCGGCTGGAGCGCCCTGCGCCGTCGCGCTCGAGACAGCGGCACTCGCGACAAGCGCCAACGCGGTGGCGCAGCGCAGCAGACGATCGGACATCACGGAACTCCGGTGGCGGGACGGCAACATGGTTGACACCTCGCCAAAGATGCGCTGACTCCCACGTGCGCGCGAGCGTCGTGCCTCGCCCCTCGCTGCGCCGTGGTGCAGCTTCCATGAACGCCTGCGCCCCCGTGCGCGCAGCAGTCCCAAGTCTCATCGTGCATCCGCCTCACTCGCCATGCGCCTGCGCACCCGCTTCGCCCTCCTCGCGGTCCTCGTTCCGCTCGCGTCCGCCCGTGCCCAGCAAGGCGCCGATGCGTCGCGGCTCACCCTCCCGCGCATCTTCGCGAGTGGCGAGTTCCGCGGTGAACGCGCGCCGGATCTTCGCTGGTGGGATGACTCGACGTACACGATCGTCGAAGCGGGTTCGGGTGGTGTCGAGATCGCCGCCTATCACGCGGGCACCGGCGCGCGGCGCGTCCTCGTGACAGCGAAGCAGCTCACCCCGGCGGGCGCCACGGCACCACTCGAGGTCGAGGAAGTCGACTGGTCCGCCGACCATCGTCGGCTGCTCGTCTTCACCAACAGCGCGCGCGTCTGGCGCGCCAACACGCGCGGCGATTTCTGGACGTTGGATCTGGGCTCCGGCGCGCTGCACAAGCTCGGCGGCGATGCCACTCCGCAGACGCTCCAGTACGCCAAGTTCTCGCCGGACGGCAATCGCGTGGCGTACGTGCGCGCCAACGATCTCTATGTCGAACCGGTCGCAGGCGGCGCGATCACGCGCCTCACGACCGATGGGTCGACCACCACCATCAACGGCGGCTTCGACTGGGTCCACGAGGAGGAGCTCTCCCTCCGTGACGGCTTCCGCTGGAGCCCCGACGGTGCGCACATCGCCTACTGGCAGCTCGACGTCCGGGGCGTGCGCGACTTCCTGCTCATCAACACCACCGATTCGCTCTACCCGTTCACCGTGCCGGTGCAGTACCCCAAGGCCGGCACCACCAACGCGGCCTCGCGGATCGGCGTCGTGAGTGTGAGCGGTGGCCCGACCACGTGGGCCAACGTCCCCGGTGATCCGCGCAACAACTACCTCGCGCGCATGGACTGGGCCGCCAGCACGAGTGAACTGCTCATCCAGCAGCTCGACCGGCGCCAGCAACAGCGCACTTTCTGGATGGCTACGGCCACCACGGGCGCCGTGCGTTCGGTCTACGTGGAGCGCGACAGCGCATGGATCGACATCTGGGATGACTTGGTCGGCTACGGACCGGGCCCGAGCGTGCACTGGACCGAAGGCGGCAAGGAGTTCCTCGTCCTCAGTGAGATGGACGGCTGGCGCCACATCTG
>JANYHJ010000170.1 GCA_025359135.1 Gemmatimonadota bacterium | reverse complement strand
CCGTGACCCGCGACCTCCTCGACTTCTACACCAACGCGCCGCTCCTCGAGCTCGGCGCCGAGGCCGATCGCGTCCGCCGCGAGAAGCATCCGCACAACACGGTCACGTTCATCGTTGACCGCAACATCAACTACACGAACGTCTGCGTGGCGGATTGCGGCTTCTGCGCCTTCGCGCGGCGCCCCAAGCACGGCGAGGGCTACACGCTCTCGTTCGAGCAGATCGGGCAGAAGATCGAGGAGACCAAGGCGCTGGGCGGCGTCCAGATCCTGATCCAGGGCGGGCACAACCCGTACATCCCCTTCGACTGGTACCTCGACCTGCTGCGCTACATCAAGCGCAACCACCCGATCCACATCCACGGGTTCAGCCCGAGCGAAGTCGACTTCTTCGCGACGCTCTTCAAGATGGACGCACGCACGATCGTGCGTGAACTGAAGGCGGCCGGCCTGGACTCGATCCCCGGCGGCGGCGGCGAGATCCTCGTGCAGCGCGTGCGCGACATCGCCGCGCCCAAGAAGGCGGGCGCCGACCGCTGGCTCGAGATCATGGGCATCGCCCACGAGGAGGGGATGAAGACCTCCGTGACCATGATGTACGGCATCGGCGAGACGCTGGCCGAGCGGCTCGAGCACCTGACGCGCGTCGAGGAGCTGCAGAAGCGCACGGGCGGCTTCACGGCGTTCATCACGTGGCCGCTCCAGCCCGAGAACACGCCGACGATGAGCCACATGCAGAAGACCGACGCCGTCGACTACCTGCGGACGGTCGCGATCTCGCGCATCGTGCTCGACCACGTGCCGAACCTGCAGGCCAGCTGGGTGACGATGGGGCTCAAGATCGGGCAGACGGCGCTCAACTTCGGCTGCAACGACTTCGGCTCGCTCATGATCGAGGAGAACGTGGTCTCGGCGGCCAACACCACGTACCGGACCACGACGGGCGAGATGGAGCGGCTCATCCGCGAGGCCGGCTTCGTTGCGGCGCGCCGACGGCAGGACTACTCGATCATCCCGGCCGAACCGGCCGGGGCCGCCGCCTGATTCCGGCCGACGCACCATGCACCGCACCGGAATCGGCTATGACTCGCACCGCTTTGCCCAAGGTGGACCGCTGCGCCTGGGCGGCATCGACATCCCGAGTGACGTCAAGTGCACAGGTCACTCCGACGCCGACGCGGTCTGCCATGCGCTCACCGACGCCGTCCTCGGTGCAGCCGGCGCGGGAGACATCGGCGCGCTGTTTCCCGATACCGATGCCGCCAACAGGGGGCGCGACTCGATCGAGATGCTGACGATCGCGGTGCAGCGGATCCTCGCGATGGGATGGCACGTGCACCAGGTGGACGTGACCGTCATCTGCGAGCGCCCCAAGATCGGGCCGCATCGCGAGGCCATGTGCGCTCGGCTCGCGCACGCGCTCTCGGTACCGCCCGGCCACGTAAGCGTGAAGGGCAAGACCAACGAGGGGATGGGGTTCATCGGCCGCGGCGAAGGTGTTGCCGTGATCGCCGTGGCCACGATCGCCCCGCGCGGCCAGTAGGGCGGGGCGCCCGCGACGATGGAACCGGTCATCGCGTGGGTCCAGTCGCTGCCACCCGCGGCGTACTTCCTCGTGGTGGGGCTCTGCGCCGTGGGCGAGAGCTACTTCCCGCCGATCCACAACGTCGTGCTGGCGGCCGCGCTCATTGCCGCTGCCGGCAAGGTCAACCTCGGCCTCTCGGTGCTCGTCATCACCGCGGGCCACTGCGTGGGCATGGCGACGATCCACCTGCTGGTGCGTCGCGTGGGCGCCGAGCGCCTGCACGCCTGGATCGCCAAGCAGGGCGGCGGCGTGAAGCGCGGCGAACAGCGTGTGCACGATCTCTACGGAAAGTGGGGTGTCCCCGCCTTGTTCCTCGCACGCGTACTGCCGGGCCCGCGCATGATCGTGGCGCCGGTGACCGGTGCGCTCGCGCTCCCCTTCGTGTCGAGCATCATCGCCATGACGCTTGCCACCCCGGTCATGTTCGGCGTGCTGATCGCCTTTCGGGCCGGGCTCTCGCGGTGGTTCTGAGTCCGGACCAGGTCGCACGCGCCTTTCTCGTCGAGCGGTTCGGCGACTTCCTCTCGCTGGAAGAAGGAGCGAGCGCGCGGACACACGAGGCGTACGCGCGCGACGTGAAGCGGT
Organism: Gemmatimonadota bacterium; assembly: GCA_025359135.1. Classification (GTDB taxonomy): domain Bacteria; phylum Gemmatimonadota; class Gemmatimonadetes; order Gemmatimonadales; family Gemmatimonadaceae; genus JACPPC01. The sequence goes on along the minus strand of JANYHJ010000170.1, from coordinate 2,518 downwards.
TCGTGACGTGGGCCGTGGCCAAGCAGGCGATGACGCCGGGCGCGCTCACGCCGCGGTTGCTCCGCGACTATGTGTTCTTCCTCAAGGACCTGGGCCTCGCGCCGGCGTCGATCCGCCGCAACGTGTCGGCGCTCCGCACCTGGTTCCGCTTCCTGCTGGCCGAAGGGATCATCAGCGGTGATCCGAGCGAACGGCTCGAGACGCCCAAGAAATGGCGTACGCTGCCCGAGGTGCTGACGGTCGCGGAGATCACGGCGCTGATCGGCGCGCCGACGCAGGACGACGCGCTCTACTATCGCGACAAGGCCATGATCGAGCTCGCCTATGGCGCGGGACTCCGCGTGTCGGAGTGGATCACGCTTGGGCTTCGCGATCTGATGGGGGAAGAAGGGCTCGTGCGCGTCTTCGGCAAGGGTGGCAAGGAGCGGCTCGTACCCCTCGGCCGCAGTGCGGCCGGCGCGGTCGCGCTTTACCTGCGCGAGTTGCGCCCCACGCTCGAAAAGGGCAAGGGGAAGGGGGTACTCTTCCTCAACAATCGCGGCGAGCCGATGTCGCGCATGGGCGCGTGGAAGATGCTGCGCAAGCACGTCCAAACCGCCGGCATCACGAAGGCTGTCACACCACATACCCTTCGTCACTCGTTCGCTACGCACCTGCTCGAAGGCGGCGCCGACCTGCGCGCCGTCCAGGAGATGCTCGGCCACGCCGACATCGGCACCACGCAGATCTACACGCACGTGGACCGCGAGTACCTGCGGACGGTCCACAAGCAGTATCATCCCCGGAGCTGACCGCCGTTCGCATTGCCCACCTGAGGAGTCGTCACATGCGCCGCCTGCTGTTCGCGTTCGTCCTCGCCTGCTTCGTCGCCCCCGCCGCCAGCGCGCAGGGCAAGGTGCCGTCCATCGACGAGCTGCTCTCGCTCAAGTCCGCGGGCGCGGCGCGCATCAGCCCAGACGGCCGCCGCGTGCTGTACGTGGTCACGAGCACCGACTGGAAGGCGGACGCGTTCGTGGGCCAGCTCTGGCTCGCGGACGTGACCACGGGCGAGCGGCACCAGATCACGCATCATCCCAAGGGAGCGTTCAACGGCGAGTGGTCACCCGACGGCCAGTGGGTGAGCTTCGCGTCATCGCGCGAAGACGGCCCGCCGCAGTTGTACGCGATGCGCGTCGACGGTGGCGAGCCGGTCAAGCTCACCAAGGCCGCGACGGGGGTGCAGGGCTACGCCTGGTCACGCGACGGGTCGCAGATCGCGTGGACATCGAGCGTCGAGGACGCCGCGGCCAAGAAGCGTCGTGAGACGTACAGCGGCTACGATGTCATCCGCCGCGACTACGACCATGTACACCTGTTCACCGCGTCGGTGGGCAAGGCGCTCGAGGAACCGCAGGCGGGGCGCCAGCGCACCAAGGGTACCGCATTCAGCGTCAACGGCTTCGACTGGTCGCCCGATGGGAAGCAGATCGCGTTCAGCGCCACGACGGTGCCCGATCTCGCGTACGGCTCGACGAGCGACATCCACTTGGTCACGCTCGCCGATGGCGACGGCGCCGACGTCGTCACGCCGCTCGTGACCACGGCCGGACCGGACGGTTCGCCGCTCTGGTCCCCCGATGGGTCGATGATCGCGTTCTCGTCGAGCATGGGCGAGGTCAAGTCGTTCTCTCGGAACAACCGCATCGCGGTCGTGAGCGCCAAGGGCGGCACGCCACGTTCGCTCACGGACAGCTTCGACGAGACCGTCAACCCGATCGCGTGGACCGCGGCCGGCATCTACTTCAGCGCTTCACAGAAGACGGCGCAGCATCTCTTCCGGCTCGATCCGGCGACGTCGAAGATCACGACCGTGTCGGCGCCGTCGACCGCGATCGTGTTCGGCGCGTCGCTCACCCCTGACGGTCGCATGGCGGCCTTCGGTGAAGCCGGGCCGACCTCGCTCGCGGAGATCAAGGTGTCGTCCACGAGCGCGTGGGCGCCCAAGACGCTCACGAGCATGACCACGCAGGTGAGCGGGTTCGCGCTCGGCACGCGCGAGGTGTACCGCTGGAAGTCGAAGGACGGCACCGAAATCGAAGGGATCCTGATCAAGGGCAAGGACGCGAAGGCCGATGGCTCGCATCCGTTGCTCTGCGTCATCCACGGTGGGCCGACCGGCGTCGATCGTCCGACGCTGCCCGACGCCCGCTACTATCCCGTCGACGAATGGGTCGCGCGCGGCGGCATCGTGCTCAAGGTCAACTACCGGGGCAGCGCGGGCTACGGCGAGAAGTTCCGCCGCTTGAACGAGCGCAATCTGGGTGTCGGCGACGCGTGGGACGTGCTGAGTGGCGTCGACGCGCTCGTGGCGCAGGGCTGGGCCGACACCAAGCGCGTGGCCACGATGGGGTGGTCGCAGGGCGGCTATATCAGCGCGTTTCTGACCACGAACTCGGATCGCTTCAAGGCGATCTCGGTGGGCGCGGGCATCAGCAACTGGGCCACGTACTACTACAGCACCGACATCACCCCGTTCACG
>JANYHJ010000160.1 GCA_025359135.1 Gemmatimonadota bacterium | reverse complement strand
GGGCAACGGACTCGCGCTCCTCGGGTGCGGGCTTCTCGCGGGCCATGCAGGCAATCTACCGAGGGCGCTACTCGGAAGGATGCCGGCTGCGTTGACCCATCGCGTCACCCGATTACCTTATTTCGACGCTGCCGAAGTGGTGGAACTGGTAGACGCGCTGGCTTCAGGAGCCAGTGGGGGCAACTCCGTGCGGGTTCGAGTCCCGCCTTCGGCACTGCCTGAACGACGCGGGGCGACGGTCCATTGACCGGCGCCCCGTCTCGTTTTCTGGCACCCTTCCACCGCACCCCGCAGCGACTGGCGCGCCGGATCGTGTCACCATGTCCGTGCGACCGTCGTAGGGAGCATGGGTACGTGCAGGCTGGACGCGAGCGCGGTCCGACCGCGTGCTTGCGATGCGGCGGGTCGAATCGTCACTTCTGGACACCCTCGACGGAGCGCTCGTGGATCCGATGATCATCCTGCTCAACCTCGGCTACGCCGTGGCCGGCGTGCTGCTGATGTGGCTGGCCTATCGCCTGTTCGACAAGCTCACGCCGGAAGTCCACTTCGCCGAAGAGCTCAAGAAGGGGAACGTGGCCGTCGCGATCTTCATTGCTAAGATCTTCATCGGCATCGCGATGATCGTCGGGCGCGCGCTCAACTAGGGCCTGCCGATGTCGCCGTACCGCCACCGCCAATGGCTGCTCATCGCGATTCCGCTGCTTCTCGCGGCCGTGCCGCGCGCGCGCGTTGGTGATGACGCGAAGGCGGACGTCGGCGTGGTCGACGAACTCGCCAAGGCCGCGCGCGCCCGCGAGGCCGTGCGCATCACGAGCACGTACGATCCGTGGTTCAGGAAGTACACGAAGCGCTACTTCGGCATCGGAACGGACTGGCGGCTGTTCAAGTCGCAGGGCGTGGCGGAGAGCGACCTCAATCCGAATGCACGGAGCGGGGTCGGTGCGCGCGGCATCATGCAACTCATGCCGGCCACGTTCACGGCGATCTCGCAGAGTCGCACCTGGATGGCGAACATCGACGCACCCGAGGCCAACATCGCGGCGGGCATCCTGCATGACCGCGACTTGTGGGTGATGTGGACGCCGAAGGTGTCCGCGGAGGAGGTGCCGCGATTCAGCTTCGCGAGCTATAACGCGGGCGAAGGCACGATCTTTCGCGCGAGCGGCGTGGCTGCCGCCGCCAAGCTGGATCCGACGCGCTGGGAGAACATCGCGCAGATCGCGCCCAAGGTGCGCAACTGGCGCCACCTCGAGACGCTTGGCTACGTGAAGAAGATCGAGGCGACCTACGAGGCGCTGCGCGCCGTTCGCTAGCCGGTCCGGCGCCTCAGTCGCCGGCGATCTGGCTCGGCGGAACGTCCTCGGGCAGGTGCGCTTCACCGAATGCACGACGCAACGCTTCGGCAGCATCCGCCATGAGCCGCTGCAACAGCGCGGCGGCCTCCGTGATGGCCTCTTCACGATTCTTCGGCACCGCCGTGGCGAAGCTCAGCAGCTCGCGCGCGAGGCGCGGACCGACCGGTTCCTTCGGATTCCGCGTGCGGAACGCTTCGCGGTAGGCCGAGAGCCGCGTGTTGAACTGCGCGAGCGCGACCTCGACCTTGTCGGCCGCGACGTTGGGGTCACGCTCGAGCGCCGCTTCGAGCGCGTCGGCCACCAACGACGGCGTGCGATCGTCGAGCGCATCGCGCTCCGCCACGAGCAGTCCGAGCGCACGGCGGGCATAGCGGAGTTCCCAGCGGGCGTGGTCCTCGTCCTTCGACAACATGATGTCGGTCAGCCACGCGGCATCGGCTCCGGACGGATCGGCCACGAGATGCGCGACGTAACCCGCGGCCGCACGGCGGTCGGGCGCATCCTTGCCCTGCAGGGCCCGCAGAAGGTCGCGCTTCAAGTCCATGGCAAGACCTTACCTCGCGCCGGGGTTCACGACAAGCGGTGCGCTCATCCGCCCGCCGACGCGCCGTGGCTGCCGTCCGGGACGCCGATCTCCGTCATGCGGCGCAAGTCGAGCACGGCGTCGACCTCGGACTCGGGCAGGATGCGCTCGCGCTTCACGAGGTCGCGGATGAGGATGCCCTCCTTGACCGACCGTTTCGAGAGCTCCGCCGCCTTCGCGTAACCGATCTGCGGCGCGAGCGCCGTCGCGAGGGCGGCCGAACGCTCGACCCAGTAGGCGCACATCTCGCGATGGGCCACGATGCCCTTCACGCAGCGATCACCCAGGACACCGATGGCGCTCGTGAGCAGGCGCATCGAGAGGAGGATGTTGTGCGCGATGACGGGCATCATCACGTTGAGCTCGAGTTGGCCGTGTTCCGACGCGATGGCCACGGTGGTGTCGCACCCGATGACCTGGAAGCAGACCTGGTTGACCATCTCGGGAATCGACGGATTGACCTTGTCCGGCATGATCGACGATCCGGGCTGCACGGCCGGCAGGCTGATCTCGTCGAGTCCCGTGCGCGGGCCGGACACCATCAGGCGCAGGTCGCTCGCGATCTTGCCCAGGTCCAGCGCGAGGCCGCGCAGCGACGCGGAGAATGCGGCCGCGTCGCCCATGCTCTGCATGAGCTGGATGCGGTCGGCGCCCACGCGCAACGCGATGCCGCTCAACTGCTGCAGATGCGCGACCATGAGCACGGGATACCGCGGTTCGACCGTGACGCCGGTGCCGACGGCGGAGCCCCCGATGCCGAGGTCGCGCAGGTAGTCGGCGGCCTCGACAACGCGGCGCCGGCAGCGCGCGAGGGTACCGGCATAGGCGGTGAACTCCTGGCCGAGGCGGATCGGCATCGCGTCCTGAAGATGGGTGCGTCCCGCCTTCACGACGTCGTCGAACTCCACGCCCTTGCCGAGGAGGGTGTGCTCGAGTTGTTCGCAGGCCGCCGCGAGCGCGGGCAACTGGCGCAGCGATGCAAGCCGGATGTTGGTGGGAATCGTGTCGTTGGTGCTCTGCGCCATGTTGACGTGATCGTTCGGGTGCACGGGTGCATAGGCGCCGCGCGTGCTGCCCAGCAGTTCGTTGGCGCGATTCGCGAGCACTTCGTTCACGTTCATGTTGTGCGAGGTCCCGGCGCCGGCCTGGTACGGATCGACCACGAACTGGTCGAGATGCTCTCCGGCAAGGACTTCGTCGGCCGCGGCAATGATGGCATCCGCACGCATCGCATCGAGGCGCCCCGTCTCCTTGTGCGTGAGGGCGGCGGCCTTCTTGATCCAGACCTGCGCGATCACGAACGGCTCGAGCGGCTTGAGGCCCGAGATCGGAAAGTTCTGCACCGCGCGCAGCGTCTGGATGCCGTAGAGGGCGTCGGCCGGCACCTCGAGCGTTCCGAGGGGATCCTGTTCCGTGCGTGTTGCGGGCATGAGAACCTGCCGGTCAGGGCGTGGGGGCGGTCGTGGCGTGGCGAACGGCCATGGCATGCGACGCGAGCGCGACGAGCACGGCGAGAATCGCGATGCCAAGCCAGCCGACGGAAATGGCGTGGAGCAAGCCGAAGGCGCGGCGCTTCGGGTCGTCGACGGCGAGCGCCTCGATCACCGGACCCAGCTCGGCGCGCAGCTGCTGGATACGCGGAGCGATGAGGAACTGCGCGGTGGCGTTGGCAATAGCGGCGACAATGAGTGCGCCGCCACGCGAGCGATCGAATGCCGTGCGTGCGTACGGCATGTCGAGCACGAACGCGAGCACGGCGACGGCGATGCCCGAAAGGAAGACGACGGGCAGCACCCGGCCGACGAGGGCACCGGCGAGGGCGCGGGCCGGCAGCACGGCAAACGCGGCGGGAGCGACGGCGGCGGTGAAGAGCGCCGCGGCGCCGACCCAAGCGGCCAGGAGAAGATTCGCGAGGAAGGCGGTCATGAGGTGCAGAGGTTCGCCCCGAGCGGAGCGATCGGCGAGCGCAGAGAATCAGAACGTTCGCGGTTCCCCGAACACGTGTGCGCCGGAAGAGATCCCGAGGCGGATCTTGCTCGGGACGACCTTGGTGAGGACGACGGCGTGTTCAGGACGAGCGCGGGCGGGCCACGCCCGTGAGGAACGGATTGGTGGCGAGCTCACGCGCGATGGTGGTGCTCGGGCCGTGACCCGCGTGCACGACCGTCTCGGGCGGCAACGCGGCGAACTGCTCGAGCGACTTCATGAGGTCCATGCTGCTGGCGAACGGAATGTCGGTTCGGCCGATCGACCCCGCGAAGAGGCAATCACCGCCGAAGACGAGTCCATGGCCGAGCAAGGCGACGTGGCCGGGCGCGTGTCCAGGGACGTGCAGCACCGTGAAGCGCAGCGAACCGACCGACATGAGATCGCCCGCCGCCATCGTCTTGTCGAAGTCGGGCGGTTGCTCGATCTCGAGTCCCCAGCGTTCGGCAGACCGATCGGCGACACTATACAGCGTCGCGTCGGCGGGGTGCAGGTAGATCGGCACGTCGTGCTCCCGGCGCACACCGCCGATGCCGCCAACGTGATCGAAGTGCGCATGCGTGAGCCAGATCGCCTCGAGCTTGCAGCCGGTCTTGTCCATCTCCGCGAGGATGCGGTCGGCTTCGTCGCCGGGATCGACGAGGATGCAGGCGCGTGCGGCGGGATCGGCGACGATCCAGCAGTTCTCCTCGAGGAGTCCCACGGTGACCCGTTCGACCTGCAGGGTGGCGCTCACGGCGCCGTCGGCTCGAGCACGCCGTGTCCGTGGTGCGCGAGCCATCGCTCGGCCTCGAGCGCGGCCATGCAGCCGGTGCCAGCCGCGGTGATCGCCTGCCGGTAGTAGTCGTCGGTCACGTCACCGGCGGCGAACACGCCCGGGATGCTCGTGGCCATGCGACCCGGCTGCACCTTGAGGTAGCCCGCCTCGGTGAGCGCGAGCTGCCCGTCGAGAAAGCCGGTGGTCGGCGTGTGGCCAATGGCCACGAAGAGTCCACCGACCTCGATCGTGCGCTCCGCGCCGGTCATCGTGTCCGCGATGCGGAGCGCCGTGATCTCGTTCTCGCCGATGACCTCGACCGCGCGCGTGTTCCAGAGCACCTTCACGCGCGGATGCTCGAGCACACGCTGCGCCATGACCTTCGACGCGCGGTCGAGGTCATCGGCGAGAACGAGATCACGGCGCTGCGCATCGCGGACACGATGACCGGCGCGGAGCGCACGA
>JANYHJ010000114.1 GCA_025359135.1 Gemmatimonadota bacterium | reverse complement strand
ACCGTGACCGGGCAGCTCGGCGAGGTGATGCGCGAGAGCGTGGACGCGGCACACTCGTTCGTGCGCTCACGCGCGCAGCGGCTCAACATCAACGAGGCCGACATCCGCGGGTACGACCTGCACATCCACTTTCCGCAGGGATCGGTGCCGAAGGACGGTCCGTCGGCGGGCGTGGCGGTGACGCTTGCACTCGCGAGCGTCCTGTCGGGACGCGCGGTGCGTCGCGACGTCGGCGTGACGGGCGAGGTGACGCTGCGCGGCAAGGTGCTCGAAGTGGGCGGGATCAAGGAGAAGATCCTGGCCGCCTATCGGGCCGGCTTGCGCGAGGTGCTGCTCCCGGACGGAAACCGGAAGGACCTCCGGGACGTACCTGAGGAGGTGCGGACCAACATGCGCTTCACCTTCGTCGCCACCATGGACGACGCGCTTCCGATCGTCCTGCTCACCGACTAGCACCACCGTGGACACGAACGCCACCTGGTTCCAGTTCACGATCAACGTCGTACTGGGCGCCGTCTCGGGCGGCATCACGACCGACGTGGGCGTGCGGCTGCTCTTCCGGCCGCGCACGCCGATCTTCGGCCTGCAGGGCGCGATCCCCAAGAACAAGGCGCGACTCGCGCGGTCGGTGGCCAAGACGCTTGGCGAGCGGCTGCTCACGCCCGCCGACATCGCGCGCGAGATCGACCGGCCCGAACTGCGGGCCGCATTCGACAACGTGCTCGCCAAGGCGATCTCGGCAGCGCTCGAGACCGAACTCGACACGCCGCGCGCGCTGCTACCGGCGAGCGTGCTCGCGGAAGTGGAACATGCGCTGGCCGACGTGGCCGAGCGCGGCGCCGATCGCTTTCACGACTACGCCGGTACGCCGGCCTTCGAATCACGCGCGACGGCGCTTGTGGCCAAGGCACGCTCGGAGATCGCGACGCATCCGGTGCATGCGGTGCTCACCGCCGACCGGCGTTCGGCACTGTTGGCGCAAGCACGCAAGTGGGTGGACGCGATGTTCGACTCTGGCGAACTCGCCGACGGCGTGCGCACGTGGGTGACGCAACGCGCGGGTTCACTTGTGGGTGGGAGCGAGGGTCGGTTGGCTCGTGCAGTGGGGGAGCGACTCGCCGACGGACTGCTGCGTGCGCTCAAGGGCGAGTCGTCGCGCGCGTTCCTGATCGAGAAGGTGGAAGCGGCACTCGAGGGCGTGCTGCACCGCACCTGGGGCGACCTGCTGGCGCCGATGGACGACGGCGCGATTGCCGGCGTGGCAGTCGAGCTGGCGCGCGGTCCGCGCGCGCGTGAAGTGGCGGCGCAGGCGCTGGGCTCGGGGCTCGCGGGACTGCTCGATCGGCCCATCGGAAGAATCGGACGCTGGTTGCCGGAGGATGCGCCCACACGACTCGCGGCGGCGCTCTCGCCGACGCTCTGGGAGTGGATTCTCTCGCAGGCCGAGTCGGTGGCGGCGCAGGTGGATGCGCCGGGCATCGTGGAGCGGCGCATCAACATGTTCGAGGCGGAGAAGGTCGAGCAGATCGTTCGCGGCGTGGCGCAGCGCGAGCTGACGCTGATCATCCTGCTGGGCTACGTGCTCGGCGGATTGATGGGACTCGCCACGTGGGGATTCGTGGAGATGGCCAAGCGCGTCTAGCGCGCCGCGCTATTTCGGGCGCGAGAGCTTGGCCAGCGTGACGTCGATGTCCACGCGCGCGCCCACGGGATTGTCGATCCAGAGCACGCCAGCGCGACCGTTGACCGTCACCGGCTTGATGAGCATCTCGCGTGCCTGCTCGACGTAGCGGCGGCCATCGGTGCCGGCGCGCAGGTAGTCCTTGGGATCGAAGCGCTTGATGACGGTCTGGTTGGCGAGGTCACGGAACTCGCCGGCGTCGACGGGTGAACCCCAGAGCGTGAGCCAGACGATGGCGTTGCCCTTGGGCGTCTTGACTACTTGATAGGCATCGGCGGCCCAGCCACCGGCGCCGCGTCCCGACGCCGCCTGATCATGCAGGTGTTCGTAGAGCCAGAGTCGCACCTCGAACTCACCGAGGTCGTTGCTGTACGTGACGGTCCCGCCTGTCGGCTTGGGCAGGGCGATGCGCAGCGGCAGCGAATCGGTGCCGGCGATGAACTTGGCCGAGTGCAGCACCTGCGCCGTGCTCTGCGGAAAGCGTGCGAACGGATTGCCCTTGCCCTTGGCGGCCGTGTACGCGCGCACGTACTCGGCACCGGCGAGGTACGGAAAGAGCAGCGTCTCCTGGATGAGCATCGGCGCGGCGGAGAGCTTGGGCATCGTGTTCTTCGCCTCGCGGATCTGTTGGCGAATCATGTCCCAGCCACCGGGCAGCTTGTCGGCGAGGTTGCCGTCGCCGACCGTGAGGATCATCTGCTCGTAGGTGGCGTGTCCCTCGATGACCGACTGGGTGGCGGTGGCCCGATCGTTGTCGTTGCCCGCGCCCTGGATCGAGTCGAGGTTGACGTACTGGTCCTGCAGCGCATGCACGAGCTCGTGGGCGAGCGTGATGCCGACGGCTTCGGCCGGCGCACCCTGCACCACGTAAAGCGTCTTGGCCTTGGGGTCGTAGTAGCCCGCCACCTGCTCGGCCAGCAACTCGAGCATGAGTCGCTTGACGTTGAGCTCCCAGGGGATGAGGCCGAGGAGCTTGTACGCCTGCTCCTGACCTTCGAGCTCCGTGGCGGCGCGGCTCTCGGCGAACTGCTGCTCGAGGAAGGTGCGCACTTCGTCGGCGGTCTTGGTGGCGACCTTGGGCGGCGTCTTGAAGGTCATGCCCGTGACCTTCTCGATCCGCGGGATGAGTTCGGCCACCTTGCCGCTGTAGGCGCTGCCTTCGGCGACCTGCCCTCTCTCGCCACAGGCCGCTGCGGTGGCGAGCGCACATGCGGCGACGAACGCCGACGCGCGCGGCCTGATGCGATACGTCATGTCGACACGAAGCGGAGGTACCACGCGAGCAGCGCATCGCCCCAGAGGAGGACGATGAGCGCGGCCGGCGCGAGGAAGACGCCGAACGGCACGAGCGGCATGCCGTTGGCGTCGGTGTTGGACGCGTCGTCGCCAGATGCGTCTGCGCTCGTGGCATTCACGCCGTCGTTCACGTGTGCGGTCGTGGACGAGGCGCCGGTGATCTCGTTCGCTGGTGCCGCCGTGGACGATGCGCGTCCGCGGCGCAGCTTCGCGACGGGAAGGACGATCACGAGGAAGACCACCGCGCCGAGAAAGGCGCCCATGAAGATCGTCATGAGCGACTTGATGGGACCGAGCGCCGCGCCCGCAAACGCCATGAGGGTGACATCGCCGAACCCCATGGCCTCGCGCTTGAGCGCGGCTTCACCGAGCCAGCCGATGATGGCGATGGCGCCCGCACCGGCGCACGCGCCGACAATGGCGTCGAGCGGCGTGGCAAACGGCGACCACTCGCTCACGAAGTATCCCGCAAACGACATCGCGAGCGTGAAGACGAGGCCGGTCACGGTGAAGCCGTCGGGAATCAGGTACTTCTCGAGGTCGGTGACCGCGATGCCGAAGAGAATCGTGCCGAAGACGGCGACGCGAATGGCGGTGAGCCCGGGGCCGAATGCGAGGCCGGACGCGAGCCAGCCGAGCGCAACGATGAGCTCGATGGCAGGATAGCGCGCGGAAATCGGCAGGCCGCACCCCGCGCACTTGGCGCGCAGGGCCACCCACGATGCGATCGGGATGTTCTCGTACCAGCGGATCATCCGCTGGCAGCGCGGGCAGCGCGAGCGCGGGCTGACGACCGATTCCTCGGCTGGCCAGCGCAGGATACAGACGTTGAGGAACGAGCCGACGCAGGCGCCGAGTGCGGCCCACGTGAACCAGAAGAGGACGCTCATGCGCGCAGGGCGTGCAGGAGGATGCCGGTGGCTACCGCGACGTTGAGCGACTCGACGCCGCTGCCGATCGGGATGGACACCATGCGGCTGCACGCTGCGCTCACGTCGTCGCTCAGACCCGCTCCTTCGTTGCCCATGACAAGCCCAAGTCGCTGAGGTGCCGGCAGGGTCATCGCGAGTGCGCCGCCCGATCCGTCGGCGCCCCAGAGTTGCACGTCGTGCGTGCGCGCCCACTGCACGAGGTCGCTGGTGGTGGCGTGGAGCGCCTGATGATGAAAGAGCGCGCCCATGGCACCACGCACGACCTTCACGTTCCAGAGGTCGACGGTGCCGGGCAACGCGATGGTCGCGTCGGCGCCGAGCGCGGCCGCCGTGCGCACGATGGTGCCGACGTTGCCGGGATCCTGCACACCGTCGAGCACGACGGCGCGGAACAGCCGGCCCGTGACGGGGGTCGGAAGGGTGCGCGCCGGAATCTCCGCGACGGCGAGCACACCCTGCGGCGCGTCGGTGTCGGCGGCCGAGGAAAAGTCGCGGTCGGTGACTTCGGTGACCTCGATGCCGCGGGCCTCGACAGCAACGCGGAGGGCCTCCCCCCGTGGCGTGGAGCCCAGCTTGGGCGAGACCAGCACGCCACGCACGACGAGCGCCGAGGCGATGAGCTCCTCGACGGCCCGCACACCTTCGGTGACGAAGACGCCCTGCTCTTCGCGCGCGCGCCGGCGGCGGAGGTCGCGGGCTTGGGTCAGCATTCGCACGCCAGTATTCTATAGGGGTGCCGCCCGCGCGGCCTGCCCCGTCACCCGACCGGATTTTCCGATGCGCCGACCGATTTCGCTGATCCTGCTCTTCACCGCCGGCCTCGCCGGTTGCATTGCCTCGACGCAGGAAGAGGTCCAGCTGGGCGCGAGCTACGCCGCGCAGATCAACGCGAAGCTGCCGCTCGTGCAGGACCCCGAGGTGAACGCCTACATCAACCGCCTCGGCGACTCGCTGGCGAAGGTGGCGGACACGCGCAACCTGCAGTGGCACTTCTACGTGGTGGACAGCAAGGAAGTGAACGCGTTCGCGGTGCCGGGCGGCTACGTGTACGTGAACCGCGGACTGATCGAGCGCTTCACGAAGCTCGACGAACTCGCGACGACGATGGGACACGAGATCGGCCACGTGACCCAGCGCCACACGATGAAGCAGCAGCAGAAGTCGCAGGGGATCGGCATCGGCACGACGCTCGCGTGCGTGCTGACGCGCGTCTGCAGCGCGCCGGGTGTCGGCGACCTCGTGAACGTGGGGGCTGGCGCCGTGATGGCCGGCTTCTCGCGCGAGGACGAGGCGGAGAGCGACCGGATGGGCATCGCGTTCGCACTGCGGGCCGGGATCGACCCGCGCGGCATGATCAACACGTTCGAGATCCTGCTGGCCGAGCGCAAGGCCAAGCCCGACGGCCTCGACGCGATGTTCATGACGCACCCACTGGAAGAGTCGCGCATCCAGCAGGCGAAGGAAGTGATCGCGCAGATTCCGGCGGCGCAGATGGTGGGGCTGACGGAGGACACCCCTGCATTCCAGCGCTTCAAGGCGAAGGTGAAGTCGCTACCGCCGAGTCCGGCGGGATCGCGGTAGCACGCGTGTCTCGTGCGGCGACCGCGGAGACCGCGGCGATTGCGGCGATTGCGGCGATTGCGGCGGCGAGCTGATGCAGATCGCGCTGACGATTGCCGGTTCCGACTCCGGTGGCGGCGCCGGTATCCAGGCCGACCTCAAGACGTTCCAGCGCTTCGGCGTCTTCGGCACGAGCGTGATCACCGCGATCACGGCACAGAACACGTTGGGCGTGAGCGGCTGGTCGGCGGTGGACGCGCATCTGGTGCGCGCGCAGCTCGATGCGGTGACCAGTGACTTGCGCCCCAACGCGCTCAAGAGCGGGATGCTGGCCGATGAGCGCGTGATCGATGCCGTCGCGGACGGGATTCGCGCGCACGCACTCGGCCCGTATGTGCTCGACCCCGTGATGGTCGCGACAAGTGGCGATCCCCTGCTCGCTCAGGGCGCCGTGACCGCGATCGTGACGGAGCTCTTCCCGCTGTCGACGCTGGTGACGCCGAACCTGGACGAGGCCGCGCTACTCCTGGGTGAACCGGTGACGACGCCGGATGCCATGGCCGCAGCCGCGCGGCGACTGGTGCACGAGTTCGGCGCGGAGGCGGCGCTCGTGAAGGGCGGACACCTCGCGGGCGGGGCCGGGTCGCTCGTCGTTGACGTGCTCTACGATGGCGCGCGCGAGGAGCGCTGGTCGCGGCCACGCATCGTGACCACGAGCACGCATGGCACCGGGTGCACGCTCTCAGCCGCGATCGTGGCGGGGTTGGCGAACGGCGTGGAGCTGCGCGACGCCGTGGACGCGGCACTGGCGTATGTGCAGCGGGCGATCGAGAGCGCGCCGGGATTGGGGAGCGGTCACGGGCCGCTCAATCACTCGGCCCAGGCGTGATCAGCGCGGGCGCGACGAACAGCTCCTGAACCACACGCACGCACACCTCGTCGCGCGTGCCAGGAACCTCAGCGCGCCACGCGCTTCGCCGGCGCCTTCTTCTTCTTGCTTGACGCGTTCAGGGCGACGGCGGCGCGAATGAGCGCCTTGAACGCCTTGGCGTCGAGTGTCTCGCCTTCACGGACGTCGATGGCGCGCCGGACACTTCCGTCGAGGCTGGAGTTGAAGAGCTTGGCGGGATCCTTGAGCGAAGCGCCCTTGGCGAAGGTCATCTTCACGACGCTCTTGTAGCTCTCGCCGGTGCAGACGATGCCATCGTGCGACCAGACGGGAATGCCCCACTTCCACTCCTCGACGATGTCGGGGTCAGCCGCCTTGATGAGGGCGCGGACGCGGCCGAGCAGCTCGCCGCGCCAGCCGCCGATGTCAGCGATGTGGTCGGTGATGCGCTGCGTTGCGGATGCGGCAGGCGGCGTGAGCGCAGAGGGTTTCATGGTGTCGTGGACGACGGTCGGCGTACGGTGGGCGGCGACGATGGCCGGACGCGTGACGAACGTGCAGATCAGGGGATGCTCGCGAGCACGTCGATGAGCTTGGCGCCCATCATCTTCCAGCCGTAGCGTGCGCCACCGAAGTTCTGCTTCTGTTCCGGCGTGAAGCCCGACTGCACGAGCGACAGGTGCGTGCCCGACTCGGACGGCGTGAGCGTGAAGGTGACCACGGTGTCGAGCCCCATGCCGCCGACGACCCAGGCGTAGCTGAGCGTGCGCTGCGCATCGGATTCGAGGATCCGGCAATTCACGGTGCCGTCCCAGGGCGGATACGGCTGCGTCTTGAAGGTGAAGTTGGCCCCGGGTGCGAGCGAGAACCCGAAGACGGGCAAGAGCCACTGGCCAAGCAGTTCGGGCTCGCTGATCGCGCGCCAGACTTTCGCTGGCGCATGCGGCAGGTCGAACTCGAACGTCAGCGCCGCGCTCTGCTCCTTGGTCGTCCTGTCATGAAGGGTCATGTGTCCATCTTCTCCAGCACTCGTTCGAGGCGATCGACGTGCTCGATCCAGAAGGCGCGGTAGTGCGCCATCCAGTTGACGAGCGGCTTCATCCCGCGCGGTTCCACGCTGTAGTACGCCGAGCGCCCTTCACGCCGACCACGCACCAGCCCGGCCTCCCTGAGGGTGGCGAGATGTTGTGAGACGGCGGGCTGCGAAATGTCGAAGCGCGCGGTGAGCTGCTTGACCGCCAGTTCGCCGCGCGTGAGCGACTCGAAGATCGCCCGGCGACTGGGGTCGGCCAGCGCCTGGAAGACCTTGTTCTCGATGTTGGCCGCGGTGAGCATGCCAATACATAAGTAATCGCTTATGGATTGTCAAGGACGCACGAGATCACGTGTCGTGGAGGCGAGGCTGCAGCGGCGACCGCTCCTGCGCCGCATCTTTGCGCCATCACCGGGAAGACGGCCACTTCCCGCACGGAGACAACGCCTGATGATCACGCGCACGCTCGTCCGATCGGTACTCGCCGGATCCCTGATTGCCGGCGCGATGGCGTCGGCGCAGTCGTCGAAGCCGCTCCCGGCTTCGGGAGCGACATCCCCTGCCGCGCAGATGCCGACCACACCGCCATCGCCGGATACGTTCCGACGCGTTGCCAGCGGCCTGCACTGGCGCAACATCGGCCCCGACCGTGGTGGACGCTCCCTCGCGGCAGCCGGTAGCCGGGCACGTCCACCACGGTCGAGTACTACTTCGGCGCCACCGGCGGTGGCCTGTGGAAGACGGTGGACGGCGGCACGTCATGGAAGCCGGTGACCGACGGTCAGCTCGCGAGCTCATCGGTTGGTGCCGTGGCGATCGCCGAATCCAGCCCCGATGTCGTGTACATCGGCATGGGCGAGTCGCAGCTTCGCAGCAACATCCTCCAGGGCGACGGCGTCTATCGATCGAGTGATGCGGGAAGGACGTGGCAGCACCTCGGTCTGCCGAAGAGCCAGGCGATTTCGCGGATCCGCGTCGATCCGACCAATCCCGACGTCGTGTACGTCGCCGCGCTGGGAAGTCCGTGGGGTGCCACGCCGGAGCGCGGCATCTATCGATCGCGTGACGGTGGAGCGTCGTGGATGCGCGTGCTCTACCGCAACG
This sequence comes from Gemmatimonadota bacterium, assembly GCA_025359135.1. GTDB lineage: Bacteria > Gemmatimonadota > Gemmatimonadetes > Gemmatimonadales > Gemmatimonadaceae > JACPPC01. Next base: position 3,547 of record JANYHJ010000114.1, on the reverse strand, counting down.
ACTCGACCGGCGGGTCCGACCTCACCATCGATCCGCACAACCCGAACGTGCTCTTCGCCTCGCTCTGGAACGTGCGCATGGCGCCGGGTGGCGCGATCACCAACGGCCGCACGGGCAGCGGCCTCTTCAAGTCCGTCGACGGTGGTGACACCTGGACCGAGATCACCCGCAACCCCGGGCTTCCAGCGGGGGTGGTCGGGAACATCGGAGTCGCCATTTCCGGCGCGGACGCGAACCGCGTCTACGCGCTGGTCGACGCAGTCGACGGTGGACTCTTCCTTTCCGACGACGCCGGCGGGCGCTGGGTCCGCGTCAACGACGACGGCAGCTTGCGACAGCGGCCCACCTACTTCAACCGGCTCACGGCCGATCCGGCCAATCGCGACGTCGTCTACGTCCTCAACCTGCTGCTCTACAAGTCGACGGATGGCGGGCGGACGATCGGCACGATCTCGCCTCCGCACGTGGATCATCACGACCTGTGGATCGCGCCGGACGATCCACGTCGCATGATCGACGCGAACGATGGCGGCGCCAGCGTGTCGATCAATGGCGGCGCAACGTGGACGCGCCAGGATCTGCCGACAGCGCAGCTCTACCATGTCGCCACGACGCGCGACCTGCCCTATCACGTCTGCGGTGCACAACAGGACGCCAACACGATCTGCGTGCCGAGCTCGCGATCGGCGTCGCGCTCGATCAACCCGATTGTCGGGCAGGAGGAGTTTCTGGAGCCGGTGTACGCTGCCGGCGGCGGCGAGAGCGGCAGCATCGCACCCGATCCCGCCGATCCGGACATTCTCTTCGCGAGCGGCCCGCAGGCGCTCATCAGCCGGCTCGACCGGCGGCTGGGGCTCAGCCAGGCGCGCGATCATCAGGTGCTGCCGAGTTGGGATTCAAGCGTGGAGCGCGAACGGTTCCAGTGGACGATTCCGCTGGTGTTCTCGCCGCGGGAACCGGGCGTGTTGTTCGCCGCATCGCAGCATCTCTGGCGCACGCGTGATGGCGGCCGCCGCTGGCAGCGCATCAGTCCCGACCTGAGTCGTCCGCGCAGCGTGGGCGAGCGCGACGGTTCGATCTGGGCCGTCGCTCCGTCGCGCCACGAAGCCGGGACGATCTGGGCCGGCACCGACGACGGCCTCGTGCACCTGACGCGCGACGGCGGCGCGAGCTGGCGCAACGTGACACCGCCCGGCCTTCGCGACTCGAGCAAGGTGAGCGGCATCGAGGCGTCGCCGCATCGCCCGGGCACGGCGTACGTCGCGGTCAAGCGCTACGAGGTCAACGACCGCGCACCGTACCTCTTCCGCACGGACGACTACGGCGCGACCTGGACCGCGATCGTGCACGGGCTCGCCGACGGTGACATCGTACAGGCGGTGCGCGAGGATCCCGCGCGTGCGGGGCTGCTCTACGCGGCCACCGAACATGGCGTGCGCATTTCGTTCGATGACGGACGCGAGTGGCTGTCGCTCTCGCTCGATCTTCCCGATACGCAAGTGTCGGACCTGATCGTGGAGCGGCAGGAGCTGGTGATCTCGACGCACGGACGCTCCTTCTGGGTGCTCGCGGGTCTCGCGCCGATCCGGCAACTGCATCGGGAAACCGGCGCGTCACCGCTCACGCTCTTCGCCCCGGCGTCCGTCCGCAGGCGGCTCGATGAAGGCACCATCCACTACCTGCTCGCGGATTCCGCGCGTGCGGTGGCCATCGACATTCTCGACAGCACGGGCGCCGTCATCCGGCAGCTACCCGCGACCGACGGCCGCCGCAGCCCCCGTCCGTCGGGCCGTCGCGGCTTGAACCAGTTCACCTGGGACCTCCGTCACGAGGGCGCCACGGTGTTCCCGGGCATGATCATGTGGGTGGGGCAGCCCGTGGGGCCGTTGGCGACGCCTGGCCGGTATCAGGTCCGGGTGACGGCCGATGGTGTCGTGGCAACGCAAGCATTCACCGTGACCGCGGATCCGCGCGCGACCGGCGTGTCGGCCGCGCAGCTCCGCGAACAGTTCGCGCTCGCCTCGAAGATCCGGGATCGCGTGAGCGCGACGAATAGCGCGGTGATGCGCATTCGAACCGTACGCGCGCAGGTCGAAGAGCGGATCGCGCGCGCTCCGGCCATCGCCGTCACGACGTCCGCGACTGCACTGCTGCACGAACTCGGGGACATCGAAGGGGAGCTCTACCAGGTCAAGCTGCGCGGTGAGCTCGATGCGACCATCTATCCGATCAGGATCAACAACCGCCTCACCAACCTGCAGATGAGCGTCGAGACCGGCGATGGCGCGCCGACGGCGCAGGCCTACGAGGCGTTCAACCGGCTCTCGGGCGCGCTGTCGCTGCTCGAACGACGGCTCGCAGCCGCGCTCGGCGAGCCGCTGCAGCAGCTCAATCGACTGATCGTCGCGGAGAAGCTCGAGCCCGTGCGGTAGCGCGCCGCGGGTCATGGCGACGTCCCGTTTGTTTGTTCGCCGACGCTCGCGGCTGCCGCAGGCACAACCGCAGTCGCCGCGCGCGGGCTGACGCCCGACGTTTCTTGCGGACCCCGTGGTGTGCGCGTACCGTACCCGATGCTTGTCATCATCGGCGCGTACCTCCTGCTCACGATCGTCGTGGGCGTGGCCTTCAGCAACCGGGTCAAGTCCGCATCGGACTACCTGATCGCCGGCCGGCAACTCGGCCTCGCCCTCACGACGGCGTCGCTCGCGGCGGTGCAGATCGGGGCGGGCATCGTGATGGGGGGCGCCGAGACGGCGGCCGGTCACGGACTCTGGCCCGGCGTCTGGTACGGTCTCGGCTGCGGAGGCGGTCTGATCGTGGCGGGATTCGTGGCCGCGGGCCCGCTGCGCAAGCGTGGCGGCTTCGTGCCGATCGATTTCTTCGCGGCGCGGTACGGTGAACGGCGCTGGGTGCGGCTTTGGGCGTGGATCTCGAATGTGCCGAGCCTGTTGGGCATCTTCGCGGCGCAACTGATGGCGTGCGGCGCGGTGCTGGCGGGCTTCGGCTTCGAGCGCGATCACGCCATCATCGGCATCGGGGCGGTGATCCTCGTGTCGAACACGATGAGCGGCATGTGGGGCGTCGTCGCGGTGGACTTCATCCAGGTGGCGATCATCGTCGTCGGTATTCCGGTGGCGGCGATCGCGGCCGTTCTGCACCCGGCCAGCAGCGGCTTCGCCCAGCTCGTGTCGACGCCTTTCATCCCGGCGGGCATGGGATCGCGCGCCATCTTCCTGATCACGCCGTTCCTGTTCTCGATCTCGGTGTCGTACGACGCGTTCATCCGCTACCAGGCGGCCAAGTCCGTGTCGGTGGCGAAGTGGGCATGCGTCATTGCCGGCGCACTCGTGATCGCGATCAGCTTCTGCTCTGCGCTGATCGGCGCCGCGGGGCGACGCGCCTTTCCTGACCTCGCAGACGGTGCCGTGCTCAGTCACCTGATCACGGCCACGCTGCCCTCGGTCGTGGCGGGCATCGTGGTGTCGGCGATGCTGGCAGCGGCCATGTCGACCGCCAACGCGCTGCTGGTATCGCTGGCCGGTTGCTT
>JANYHJ010000078.1 GCA_025359135.1 Gemmatimonadota bacterium | reverse complement strand
CTTGTCCGTACGCCATCGTCACCCCGTGAGTGAGCCTGCCCACCGACGGCCGCGCCAAGAGCGGCCAAGGAGCTGCCCGATGATGTTCCCGCTGCGCGCGACGCTGCGCGCCCTGGCCGTGAGCGGCCTCGCTGCTTCCGTGGCCGTTGGGCAGGCGCCGGCATCGGCCGCGCCGATGGTGATTCCGCCGGCCGCCGAGCAGATGGCCGCCGCCGTGCTGCCGTTGCCACCAACGCTGCGCGTCGGCGCGCGCGTGCTCGGCTACGACGCGGGCAAGAAGCTCGTGGAGCTGCGGGCCGCCGCCGCGGGCAACGGGATGACGTGTCTCGCCGATGAGCCGGGGGACGAGCGGTTCCACGTGGCGTGCTACGCGACGTCGATGGAGCCGTTCATGCTGCGCGGTCGTGAGCTGCGCGCGCAGGGGGTGAAGGGCGACGCGGTGGATTCGGCGCGCTTCAAGGAAGTGAAGGACGGGAAGCTCAAGATGCCGACGCTGCCCGCGGCGCTCTATTCGCTGACGGGCAAGGTGGCGGGCTGGAACGGCGCGACCGGGCAGCTCACGGGCGCGTCGCGACTCTATGTGGTGTACATGCCGGGTGCGACCGAGCAGACGACGGGGCTCTCGGTGGTGCCGCAGAAGGACGGGCCGTGGCTGATGTTCCCGGGCACGCCGAAGGCGCACATCATGTTCACCCCCGACATGCGCTAGCCGCGCATTCATCCCACGAGGCCGACCATGCTCAGCAACCGCACTCTCTTCGTCCTCTCCGGCCTGGCCGCGACCGCTGCGCTGCTCGCCGTAGGCCCGGTGAACGCGACGGCGCTGTACCACGGCGCGCACGTCAAGATCTCGTCGCCCAAGAAGGGGGCGAAGGTCTCGAGCCCCGTGACCGTGATTGCCACGGTCGACGACTTCAAGCTCGTGGCTGCGGGGACGCCGGTGGCCGAGGACGAGGGGCACCTGCACTTCTTCATCGACGTGCCAGCGAGCAACGTGAAGGCGGGCGCGATGATCCCGCTCGACTCGACGGCTCGCTACCTGCACCTGGGCAAGGAGCCGTTCGATCGGCGCGACATCACGCTGACGCCGGGCAAGCATACGATCACGGTCGTGGCCGCGAACTCGGGGCACCAGCGGCTCAAGGACGTGAAGCCGTACAGCGTGACGTTCACGGTCAAGTAGGCACAAGCGGGTCCTTCGCTTCGCCCAGGACGACGGCAGCGCCAAGCAGGTCCTTCGCTTCGCTCAGGACGACGGCAGCGCCTCGTACCAGGCGATCGTCCGCGCCAAGCCTTCTTCGAGGCTCGTGTGGGCCTTGAAGCCGAAGAGCTGCTCGGCGCGGCTCGTGTCGAGACGACGACGTGGCTGCCCGTCGGGGTACGCGGGATTGAAGTGCGTGCCACCCGTGTGCCCGACGAGCCGCGCGATCGTGCGGGCGAGTTCCGCGATCGGGATTTCGTCGGCCGTGCCGATGTTGACCGGCGCCGCGCCGTCGTAGCGTTCGGCTGCGAGCATGATCGCCTCGGCGCAATCTTCCACATAGAGGAATTCGCGCGACGCCGCGCCGGTGCCCCAGATCTCGACGGGCTGCTGTCCCGCGTTGCGCGCCTCGACGAACTTCCGCACCAGCGCCGGAATGACGTGCGAGTGCGCCGGATCGAAGTTGTCGCCGGGGCCGTGAAGATTGGCGGGGAGCAGGTAGATGCCGTTGAAGCCGTACTGCTGCCGGTACGCCTGCAGCTGCACGAGCAGCATCTTCTTGGCGAGGCCGTAGGGCGCATTGGTCTCCTCGGGATAACCGTTCCAGACCTCGTCCTCGTGGAAGGGCGTCGGCGCGTGCTTGGGGTAAGCACAGACGGTGCCCATGCAGAGCAGCTTGGTGACGCCGAGCGTGCGCGCGACCTCGATGAGCTGGATGCCCATCATCGCATTCTCATAGAAGAAGCGACCGGGCTGCTCCCGATTGGCGCCGATGCCGCCGACGCGCGCGGCCAGATGAATGACGAGCGTCGGGCTCGCGGCCTCGAGCGCCGCGCGGGTCGCACGCGCGTCGAGCAGGTCGAGCGCGGGATGGTCCGGCGCCGTGACGTGCGCGCCCGCCGCGGCGAGGCGTGGCGTGAGGTGGCGGCCGAGGAAGCCGTGCGCGCCGGTGACGAAGACGCGTTGCGTGGGCCAGAACGACGTCATGGCAGGGCGGGCGCGGGACTGGGGACTTGGGCAGCGCGCGGGCGATCGCTGCGCTGGTGCGGGAGGTAGCCGCTCACGAGTTCGCGCGGCCAGCCCTCGAGACGGAGGCGCACCGCCGGGGCGATGAGGTGCGCGGCGCGTTCGGCGTGGGCACTCGGCAGCGAGCCGTAGACGCGGAGCACCACGGGATCGGGGGGCTCGGCGTCATGGAGGTCGAGTACGGGCATGTCGACGCGGTAGAGCGAGCTGGCGTCAGCACCATCGGCGAGCGCGAGGCGTCGGCGCGCCGACTCGCGGCAGATGCGCATGTACGCGACGCCGAGCGCGGGCGCGGCCTCGCCGAGCATCGTGTCGAGCGTGGCCACCGAGTCGGCGTCGGCGATGCGCCGCTCGAGTTCGCGCGCGAGAATCGAGAAGCGCAACCGGTTGCGTCCCTTGCGTGCGACGCTCAACATCGCGGCGCCTGCCTCGGAGAACTCGTCGTACTGGAGCCAGCGCAGCCCCCACGCGACGAGCGCCATGAGGGTGGCCAGCACCGCGAGCGCGACGACGATGCTCACGGCGGGCCGCGCGAATGCGACGGCGAGGGCGAGCGCGGCCATGCTCGCGCTGAAGAGGCCGAGGGCACGCACGGCCTCGGGCTGCGTGTAGCCGAGCGCCACGAGTTGGTGATGCACGTGGCGGCCATCGGCGCGCGAGAGCGGTTCGGCGCGCAGCCAACGTCGCATCATCGCGATGAACGTGTCGAGGATCGGATACGCGAGCGCGAGGAACGGCACCATGAAGAGCACCGCGCCGTTGGTGCGGCGCGCGCTCTCGACCGTGCCCACCGCGAGCACGAAGCCGATGGCGAGGGAGCCCGAATCACCGAGGAAGATCGAGGCCGGATGCCAGTTGGCGCGCAGGAACGCGAGCGTCGCGCCGAGCATCGCGACGGCGAGCAGGACGACGCCGCTGTTGTTGAGTGCGAGCGCCGCGCCGATGATGCAGCAGAGCGCGATGACGGTTTCGAGCGCCGCGAGTCCGTCGATGCCGTCGACAAGATTCAGCGCGTTCGACGCGCCCACGAGCCAGAGTACCGTGAGCGGGAAGGCGAGCGGTCCGGTGCTGAGCGTGATGTCGGGCGGAAAGACGACCGTCTCGATGCGCACCCCCGCGTACCAGGCGAGCGTGGCCGCGATCAGCTGCACGACGAGCTTGCCCGATGGGCGGACGCCGCGCAGGTCGTCGACGAGGCCCAACGCGAAGACGAGTGCGCCCGCGAGTACGAGCAGCGGCGCGAAGTTGAGCCAGTCGGTGGGGACCGCGGCGCCGGCGCCGCGCATGACGAGCGCGGCGAGCACCCCCATGACCGTACCGGCCACAACGGCGACGCCACCGATGCGCGGTACGAGCGGGGCGTCTGCGCGCCGATGATCGTCGCCGGAGCGATGCAGCAGCGGGCGCACGCGCACGCGCTTCGCGATGACCGGCAGGAGCACGGCGGTCACGGCGAAGGCGATGCTGAACGCGACAACGGGGATCAGCAGCATTGCGGATGCCCGGGGAAGGAGGGACGCGTCGGTGCCCGGAGCGTGCGGCAGCGCGCGCCCCGGTCAAGGCTACACATCGAGTATCGTCCGCACCACCTCGGCCCACGCCTTGGTGGCCACACGCCGGTCATGGACGGCGAGCGCCGCGCGTCGCCCGTTGGCGCCGAGCCGCGCGCACTCCGCCGGATCGTCGCGAAGGGCACGGATCGCGGCAGCCAGCGCGTCAGCGTCGGTGGGAGCGATGATCCGTCCGGCGTCCGCAGCGCGGAGCACGGCGGCCACGTCGCTGGTGGTGTCGCCGACAAAGAGCAGAGGGCGTCCGGCGGCGAGGATGCCGAACGTCTTGCTGGGGAGGAGCAGTCCGGCCACCGAGGGGCTCTCGGTGACGAGCGCGGCCCCCGCGGCGGAGAGTGACTCGCTCAGTCGTTCGCGCGGGAGGTAGCCCATGAAGCGCACGCGCGTGAGGTTGCGCCGCTTGGTCTCGTCCTGGAGATACGGAAACTGCGGGCCACCGCCGATGAAGACGAAGGTGATGCCGTCGTCACCCCGCAGGCGCTCCATGGCGCCGAGCACGGCGTCGAAGGTGTGGCCACGCCCGGCGTTGCCGGAGTAGAGCACGACAAACTGGCCGCGCAGCTGGTGCTCGTCGAGAAACGGGTTGGACTCCGCGGCGACGGGCTGGATCGCGCGCGCATCGGCCCAGTTGGCGAGCACGCGCGTGCGCGCCGGGTCGGCGCCCGCGGCCGCGAGCACCTGCGCCATGCGCGGTCCCTGCACGATGACGGCGTCGGAGCGGCGATGCGCCCAGCGTGCGATGAACGCCGAGACGCGATAGGCGAGCGACGTGCGCGGCACGACGCCGAGCGCGGCGGCGATGTCGGGATAGACGTCCTGCACCCAGTAGACGGACTTCGCACCGCGCATGCGCGCCGCGATCACGGCGAGTGCTGCCAGCACGGGCGGATCCGTCATGGCGACGATGAGATCCGGACGCGGTCCGCCGAGCGCGGCCGTGAACGCGCCCGCGAGATAGCTGGCGTAGTCGAGGAGCCGCCCGACGAGCGAGCCCTTGCTCGATGACGTGCTGCGCACGCGCCGGATCGTGACGCCCTGGTGCACCTCGTGCGCCGCGGGTGGCGGACCATCGCTCGCGTAACGCGACTGGCTCGTGACGACACGCACCTGCCATCCCGCGGCCGCGAGGTCCTCGGCCAGGTCGGCGAGCATCTGCCCCGTGGCCGCGACGTCGGGCCAGTAGAAGCGATTGAGGAACACGACGCTGGGGGCGCGCGGCGTCGTGCTGCGCGGCGAGGCGGTGGGCGGCGACGAGGTCATGCGCGGCGCACCGTGGATGGCGTCGTGCCCGAGCCGAGGAGCCAGCGATAGACCGCGAGCATCTCGCGCGCTACATGCTGCCAGCTCAGGTGCGCCTGTGCGTACGCACGGCCACGCGCGCCCATCGCAGCGCGGGTGGCGTCGTCGGAGCGCGCGCAAGCGAGCGTGATGACATCGGCGAGCGCGTCGGGGGTGGGGTCGGCGAGCCAGCCGCACTGCTCGCGCGTGAGCGCGCTCCAGGGCGTGGTCGTGGTGGCGATGACGGGACGCGCGGCGGCCAGCGCTTCCGCGACGACGCCACCAAAGCTCTCGGTGAGACTCGGGAGCACGAGGACGTCCGCATCGGCGATGGCGCGTTGCGCGGCCACCGGACCCAAGGCGCCCGCGAGTGTAACCGAGTGGCCGACGTTGGCAGTGGCGATGGCGCGCGCGAGCACGTCGCCGTATCCGTCTTCGCTTGGGCCCGCGATCACGAGCCGCCAGCCGGACGGCGCGGCACGACGCCACGCCTCGACGAGCAGCGTCAGTCCCTTCACGGCGTGGAGTCGGCCGAGGAAGAGCAGCACACGTTCGGCGCGCGCTGGATGGGCGGCAGGTGCGTCGAGCGGAATCGCGACGCCGTTCGGGATCACGGCCACGGGCACGTTGAGCCCGAGGGCGAGCAGCGTATCGGCTTCGATGGTGGACGTGGCGTGCAGGCAGCGCGCGCGCGCCAGGTCGCGCCTGGCCCAGAGGCGCCACGCGACGCGCTTGCGCATGGCGCGATGTTCGCGCGCGGCACCCTCGAGCATGCCGCGCGGGCTGACCAGCAGCGGCACGCGCAGCGAATGCGCCGCTTCGCTCATGGCGTGGTTCGTGGCGCGCCACATGCCGTGGTCGTGGAGCACGACGGCGCCACCCGCGGCAGCGCGCTCGATCACGGCGTGCTTGAAGCGGGGCGCCCAGAGCGCGAGTCCCTTGGCATCGAAGACGACGGAGAGCTGCGTCACGTGGACGCGTGGATCGCGCGGCAGGATGAGCGGATCGCCGGGCGCGGCGTTGGCGGCGGTGACGAGGTCGACCTGCGCGTGCTCCGCGGCCAGCGCGTCCGCGAGGGCGGGAATCGAGCGAGCGGGACCGCCGTAGCTCTCGCGCAGGCTGAGCGCGGCGTGGATGACGCGCAGCGTGCTGGACATCGGCTACGGCGCTGGCGCTGGCGCGGGCGCCGGCGCTCCACCGCGTCGACCGAGCGCACCAATCTCGACGAGCGAACGGTCGAGCACGAGCGCGGCCGCGCCGATGAAGAGCAGCGTCGTGAGACCAACGCCCAAGGTGCGGTCCCACGAGCGCTCGAAGAGGTAGATCGCGAGCCAGAACGAGATCGCCGTCGCGCCCGTGGCGATGTCGACGTGCACGAAGAGTCGCCACATGCGCTTGAACGCCCAACCCACGGCGAAGCCAAGTCCCAAGATCGGCAGCAGCAGCAGGGGCATCCCGAAGTCCACGTACGACTCGGCCACGTACCCGAACGCGATCGACGTGTTGCGCTCCGCGCCCGCGACGTTGAGCCCGGAGTAGCGGCGCACCTTGTCGGAGTCGGACATGAGGTCGTCCTTGTCGGCGAAGAAGAAGCGCGGCGTGACGACGTGGACGATGGCGTTGAGCAGGAAGGTGCCGCCCGTGTGGGCCACTTCGCGCGGCACGCGCTTGAGGGCGAACGACGGGTAGTAGACCTGCCAGAGGCGATCGACGGTCTTGCGCACCGACGCCTGCACGGCGGGCCGCCCACGTGCGAACCACTCGCCCGCCAGCTGCTCGACGAGCTCCACTTTGTGCTCGCGCGATGCGGCGAGGGCCACGTCCTGGTCCTGCGCTTCGCGGAAGTCGCCCTTGATGCCGGTCCAGACGAGACTCGTGATGCCGAGCGAGGCCGCGATGCCGGCCGCGATCAGCCAGTGCGAGAGCTTGCGGCGATCGAACGCCTCGAGCAGCGCGAGCGCCGCGATGATGATGACTTCACGGAAGCTCGCGAAGTACGATGCAAGCCCGAGCGAGACCTCGAAGGCGAGGACGAGCGCGAACCAACCGGGCCGGAGCTTCGGGCGGAGCAGGCGGCGGAAGAGCAGGTAGAGCACCGCGAGTCGCCCGAACGCGAGGAAGACGGCGCCCTGGTAGAGTCCCGCGAACGCGGCGAAGCTCACCGTGAGCTCGAGGAACACGGCCGCCACGATCGTCGCCAGTGCGTACACCATGATGAGCTGCCGCCACGAGAGCGCCGACTCCACTGCGCCCGCCATTGGCCGCACCCCGCGCATGCCGAAGCGCATGCCGAGCGCGAGCGCGAGGATTGCGACGAGCCCGATCTCGACCATCGGGCGCCAGTCGGCGTCGACGGCCGTGTCGAGCGTGTCGCCGGTGAACGCCATGTAGACGAGTCCCGCCGAGACCTGCGCCCACTGATACGTCCACGCGACCGCGAGCACCGGCGTACCCGGCCCCTCGCGCAGCAGGCGCCAGCCGAGCATCAGCGTGCCGAGCGCGAACGCCACGAGCCAGTCGCTCGTGTACGCCCATGACCCGAGCAGCACCACGAAGGCGATGGCGCCCGGCGGGATGCGGCTGCTCCTGGTCGGAGCGATGGGTTGCGCAGCGGCAGTCATATTCGCGATTGACGCAGTCCGAGCCAACCGAGCAACGTCTGGCCGCCGCGGAGCCGGCCAAGGGTGCCGAGCAGGACGGATGGAAAGCCCACGCGCAGGCCGACCAGTGCGGCGGCGAGGAAGGCGATCAACATGATGGCCAGCTGGGCCCCCGGTCGCATCGCGCCGAGCGGCGTGCGCAGCGCGAAGATGGCCGACGCGCCCGCGGCCGCGGCCACGCCGCCGGGGGCGAGCACGGACCATGCCCAATCGCGCGTCAGGTGACGCGAGGCCGCCAGCAGCGCGATGAGGCCGGCCGCGAGTTCCGCGAACGCCACGAGCCAGGCGTAGCGCTCGAGCGTGGCGCCGCCGAGCGTCAACAGGACGATCGGCGCAGCGAGCGCCGCCTCCGCAGCCGCGATGAGCAACGTGGCGCGAAGCCGCGAGGCCGCCTGCACGACCAGCATGCCGCCTTGGAAAGTGGCGAGGCCGAGTCCCGCGAGTGCCGCCGGCCAGATGAGCGGATCGGCGGCGATCCACTTGGCGCCGTAGAGCACACGCGAGAGGTGCGGCCCGAGCATGCCGACGAGAATCGCGGCGGGTGCGGCCGCGAGCAGTGTGGCCTGCGCGAAGAGCGTGGTGTGGCGCGCAAAGGTCGGCGGATCACCGGCACTGCGCGGCAGCAGCGGATAGACGGTGTCGCGGAGGATGTTGCCCGCGCGTCCCGCGGTCTGAGCCTGCAACCCGACGGCGCGCCCGAGCAGGCCAATGGCGCCGAAGCCGATCGTGCCGGGCAGCACGGCGGCCTCGAGGGAACCGCGCGCGGTGGCGAGGAAGGCGAGGCTCATCTGCTGGCCGCCGAACCGCAGCGATTCGGCGTGTCGCGTCCACTCGGGCCAGACGAACCAGGCGCCATCGGGCCGCCAGCGCCGGATGGCGAAGAGCCAGATGGTGAGCGGCAGCAGTCCGGCCACCTGCGCACCGATGACGATGGCGTAGGCACCGAAGCCCGCGAGCCCGAGCGCGACGGTGGTGGTGGTGTTCGCGAGGCTGCAGAGCACGAGCCCCAGGCGCGACGTGCGGAAGTCGAGTTCACGCTGCAGCAGCTGGTACGCGAAGAGGTGCGGCAGGTTGAGCAGGCAGCCAATCGACCCGATGTGGAGCAGGGGGGCCGCGGGGCGATAGGCGGGCAGCAGCCAATAGACGCCCGCAATCAGATTCGCGACGAGGAAGAGCGAACCCTGGATCACGAGCGCCGCATGCCAGTGCAGCGTCCAGTCGGGATCCTCGCCGTCGTGGAGCTGCAGCACATGACTGAGGAGTCCCGCCGCGCTGAAGGCGGTGAGCAGGACGAGCACGCTCGTGGCCGCCGTCGCCTTGCCGTACTCCGCCGGCGGGATGATGCGCACGAGCAGCAGCATCGCCGCGAAGTTGAAGACGATCTGCGCCACTTCGCTGATCAGGTTCCACGTCACGCCGCGCGAGACGACGGCGCGACGCGCGGAGCGTGGCGTGAGTGACGGGCCGCGCACGGGCTCGCTCATGACGCGCTCACCGTGGGCGCGGTGGCGCGATCAGGCGCATAGCGAATGCGCGAGGAGAGCCGCTGCGACGGCCCCTCGACCAGCCGGTACATCACCCACGCCGACACGAGCGACACGGCGAGACTCACGAGCACCACGCCTGCATTCGTCCACGCCGAACGGTTCGCGAAATGCACCGCGAAGTTCACGACGCGTCCGCCGATCGGCTCGTGCACGAGGTAGAGCGAATACGAAAGAGTGCCAAGCAACGCGAGCCTTGGCCGCTCGAGCGCCACGAAGGCGATGACCAGCGCGGTGCACGCGGCCACCACGGCCTGCGCAGGGGTCGCGGCCACGCCGATGATCATTCCGCAGGCCAGCACGCCCGCCACGAATGGCGCGCGCGCGAGGCGACCCGCCCGGTACGTGTGCGCGAGCATGCCGAGCGCGAACCAGCCGCCCCACGTAGGCAGGTATGGCCGCTCGCGCAACGCCAGCGTGCCGAGCGCGAAGGCGCCGATGGTGAGGGCGCGCACCCAGCCCCGTTCGTGACGTACCAACGGGAAGAGCAGCGCCATCGCGAGGTAGAACTGGAACTCGAGCGCGAGCGTCCAGAAAGCGGGCACGGACCACGCGCGACCGGCGATGTCCACGAGATAGCCCACGTGCAGCGCGAGCGTGCCCGCATCCACCGCGAAGGGCTTGCCGCGGAACGAGGGCATCTGCGCCGAGAGCCAGCCGAGCGCGATCGCGAGGACGATGGTCGCGAAGTAGGGCGGGTCGATGCGTACCACGCGCTTGGTGATGAAGCGGCCCGCGTCGCGCCAGTGATAGCCGCCGCGTTCCAGCGCGAACGGGATCACGAAGCCCGAGATCACGAAGAAGACGTCGACACCGAGCCATCCCCATTGTCCGACCTGCTGCAGCGGCTCGCCGGTCATGAGCGACGGGTTGCCGCTCGTGGTGTGGAAGAAGGCGACGGCGAGCGCGGCGAGGCCGCGCAGCGCGTCGACGGTGTGCAGGCGCGTGCCGGCGCTGCTCGAGGAGGACGCGTTCACGTGGGCACCACTCGGCGCGGCCACGGCGTGCGCGCGGCGTCACGTGCAGCGGCCAGATGCGCGCCAAGTCCCTTGTGGTAGTGCTCGAACACCACCAACGCGCCGATCACTTGCGCCGGTGCTGCGGCCTCGCGCTCCCAGTTGTCGAGGACGCCAACGACCGCGCCCGGTGCGAACGCGCCATGATGCAGCGCGTCGGGTGCGCGGAGGATGGCGCCGATGGCCTCGCGCACGCCGCTCGCGCGCCACATGCGGGCGTCGTCCGTGAAGTTGCGCGCGTGCGTCGGAAGCGAGACGCCCAGGGCTGACGCGGCGCGTTGCGCCACGCGCGCCGCCTTGCGCCGTGCACCCGCGACCCGGAGTTGCCACGGCGTCGCGCCCACGGGCACGCCGGTCTTCTGGTTGGGGATCGTCGCGAAGAGGGCGGGATAGCGGCCGCGCAGCCAATGCGCCTGCAGGTCGCGTCGTCCACGCCAGACCGCTTCGATTCCCTGCGCGTAGTCGAAGAGGGCATGCGAGAGGAACGGACGCCGGAGCCGCACCCACGGACGCCAGAGCGCGCCGTGACAGAAGTTGGTGCTCTGGGGCAGCTTGTCGTCGAAGAGGGCGAAGCGCGGCGGCGCGCCGTCGAGTGCGGCGATCATGTGCGCGGCACGCTCGCGCGCCACGTCGTGGGGTTCGCCGAGCACATCGCCATAGTAAGGCAGGGCCGCGAGCACGTCATCCGGCGTCTTGATGTGGTTGAACGTCGGACCGACGACGGCATCGCCGATGTAGCCGCTCATGAGCGCGTCGGCGTGCGACGTGACCCACGGCAGCGCTTCGGTGTGCATGAGGTCCCCGAGTTCGATCAAGCCATCGGTGTGCTGCACGTGGGCGAGGCGCGCGTCGAGCCAGGCAGGGTTGCCGCCGTGGTAGAGTGAAAGGAAGGTCCAGTTGGCGTGCGCCGCGCGTGCGGCCATCTCGCCGTAGCGCGCGTCGTCGCAGCCGGGCACGCCGTACGTGAGCGCGTTCACCTTCGCGCCACCGCGCGACACTTCGGCGAGGATCGCGCGACTGTCGAGGCCGCCCGAGAGCGTCTGGCCCGGCTTCGCGACGCCGTCCAGGCGCACCTGCACCGCCTGCTGCCAGCGCAGATGCAGCTCCTCGATCGTGGCCTCGAGCTTCCGCGTCTTGATCTCGGGCAAACTCTTCCAGTGCCACCAGCGCGACGCGTCCATGCCGTCGCCCGCTGTCAGGCAGAGGCATGATGCCGCGTGCATCAGCTCGACACCACGCACGTTGGTGCGCGCGCCCATGCGGAAACCGCCGTAGCTGACCGCTTCGCGGAGCGCATCGAGGTCGGGCTCTGGTGCACGCGGGCTCGCGGCGAGCACGCCGCGCACTCCCGATGCCACGGCGAGCGCACCGTCGAACGTGGCGGTGAACACGGGCAGAGAACCGAACCGGTCGGTGGCCACGGTGAGCGCGCGCGTGCGGCGATCCCACTGGAGCAGTACGAACTCGCCGTCGAGTCGCCGCAGCGTGCGGTCGGGATCGTCGTCGAACGCCTCCGCCACGCGCTTCCGGAAGAGCGCGGTGCGCGAGAGCGTCGCCGAGACGCCCTCCCATCCGGCAGCTTCGTAGACTTCGCCCACGAGCCAGGTGAGGCGCGTGCCGTCGGCGCTCACGACGGGCGCGTACTGCGACGCTACGTCATGGTCCGAGCCGAGCTCGAGCACGCCGAGCACGAGCGGTCCGTCCTGCCACCAGGCCGCCCCTTGGCCGGCATGCACACGCAGCGCGGAGCCCATCGCGGTGGCGATGGTCGGTGCATCGGCGCGTTCGGTGTTTGGCAACCAGGCGAAGAAGGCGGTCACGGTGTGGTTCGCGCGTCAGGTTTGCGTGCAATCACTGCGGAATGGAGCGCGACCCATTTGAGCATCGGCCGCAGCATGTACGCGTCGAGTGCGTCGAAGCGGATCGGAGCGCGTCCCGGAAAGGGCAGGTAGTGACCGACGCCGTCCGTGCGCTCCACGACGAGTCCGGCCGCGCGCACCCAGTCTACCGTCTGCGGCAGCATCGTGAAGTGCGCCACGGGTTGGCCCCCTTCGTCGTAGCGACGTCCGGTGAGGCGCAGGTAGCCGCGGTAGAGCCCCGTGCAGTTGAGATACGACGGCGCCGTCAGGAAGAGATGTCCACCTGGCCTCAGCACCCGCGCGAGTTCGCGGATGGCCGCAGCCGAGTCGAGCACGTGCTCGATCGTCTCGCAGCAGATCACCGTGTCGAAGCTGTGGTCGGCGAAGGGCAGCTGCGCGAGATCGGATGCAGACCATCCTGCGGGCTGGATGTCAGGCGTCGCGGCGCTCGCCTGTGCGCGCTTGAGCGCCGACGTCGAGACGTCGCTGCCGATGACGACCGCATCCTGCGCATGCGACGCGAGCCAGTGCGTGAGCGCACCACGTCCGCACCCGGCTTCGAGCACGCGCTTGCCATGCAGGTCGCGCGCCGGATCGAGCGCGCGCTGCACCCACAGGTGCCACGGGTCGTCGGCGGCCGGCGGGCCTTCCCACTGGTCGTGGTACGCGTCGTACGCACGCGCGATGTCGGCCACCTCACGCGACATCGCGCACCTCGTCGGTCATGGGAATGACGCCGAGCACCTGCAGCACGCGCGACTCGAACTTCGCCTTGCTGTACTGTTGTCCCGACTGTTCGGCCGCGAGTCCGGCGGCATCGCGGCGTGCAGCATCGGCGAGAAACCAGGCGAGGCCATCCGCGAGCGCGTCGGCGGACAGGTCGTGCGCGATCCAGCCGTCGACCTTGTGCGCGATCATCTCAGGAAACGGACCGACATCGAAGGCCACGGTGGGGAGCCGCGCCGCCTTGGCCTCGATCACCACGCCGGGCATGCCCTCGTACATCTCGGGGAGCGAAGGCGCCGCTTGGACGGCCGACGCGGACATGAGGCGGAGGATGTCGTCGCGCTTGCCGAGCAGGCGCACGTGGGGCGCGAGATCCGGCAGGGCCGCGCGCGCACGGATCGACGCGATGTAACCCTCGACCATCTCCCACGCGCCCAGGTCGCCGACGAAGTCGCACGTCACCGGCAGCCCGCGCGCTCGAAGCAACGCGATCGCGTCGAGCAGCAGGTGCACCCCCTTCTCGCGGATGATCTGCCCGACGAAGAGCACCTTGTACGGGTCGCGCGGGAGGGTGAAGTCGGGCGCGTCGCTGCGGTAAAGGTGGTTCGGGATGTAGCGCGCCTTCGAGGCGGGCACACCGCGCGCGAGCAACTCTCTTATCACGTAATGTGAGTTGCCGATGAACCAGTGCACCGGCGGATTGATCACCCAGCGCCAGAGCTTCTCGTAGAAGCCGCCCGCCGCGGGCGCGTTGCCCATGCGCAGGATGGTGCGCACACCGATGAGGCGCAGAAGCACGAGCGCCGGCGCGTTGCGGATGAGCGACGTATGCTCGGGGCTCACCGAGTGCGTGGGGTGGAGATGCCACGCATCGCGCAGCAGGCCATAGCTCGTACGCAGCACGTCCTGCGCCATGAGGAGGAGCTCCTTCGGGCTCTTCGTGTGGCGCGTCAGGCGATACCAGTAGTAGCCGGTGTTCCACGTCGCGCCGATGTCCTCGGCGAGTGCCGCGATCGGGTGCCGGCCGCGCGGACCGTCGCCCTCGGCCCACGAGTTGGTGATGACGTGTACGTGCGCGCCCGTGAGGCGAGCGACGCGCAGGACCTCGAAGGTGGCGCGCTCCATGCCACCCGGGATCACCATGCCGCCACACGGCGCGATGATGCGGATCGGCGCCGGTCGACCGGGAATGCGGCGACGCCAGCCGTCGCGCGCCACGGCCTGCGCGGCTCCAACCAGCCCCTCGGTGGCCATCGAGAAGATGCTCCGGCTCACCGTCCAGCGGCATGTCGCGTCGATGTCCTCACCCCCCTCGACCCGTGCACGCAGCTTGCGCACGGCATCGGCGAGTCCGGCAATGTCACCCGACTGGAAGCGCACGCCACCGCCGGTGGGTTGGCGCACGAGGTCGTCGGCGCATCCGCACGCTTCGCTCACCACGACGGGGGTACCCGACGCGAGCGCTTCGTTGACGACGAGCCCCCACGTCTCGGTCGTGCTGGGCAGCACGAGGCACTCGCCCGCTCGGTACGCGCGCGGCAGCTCGCGCTGCGTCAGGAAACCGGCGAAGGTGGCGTTGACGCCGAGCTGGGCGGCTTCGGCGCGCAGCGCTTCGCGCTCGGGTCCATCGCCGGCAAAGAGCACGTGGGTGCCGTCGCCGAGGCGCGCGGCCGCGTGCAGCAACGCCGACGGCTGCTTGCGGCCCTCGAGCTTGCCGGCGAAGACGAGCGTGCGCGCGTCGTTAGGGATGCCGAAGCTCGCGCGTGCGCGCCGCCGTCCTTCGTCGCCCGCCCACGGTTCGGCCTGTGCGCGGAAGAAGTCGTTGTCGACGCAGTGCGGCGACGCGAAGATGCGTGTGGGGTCGACGCCGCATGTCAACAGGTACAAGCGCGCGCGGTGCCCCACCGAGAGCGCCGCGCCGAACTGGCGGAGCAACACCGTCGTGCGCTGCTTCCATAGAAGGCGCCTGAGGCCCGTGGGCGCGGCCTGCAGGTTGGTGTCGCCGCGATAGACGAGCGGAATGCCGCGACGGCGACAGTGCGCCATCGCGCGCAGCTGGACCTTGGCGTGCCAGCCCATGAGGAGCACGGCGTCGGGCGTGGTGTCGTCGATGGCCGCGCCCAAATCCGGCGCGTCGACGCCGGTGAACGACTCGTAGCTCACGTTCATGTCGCTCGCCGGATGCAGCACGCGGTTGGCATGGCCGTTGGTGAGCGGCACGTCCCACGTCACGGGGCGGTCGAAGCCGATGCCCTGGCGCTCGGGCGTGGGCGTGGTGGCATAGAGCACCGTGAGCTCGATGCGGCGCTCGTGCTCCGTGATCCACCGGAACCAGGGCGAGAAGTACTGCACGGGGTGCGTCATGACGGCGGTCACGCGCACGGCCGGCAGCTCCACGAGGTCGCGGCTCATGCGGTGTCCGTCGTCGGCCACGCGCGTCCCGGCGCGAGCGCGAGCAGGTACGTCGAGTCGGCGGAGCGCGGCCCATCGCGGAACTCGCCCGGTTGCTCCCAGTAGCGGAGCCGGTAGCCGTGCGACGTGAGCTGCGCCAGCACCGCGTCCACCGAGCTGCCGAAGCGCGGTAGCTCATCGGGATGGATTTCGAGGAGGAGTGCGCGAACACGACCGTCCGTGAGTGAGCGCGAGAGGCCGGCGAGCGCGAGTGCTTCGGCCCCCTCGATGTCCATCTTGCAGAGCGCGACGCTCGTGATGCCCGCCTCGTTGAGCCAATCGTCGAGGCGAATCGTCGGGACGGTGAGCGTGCCGAGCTTGGTGGTGGCGAGTGCGCCAACGCCCGCGTTGCCGCCGCCGGGAACGGAGAACCACGCCGAGCCTGCGCGGTCGCTCGCGGCGGCGTTGACGAGCGTGAGCTGCGCGCCGATGCCGTTGAGCTCGAACTGCGCTGCCACCGCCGTGCGGTGTGCGGGCAACGGCTCGAACGCCACGACGCGGCCTGACTTGCCCGTCATGTGCGCGAGGCGCAGCGACGCGTAGCCCACATGTGCGCCCACGTCGAGCACCACCTCGCCCGCGCGCACCAGCGGCGCACAGGCGTCGAAGATCTCGCCCTCCCACTCGCCATTGAGCGCGATCGTGCACTGCACGTACTCGGCCAGGTCGCAGTACATCGCGTAGCCGAATGGCAGGTCGACGATGACCGTCGGGGCGGCACGCGTGAGCACGAAGCGGCCGATGGCCGCGCTCACGCGGCCGGGCACGAACGGCAGGCGGAACTCGTGCCAGCGCCAGGCGGCACGCGACTCCGGCGATCGCGGACGCAAGTGCACGGGGTTGCTCATCGCGCGCGCCTCGCGACGGCGGCGTCGAGCACGCGCACCAGGGCGGCGGCGGCGGACGCGGCAAGCGGCGCCGTGCGAGCGTCGTTCACGGGTTGCAGCGCACGCGAGCCGCCAGAACCCACGGGCAGCGCGGCGAACGCTCGCCACGCGGACACGAGCGCCTCACGCGTCGTGTAGTCCGGTCCGCCGGCGCCGAACGCCACCGTGAACACCGGCGGCTCGGCCGGCAACGCACGCAGCACGGACACGGGATGGCTGCCTTCGCGATACACCGCGAGCATCGGTGCACCGCCCAGCAGCGCGGGATACAGCCGGCTCGGCGTGTAGTGCGCCTCGGTACTTCCGCCCAACAGCACGGCGTCGGCCGACGCGAGCAGTTGCAGCGCTTCGCGGTAGCCCACGCGCGGCGCGTGCTCGGTCACGAGCGCGCCAATCCCGGCGTCGTGCGCGAGGGGCAGGGCACGACTAGGCGCGTTCGTGCGCGACTCGTTGCTCGTGCCCACGAAGTGCACGCGCACCCGTTCGCGCACGCGCGCATCGCGGCGCGCGGCCTCGGCGAGCGCGTCGAAGATGGCGCGCAGCACGAGCGTGCCCGCGGGCAAGAGCGTACCCACCCAGAGCACGTGCACGTGGTCGCTCGTGAACTGGAGCGACGGTGGTAGGGGCGCCGCGTCGCGCGCCCACGTCACGTCGGCTGCGAGCGCGACGAGCGGAACTTCTGCGGTGGGTGTGGTGCGCACCTCGGGTACGCGCGCGGCGAGTGCGTCGATCGTGCCGGCCGACACCGCAGTCACCCCGTCGGCGCCGACTACGGTGTCCCGCTCAGCACCCACGCTCAGCGCGCGACTCATGCGGCTGCGGATATCGGGGCGCCCGCCGCGCGGTCCCACCGTGTCGCCCCACGCGCCCACCCACGGATCCTGCAGGTCGAGGACGAAGGCCGCGCCCGCGCGGTGCGCGAGTGATGGGCCGCTCCGCGCTGGCCAGGTCGGATAGACGGTCCAGAAGAGCGCGTCGAACCGTTCGGCCGTGAGGAGGGCGTGTGCGCGGCTGCGCAGGGCGTACCAACTGCGCAGGCCGAGATCGCCGATGCCGGCCGCGCGCGTCAGCTCCACCGGGAGTGCGCGCACGCGCTCGACGCGCACGCCGCGCGGTACGAGCGCCTCGAGTGCGGGCTCGAGCACGCCCACGTGCGAGTCAGGCGTGACGGTGAGGACCGTCGGCTCCCAGCCCAGCGCCGGCAGGTGCGGCAGCAACAGGCGGACGCGATGCGTGGCGGCGCTCGAATCGGGCGGGAAGTGCGGGCTGACCATGAGGACGCGACGGGTCATCGGTGCGCCACCTCGTGATAGAGCGCTTCGTACGCACTTACGATACGGTCGGCGTCGAAGCGCTGCTCGCAGTCGGCGCGCGCGGCGGCGCGGTCGAGCGTGTGCAGGCGAGCGACCGCCGCGGTGGCCTCGGCTTCCGTGCGGCAGACGAACCCGTTGACGCCATCGCGCACGATCTCCGGCACGCTGCCGCGCGCAAAGCCGATCACTGGTGTGCCGCACGCGAGCGTCTCAGCCATCACGATGCCAAACGGCTCGTCCCAGTCGATGAGCATGAGCAGGGCCGCCGCGCCACCGAGCAACGTGGCCTTGGCCGTGTCGTCGACGGAACCTATCCATTGGATGCGATCGCCGTCCACATGCGGAAGAATCTCTCGGTCGAAGTACTCGCGCTCGTGTCCGCTGTCGGCGCGCGGTCCCGCGAGGATCAGCCTGCGCTCGCTTGCGCGGGCGACGGCAATGGCGTGGTGCGCGCCCTTGATCCGGTCAAGACGCCCGAGGAAGACGAGCGGCGCGTCGTCGGCCACGCGGGCCACGTACGGATAGCGAGGGAGCTCGACGCCGTTGAACACCGTGGTCCAGCGGTCACGATGCGCGTTGCCGGCATGGTCCCACATGTGGGTGCCGCACCCGGTGAAGCGCATCGACGTGCCCGCGAGCGCGAGCGCGGTGCCGACGCTGTTCCACGGAATGCCGTCGCGTCCGTACATCTGCAGCTTGCCGATGCGCGCGAGCGGAAGGATCGGCAGGAGCGCGGCGAGGCGTCCGAAGCTGTGCACGACATCGGTGGTGTTGCGCCGCGCCCAGAGCGCCGAGCTGACTTGCCAGAGTTCGGTGGCGCGCTCGAGGGCGGTCCAGTGCGTGCCGCTGCCGTAGGGCACGAGTGCGGCGCCGGTGCGGCTCTCGGGATGCGCCACGAGCGTGACCTCGTGTCCGCGCTTGAGCAGGCCGCGCACGAGGAAGTCGATGACGCGCTCCGCACCGCCGTACGTGAGCGGCGGCACGGGGATGTACGGATCGGCGGTGACGACGATGCGCAGCGTCATCCGTCCCCCAGCGCGAGCGTAGCGGCAACAACGATGCGCAATGTCATCCGTCCCCCAGCGCACGCGCCGCCGTGGCGACGATGCGCGCGGCCTGCGCGTCGGCGGAGAGCGACGCGTGCGCGGCCGCACGCCGCGCGTCGATGCCGGCGAGCAGCGCGGTCCGATCGTTCATCCAACGAGTGATCGCTGCCGCGAGCGCGGGCGCATCGTTGCGGCCGACCACGACCCCCGCGTGCGGCACCTGCGCCATGACTTCACGCTGGCCGGCCGTGTCGGTGGCCGCGACCACAAGCCCGCACTGCAGGTAGTGACAGAGCTTGTTGCTCACCGTGAGCTCGAGGTTGCTCGTCGCGCCTGTCTCGAGCGCGAGCCCCACGTGATGCGCGGCCACGAGTGGGCCCAGCTCGTCGGGCGACACCTTGGGCACGAAGGTGAGCTGCGAGGCCGCGCACGCCGGGAGCAGCGCGCGCATCCAGTCGCGGCGCGCATCGTCGGCCGCACCGATCACGGTGAGCGTCCACGCCGCATCGCGCGCATCGCGCGCATCGAGCGACGTCAGCGCGGCCGCGATCAGCTCGAGTCCGCGTCCAGGCGCCACCGTCTGCGAGAACCAGACCAGCCGGAGCGGGCCATCGGCGGGCATGGTCGACCGCGGCGCGTCCGGCGCCCGGACGCCGTTGTAGACCACCGCGGCCGGCGTCATGCCGGTGTGCCGGGCGAGCGCCTCCGCCATCGCGTGCGACGTCGTCGTTGCACCGCGTGCGCCGCGGAACACCACGCGTTCGAGCCGGTCCACTTCGCGCCTCAGCGCATCCGGCATCGCGCCCTCGGGCGTGATGCGCGAATACCAGTCCTCGATGTCCACCATGACGCGCGCACCATGCGCGATCAACCGCTCGCCGATCGCGAGTGCCGGCTCCAGGTGCAGCACGTGCAAGGCGGGCGCCTCGCGACGGAGCGCCGCCTCCAATGCATCGACGGCGTAACCCAGCGCGTGGCGATCGGCGCCCAGCCCCAGTGACATGCGCGCGCGCGCCACGCGCGTGCGCGCACGCGCGGCGAGTCGCGCCGTCTTCGAGCGTCGCGTCGTTCCACGAAGGTCGGCGGCCGGCACGAAGCGCCACCGTTTCGTCGCGGCGAGCGCCACGTCCCACTCCGCCTGCTGCGCGTCGAGCCACACGCCCGTGACCACCACGTCATGTCCGGCGGCTGCGAGCGCTTCGGCCTCGCGCACGACGCGCGGGCTCGTCGTGAGGTGCCCCGTGGTGACGATCGCGACTCGTGCCACTAGGCGCGCCTCCGTCCGACCGCGACGAGATACTCGCCCAGCCCGAGCAGCCGGTCCGACGTGCGACAGGCGCCCTTGTAGGCGCGCCAGTGCAACGACTCGCGCGGGGGTGGATCGCTGAAGGCGCGCACGTGCACGGCATCGCAGCTGGCCTGCGCGAAGAGCGCGCGCAGGTGGCGCGGGGCGAACACATACGTGTGGTCGGTGGAACTGCGGTAGGGTGCGGTTGTGCGGCCAAGCACGGCGCGCGCGCGCTCGAGCGTGTACTGCGTGGTCCAAATCGCGTCCGTCACGACCACCACTGCGCCACCGGGACGCGCGAGCGCCGCGAGTTCGCGCAGGAACGACGCCGGGTCCGGCACATGCTCGAGCACGTACGCTGCGATGGCCACGTCGTGTCGCCCATCCTCGCTCGCATCGCCCATGAGCCCGACCTGCACATCGAGCCCCTTCGAGCGGCAGAACTCCGCCGCGCGCGGACCGCTCTCGACACCGCGCACCGTGAAGCCCCGGTCGCGGAAGACGGCGAGCAGCGCGCCGTAGCCGCAGCCGACCTCGAACACCGATCCTCCTGACGGCGGCGGCGCCGCGCGCCAGCCCTCAACGAACATCGGCCACAGCGTCGACCCGTAGCTCGTGCGGTTGTGCGCGAAGATCCCGTCCGCATCGGTCCAGCGCGATTCGTAGTACGGACCAGCATAATACGCGGCCATCGCATCGCCCGACGCCTGCGGCAACGCCGCCACGAGGCCGCACGATGCGCACCGCGCCTGCCGCGTGTGCAGGTGTGGCCCCGCGCCGCGTGCGGTCGCGAACCACCCGGCGGCACGGCCGCCGCAGACGGGGCAGGGCGGCGTCAGGTCCACGCGTGCGCCAGTCGGTGGGCCAACTCCGACACGCTGATCGAAGCGAGCATCGTGAAGCGCGAACGTTCGAGTGGCCCGCTGCGCGCCGCGAATCCCTCGGCCGTCGTGAACGCCGTCGTGATGCCGGCCTCGCGCAGCAGCGCGAGCGTCGTCATGTCGTAGTCGATGCCAGGCCGACCGTTCGGATACGCGAATGCCGTGGGGGTGCGCCCCGTGACCTGCGCGATGGCCGCGATCGACTGCGTGATCTCCGCGCGCTGCACGTCGCGTGGCGCCCGCGAGAGGATCGGATGCGACGCCGTGTGCGCGCCAATCGTGATGAGCGGATCAGCCGTGAGCGCGACGAGTTGCGCTGCGGTCAGCGGCGCCAGCAGGTCTCCGTCGGCTACCCGCGTTTCGCACGAAGCCGCGAGCGCATGCCACTCGTTCCACGCCATCGCCTTGGCGGACTCGACGGCCGCCTCGCCACGCGCGCGCGCCACGGCGTCGAACCAGAAGTGCACCTGTCGCACGATCGGATCGGTGCAGGCGAACAGCACCGCGGGTACGGCGTGTCTGCGCAAGATCGGCAACGCGAGGTCGACGAGCGCGCCATGGCCATCATCGAAGGTCACCAGCACGCCGCGCGCCGGCGCTTCGGCCTCACCGCGCCAGATCGCATCGGCTTGCGCCAGCGAGAGAAGGTCGCAATGCGCCGCGAGCAGCGCACAGTGATCCTCCAACTGCTCAGCGCTCACGTGCAGTTGCGCAAACGGCACGCCCGCGCGTTGGGTGCCGTCGGCCAGCACGCCGTGGTACGCGAGCACCGCGATGCCGGGGAAGCGGCGCTCCGCCAACGCGCGCGCGTAGTGCCCCGTGAGGTTGAGCGCGCGCTTGACCGCCGCCGTCACCGCCTGCCTCATGGTGCGCTCACGTGGGGCCGACGGGCGACGTACTGCGCGTGCGGCACGTGCCAGTAGAGCTGACGCGGATCGGTCTGGCCCGTGGGTGAGCGCACCTCGATGTCCGTGAACCCTGCGCGCGTGAGCTGCGCTCGCGTGATCTCCGGTGACCCGAAGTGCAGCAGCATCATCCCCGAGCCATCGCGGAAGCGGAAGTAGTGGTCACCCAAGTGCGCATTCCCGACCTGGTCCATGAGGAAGCGCAGCGTGTGCCAGTGTCCGCGCAGGTAGAAGAAGCCGCCGCTGAAGAAGCGTCCCACGAGGCTGTTGGCGCTGAAGACAAACGGCGCGTCCGGTTTGAGCACGCGACGCACCTCGGCGAGCGCGCGTTCCCGCGCAGCAAGCGGAAAGATGCAGTCGAGTCCGTTGTAGCTGAATAGCGCCGCGTCGAACGTCTCGTCGCCGAAGGCGAGGGCGGCCGCGTCCATGCGTAGCCACGGCAGTTCCGGCGCGCGCCGCTGCGCTGCACCGATGAGTGCGGCGCTCGGATCGAAGGCGATCACGTCGTAGCCCATCGCGCGAAGCGGAATCGACGTGCGCCCCGCGCCGCAGCCCAGGTCGAGCACGCGCGCCGGCGGGGGCGGGAAGTAGCGCCGCACGAGCGCCTCCTCGTGCGGAAAGAAGCCCGGCGTGCCGGCGTACTGCTCGAGGCTCCACGCGCTCGCAAACGTCGCCACGTTGGCAACGCCGACGGCGGACATGGTGTCGTCGCGACTGGGATCGCGACGGTCACGGACACCGTCGTCGGTACCAGCGCGTGCAAGCGGCTCGCCGGAATCAGCGCGCATACATCGCCTCCTGATCGCGCGCCACGTCATCCATCGTGCGCATGACCGGCAACGCCGAGCGCCACGCATCGACGGTGCGTTTCGGGTCACGCGCGATCTCCATCATCACATCCGCCAGCGCGCCCGCGTCCTCCGGCGGCACGAGCCGTCCCCACACGCCATCGCGCACCAGCTCCGCCAAT
The DNA here is from genome assembly GCA_025359135.1 of Gemmatimonadota bacterium. Lineage (GTDB taxonomy): Bacteria > Gemmatimonadota > Gemmatimonadetes > Gemmatimonadales > Gemmatimonadaceae > JACPPC01. The sequence goes on along the minus strand of JANYHJ010000078.1, from coordinate 766 downwards.
CCACCAAGCGCGGAGCCCACCACCGGCGTGCCCACCGCCATCGCCTCGATCGCGATCGTCGGACCGCCCTCGAGCGTCCGCGACGGACACACCAACACGTCGAGCGCACGCAGCACGTCGCCCATCTCGTCGCGCGACACGCCACCGCCGATGGTCACGCGCGGATCATCGCCGAGTGTCTCGCGAACAGACGCGAGCACGGCGCGTTCATCCGCGGAATCGGTGGGACCGCGCACCACCACGCGGAGCGGCACCTCGGGTGGCACCAGCCGCACCGCGCGCGCCAGCACGTCCACGCCCTTCACCGCATCGAGGCGTCCCACGTATCCGATCGCAACGGGACTCGTGGTCGGCGCAACCGACGCACTTGGCTTCATTCCACCCGCAGGCACCACACACCCGAGTCGGTTGAGGTACACCTTGGATGCCGGCGCACCGTTCGCCACCACCGCGCGTCGCGCCCATTCCGTGAGCACGACAAATCCCTCGACGATATCGAACAGCGCGCGCTGCCGATCGAGATTGTCTGCAATCAACGACGGCATGCCAGCGAGGGTGGCCGTCCGCCCGGGCAACACGGCCAACGCCGCCGCGCTCGCCGCACGCGGCAGCGCCGACACCGCGCCAGCCAACGACGCCACCGCGCCGCGATCCGCGAGCACGCACGCGGTGCACTTGCCCGGCTCCGCGATCCCGTCGCACAGCGTGCGCCCCTCGAACAGCATCGTGCCGCGTTCGCACAACCAGCCGAGTCGAGCAGCGTGCG
>JANYHJ010000075.1 GCA_025359135.1 Gemmatimonadota bacterium | reverse complement strand
GCATGCGGGCGCGCGTCGGCGCGCCCAGCGAGAGGATCACCTCCGGCGATCCATCGGGAATGGCCGGCGCCGCGTCCTTGAGCGCAGTCGGTGGCGCGCGCATCACCCAGAAGCAGCGCACGATGTCCGCGAGCGCGGCTGGCGGCTCAATTTCCTCGTACTCCATGCGCCTCCTCTGGCAATCCGTCGCATTCGTCCAATCCTGGAAGCTTCGTGCGGTGCATCATTCATCCACGCGCCGTTCACGCCGCACCGACCACCCAGGAGACACCTCGTGTTTCGCCTCACGACCGCCCTCGCAATTCTATCCCTCACGCTGGGCGCCGCCCACGCCCCGAGCGCCGCGTCGATTCAACAGCTCGCCTTCATGGGCGGTTGCTGGGAGCAGCGGAGCGGCGCCCGCATCGCGCACGAACAGTGGATGGCGCCACTCGGCGGCGTCATGATGGGCATGAGCCGCACCGTCGTGCGCGACACCACCCGCGAGTTCGAGCAGCTGCGCATCGAGACCGCACCCGGTGGCACGGTTCGCTACGTCGCGCATCCGTCGGGCCAGGCGGAGGCGAGCTTCGCCGGCATCACCCTCAGCGATACGCTCGTCGTGTTCGAGAACCTCGCCCACGACTTCCCCCAGCGCATCATCTATCGCGCCGCGGGGCGCGACTCGCTCAAGGCCCGCATCGAGGGCACGCGCGGCGGCACACTGCGCGGCATCGACTACCCGATGCGCCGCGTGCCCTGCGCCGGCGGCTGAGCCCTGGCGTCACCACGGCCTGTCCGCGCCGCGTGAGCAAGCATCGAACAAAGTGAGCAAGCCTCAGCGCGCTTGGCAGCGCGGACTTTCAGCGCGTCTGACAGCGCGGACAGTAGTAGCTGCTACGCTGCCCCTGCACGATGCGCCGGATCCGCCCACCACACCCGTGGTGACAGGCGAGTCCCTCGCGGTCGTAGACGAGAAACTCGTGACTGTCGCCCTCGGCGTAGCGCCCCTCGCGCCGCATGCCGCGGCCGAGCGCATGCCGCACGCCCTCGAGCACGCGCGTCGCGCGCGCGAGCGTCAGTCGTCCCGCCACCGCGCGCGGATTGACCCTCGCGTGCCAGAGCCCTTCGCTCGCGTAGATGTTGCCCACGCCCGCGAGCAACCGCTGGTCGAGCAGCGCCACCTTGATCGCCGTCTTCCGGCCGCGGAGCATCGCGTGGAACGCCGCGCCCGAGAGCGCCGGATCATCGGCTTCCGGCCCGAGCGGCCCCAGCGCGTCCATCGACCGGATGAGCACCGCCGTGGCGAAGGCGCGCGTGTCGGTGAGCACCACATGCCGCGCGTCGTCGAGCTCGAGCGTCAGGCGCACGTGCTTGGGCGGCGGCGCGCCCGCTTCCACCACGTCCCAGTCGCCCGTCATGCGGAAGTGCACGTGCAGCATGCGGCCGTCGTCGAGGTGCAGCAGCTGGTGCTTGCCGCGGCGCGTCACGTCGCGCACCGTGCGTCCGGCGAGCGAGCGCACCCGCGCCGGCGTCAACGTGCGACGGATCGCCTTGTGATGCACCTGGGCGCGCACCACGGTGCGCCCGGCAATCCACGCGCGCAGCCGGCGCACGGCGTGCTCGACTTCGGGCAGCTCGGGCACGACTCGACCTAGCGCGTCGCCAGCGCCCTGAGCGCCGCGCCGCCATCGTCCGCCTTTGCCCAATTCTTCGCGAGCTGCGCACGCGCGGCCGCGGCCACCACCGTATCACCGGCCGATGACGCCGCGCGCACCAGCAACATCAGCGCGCGCGATCGACCTGGCTGTGCGCGCAACGCGCCCTGCAGCACGGGCAACGCATCGGCCGAACGCCCGAGCGCCATCAACAGCTCCGCCCGCTGTTCCCCCACGAGCATCGGCGTCATCGGGGGACCGAAGGCCACGGGCGCGGAGTCCTGCGTCGCCTGCGCTGCCGCGAGGAGCGTGAGCGCGCGCGTGCTGTCGCCGCGCCGCGCCGCGTCGGCGCCGTCCACCATGAGCCGCAGCGTGCTCACGAGTTGGCGTTCGCCCGACGCCGCACGTCCATCGCGCAGCATCGAGGCCTCGACCTCACGAAGACGCATGGCGCCCTCGCGCAGCCGCGCGTCATCGCCACCGCGCGCGGCGCCCATCGCCACCAACCACGCGTCCTCGGCTTGATCCTCAAACGTGGCCGCGCGCGTGCCATCGCTCAGCGACACCACGCGCGCCGCCGCCCAGTCGTCGCGGTCCACGGCGTACCACGCCCGCATCACCGCCAGTTGGCCCGACAGGCTGGGGCTCGCCCGGCCCCTCGACGCCGTGGCGGAATCGATCAGCGCCCGCGCCTCGCGGAAGCGCCCCTGCTGCTGGTAGCCGTAGGCCAGCCACGATCCGTAGTGCGCCGAACGCCCCCCGGTGGCCGCGAAAGCGATCTCGTTCTGCGCATTGTGCTCGGGCCACATGCCGAGGGCGAGGAAGATGTGCGTCGTCATGTGCTGCGCGTGCGCCGCGGCTGGCGCGATGCGCGAGTAGGCGCGCGCGGCGTCGAGTCCCAGCACCGCATGCTCGGGATCGTCGAAGGCATGGATGACGAAGTGGGCCGCCGCGGGGTGATCGGGACTCGCCGCCAGCACCTGCTGCGCAATCGCGCCCGCTTTCATGTAGTCGCTGACCCGGCGGTTGCCCTGGTTGAGGCCGAGCCAGGCGAGGGCGAGGAAGCAGCGTGATTCGTCGTCGGGGAACGCGGCCACGAGTGCTTCCATCCGGCGCAGGTACGCCGAGTCGCGCGCCGGCTTCGGACCGTCGGCGTAGAGCACCTCCACCGATTCGAGCCACGCCCGTTCGCGCGGCGTGGGCGCGAGCGCAGCGCGCGCGCCGGCCGTGGGCGCCAACCGCGCGAGCGCAGCGCGTGCGGAGTCGGCGTTGCGCTGGTTCCAGACGGGATGATTCCACGTCTCTGCGTCACCCCAATAGGCCATCGCAAAGCGCGGTGATGTCTGCTGCGCGCGACGAAAGGCCTCGCGCGCCGATTCGTACTCGAAGGAGTGGAGGTAGAGCACGCCTTCGATGAAGTCGGCCTGCGCTGCGCCGCTCGCCGACGTGGGAAAGCGGATGGTGCCGAGCTTGACGGGACGCGCCGCCGCGTTCGCTGGCTCGTGCTGGTGTGCAGCGCCCTGTGCGGACAACCGGGACGCGAAGGACGTCAGTACCGCGACAGCGAAAGCGAGCGTACGCGCCGTGAGCGCCATGAGAAAATCCCTTGGAACGCGTGACGAGGATGGAGTCGCCGAAATTGGCTGGACTCGGCAAGACGGTGGCAACATTGGAGTTCGCTGGCGGGAACGGAAGTGCGGACGTCGGGTTGTCCACATTGTGGATTCGAGAATCCACACAAATACGGATGTTTGTTGCCTAGTGCTATCTTGCTGTCATTGTGACGTTTGTCTCTTGCGCCTGATGCGAGTTGTCGTACATTTCCTCTCGTTCTCCACACGGCCGGTGACCAATGGGGTTCCACACGCAGCGCTCACTCCGGTACGAGTACGAGCTCTTCGTCGAGAACGAGATCGAGCGCTACAAGGACTCGGTCCCGCGCAACGCGATCCTCGCCATCGGCGATGAAGCCGTCGCGTCCCTCGAGAACGCGCCGCAGTTCGCCCTCACCGAACTGCTCCTCGTCGAAGAAGTCGACCGCATCATTCGCCGTCGCCTGCGCCTCCCCACGTACGATACCTGGAAGCGCCGCCGCCTTCGCGTCATCGCCAAGTTCCGCGACCCGATGCACTGGGGCATGGGCCCCGACGCCCCGCTCGTGCGCGCACTCCCGCTCGCCGATGATGCCCGCGTGATCGTGGCCGGCGTCCGCGATGAAACGTCGGCTCTCTTCCTCGCCGCCAACGGCTGCCGCGTCACCGCCGTCGAGGCCAACGAGGACGTCGTCGATCGCGTCATGGCCGCCGCTCACGCCGCAGGCCTCGCCGAGCGCGTCATCGGCGTCGTCGGTGGCCTCGCCGACTGGAATCCGTCGGAGCAGATCACCGGCGTGGTCTTCACGCACGAGGCGCTCGCCACCCTCGACGCCGGCGACCGCGCCCGCGTCCTCGAGCTCCTGCAGGAAGCGACGCGCGACGGCGGCGTGCATCTCGTGCAAGCCATTGCGGTCGGCTCGACGGCCATGCTGCTCGACGAACTCCGGGCCAGCTACTCCGGTTGGGAGATCTCGGTCGATCGCTCCATGGGTGCGCCTTCCTTCCTCGCCCGCAAGCACGCCTAGCGCGTCCTGGGCGAAGCGCAGGACACGCCTTCTCCCGCGGTCTATCGAATGAAAGTCGCCGAACACCTGCGCCGTCTCTTCGATCACGCCGCGATCTCCGACGCCGACATCGAGCGCGCGCTCTTCGCCGCCGGCGCTCCCGACCAACCGTGGCGCGAGTACACGCACATCCTCGGCGCCGACGAGACCTGGCTCGCACGACTCGAGGGCCGCGCGCCCACGCTCGCCGTCTTCCCCACGCTCGACGCCAGTCACGCCACCACCCACCGCGAGCGCATCCACGCATCGTTCCGCGCGTTGCTCGCCATGCGCACCGATGCGCAGCTCGAACGCGTCGTGCACTACACCAACACCAAGGGCGAGCCGTTCGACACTGCGGAGGAGGACATCCTCCTGCACGTCGCCATGCACGCACAGTACCATCGCGGCAAGGTCAACGCGCTGCTCAGGCGCGACGCGCACGAGCCCGCGCCGGTCGACTACATCGGTTACGTGCGAGGCGTCACCCGCTCGTCCTGAGCCTTGGTGAACGGGCGCCACGTTCTCCAGTCGTTTCATGAGCCTGCGGACCGCGGTCGGCTGCGTTCCGCGCCCCGAACGGCACACGCCGCTTTCTCGCCGTGCGCAGGACGACGACCAGCAGGTCCCCCGCTCCGCCCGGCGCGACATATTGGGTGATGCGCCGCGCCCTCGTCGTCGCCACACTCCTCGCCGCACTCATCGCGCGCTCCGCCGCCGCCCAACAGCTGCGCGGCGTGGTGCTCTTCTCCGACAGCACCACGCCGGCACGCGCGATGCTCGTCCACGCGCTCGACTCCACCGGCGCCGTCGTCGCCCGCACGCTGACCACGGCGCTCGGCGCCTTCACCTTCACGCTGCCCAGCGACGGCCGCTACAGCGTGCGCGTGCTGCGCATCGGCTTTCGTCCGCTCAACGTGCCGGCCGTGCACGTGGCCGCGAACGGCACGCCACCGCTCACGATCGTGCTCCGTTCGGCGCCGATCACGCTGCCCGCCATCGCGGTGCGCGGCGAACGCACGTGCCGGTCGCGCACCGACTCCTCGCTCGCCGTCTACGGTGTCTGGGAGGAAGCCCGCAAGGCGCTGCAGTCCGCCGAGGCCGCGAGCGCACTCGGCAACCTCACGACCGAGTGGTTCACGTACCGGCGCCAGGTGCTCGCCGATTCGGGCTCCATCTACGAGGAGGTCGTCGATGAAGGGCGCGGCCGCACGCCGCAGCCGTTCGTGAGCGTCGCGCCCGAGTCCCTCGCCATCGGCGGCTATCGGCGCATGCGCGGCGGCCTCGCGCACTACTTCGGGCCCGATGCCGCGGTGCTCCTCTCCGACGTCTTCCTCGCGGGCCACTGCTTCGCGCTCTTGCCCAGCGCGACGGAGCATCCCGGATGGGTGGGCGTGGAGTTCGAGCCCGCCCAGCGGCGCAACAACATCATCGAGATCACCGGCACGGCCTGGCTCGATCGCGCGACGGCCGAACTGCGGCTCGTGGAGTTCCGCTACACCAACTTGCCAAGCGACGTGCAGCGGGCGGGCGCACGCGGGCGCATCGAACTCGTGCGCCTGCCCTCGGGTGAATTCGTGATCAATCGCTGGTTCATCACGATGGCGGGGGTGCAGGAGACGCGCCGCGAAACGCGCGAGTTCGGCTTGCTGCACACCGACGCGCGCCGCGTGGTCACGCACGCGAACCTGTCGGGTGGCGAACTGCGCGCCGCGCGCGTGGCGGGACTCGAGCAGTACGCGTTGCCGAACGCCCAGGTGACGCTCACGCTGGCCGCCGACTCGGGGACCGTGAGCACCGCGTTCGCCTCGCTCACGATCGCCGGAGACGCCAACCTCAATGCCCTCACCGACTCGGCCGGCGTCGCGCGGTTGGTGGGACTCGAAGATGGCGACCACCTCGTGCGCATCGTCACGCCAGCCATGCGCGACCTCGTGGCGCGGCCCATCGAGCGCCGCATCCGCGTCGCTGCGTCCGGCGCCGGTCGCGCGGCGTCGATCACGATCAACGAGCGCGACCTCGTGGCGGCCGTCTGCGGCGCGGAGGTTGCGCGGCGCGGCAACGCCCTGATTGCCGGCGTGCTGCGCGATGGAGACGGCGAGCTCGCCGTCAGCGATACCCTCGACGTGCGCTGGACCAAGGCGCCGAAACAGGGCGAACAGCTCACGACCGAACCGCGCGAATGGAACGGCAAGCGCGTCAGCACCGATGAGTTCGGACGGTGGGCCGTCTGCGACGTTCCGCGTCCGGCGATGGTGGCCGTGTTGCGGCTCGGCGGCGACAAACCTCGCGAACTTGTGCGCGCGCGCCTGTCACGCGACCGTCAGTTGGTGCGATTCGAACTGGCGCACAAATCGCCGTGACTTTTCCGGCGGTGTCGCGCCGACACTTTCCGCGGCTCCCGCGAAGTGTCTGGCCGACACGTTCGAGGTTGGGCCACGCCAGGATGAGGCAGGCAATGTGTTGTCAGTCAACGGGTTAGCTCGGCGACCCGGATGGCACGCGTCGTGCTTTATGAGGCTTGCCCGGCATATCGCCGAGCACGTCTCAGAAGAGGCCCTTCTATATGATGACCGACCCGCAGGTTCAGCTGACCGAGGAACCCATCGGTATCGTGATTTCGTCCCGCACGGCGCGGGATGCCAAGCTGCCGCGATTCTCGGCATATGTGTGGGGCCCGGCTCCGATCGAGCCGTCGGTGGAGACGCGCGCCGCGTAGATCGCGCGACGTCTCGCGGCGCGCCTGGCGCGCATCGACATGCTGAATGCACGAAGGGGCCGGCGATTTCTCGCCGGCCCCTTCGCTTTGCAAGCTACTTCTTCTTCTTCGCGGCCTTCTTCTTGGTCGCCTTCTTCTTCGCAGCCTTTTTCTTGGCAGCCATGTTCGTAGTCTCCAGAACTGGAGTGAATCGCTTTCCAATCCCCCGGTGGATTGGTGAGCGGGACAGCCAGCCCCGTCGGGTCTGGCTCCGTTGTGCGCGCCAGGATCAGCGCGTGTGCATCAGATCGTGGTGCCTCGTGCTCAACCCGATGCAGGCGACCCCGCATCGGTCATTTGACGATTCGTGCGTGAGCGCGTCACGCGCCGTGATGGCCGCGCGATGCTCCGGCAACGCCGAACCACGAGATCGTGGCGGCGCATGAACGACGAGACGTGATGTTGGTGGCGTGAGCGGCGACGAGCGAGGCCGTGCGCGGCGAGTGTGCCGCGGGGCGCGTTGCAACAAGGTTGCAGGCTCGAGTCAGTGATCTCACGCAGTGTGGATGAAGTGATGATGCGAACGACGTTGCGTTCGTATCCATGCGCGAATATAGGAAGACGTATTTTTTTTTGCAATAGTCTTTTTTCAATTTGCGCAAATCGGTGTTGAACGACGTACCATCACATCATCACCTTCGTTCCATTCATTGCTCACTCGATTCATCGCGTTCGCATCATCGGAGTCGGATCATGGATCTCGGATTGAAGGGTCGCGTCGCACTCGTCACCGGCGCATCGAAGGGATTGGGCAAGGCCATCGCGCTCGCGTTCGCCCGTGAAGGCGCAACCGTCGTCATCGCGGCGCGCACCTCCACCACCCTCGAGGCCACGGCCGAGGAGCTGCGCGCGGCCACCGGCGCGAAGATCGTTCCGATCGCCGCCGACGTGAGTGCGCCCGGCGCCGCCGCGTCGCTCGTCGCGCACGCACGCGCCCACGCCGGCGAGATCGACATCCTCCTCGCGAACGCGGGCGGGCCGCCATCGACCACCTTCGCGACGTCCAGCGACGCGCAGTACCTCGCCGCCATCGAGCAGAACCTGATGGGCTCGATCCGCCTCGCGCACGCGACGGTGCCGGGCATGCAGGCGCGGAAGTGGGGCCGTGTGCTCTTCCTCACATCGATGGCCGCCAAGACACCGCTGCCGGGACTCCTGCTCTCCAACACGGCGCGCGCCGGATTGCTCGGCTTTGCCAAGACGCTCGCCAACGAGGTGGCGAAGGACAACGTGCTCGTGAATACGCTGCTCACCGGTCACTTCGACACCGATCGTGCGCGCGAGCTCGCCCAGATGCGCGCCGAACGAACCGGGGTGCCGGTGGAGCAGTTGCTCGCCAAGCGCATGCTGGAGATTCCCCTTGGTCGCTCGGGCCGACCTGACGAGATGGCCGATGTCGCGGTGTTTCTCGCGAGCGAACGCGCCAGCTTCGTGACCGGGGTCGCCTTGCAGGTCGACGGCGGGCAGGTCGGCAGCCTGTTGTAGCGCTGCCGCGCCGCCCGAATGCGATGGGCTAGTACACCACCTGATAGTTGAGCCTGAGCGCGAATCCCGGCATCGGCAGGAAGTCCTTGATGACGGAGAGGTGATCACGGTAGTCGCGGTTGAACACGTTGTCGGCACGGAGGCTGACGTTGTGCACCACGGCACCCTGCACCAACCGCACGCCGACGCCGAGGTTCATGAGGCCGTAACCACCCGTGAACGTGTCGCCCTCACCCAACCGCTTCTGATCGGAGGCGCCCCGCCACTCGGCCATCGCCATCCAGCGGCTGTCCTGCCAGGTGGCGCGCAGCAGGCCGCGGATCGGCGGCATGAACGGGAGATAGACGTTCGCGTCCGTGTCGGTGCCGCGCACCGCATCGACGCTCGCGCGCAACGCGAGGTGCGACAACGGCACGACCGTCACGGCCGCCTCGGCGCCCAGGAGCAACGCGTTGGCCGACGTGAACTTCCGCACCGGCAGTCCCTGGATCGTGTCGCCACGCAGGAAACCGTAGATGAAGTTGTTGACCCAGTTCGCGAAGGGCGTGACTTCGAAAGTGACGTTGTCGAACACGCCCTTGAGCGACGCGTCGAGCCCGGTGCCGACCTCGGGAGCGAGCGACGCAGTGCCGAGCGAATAGGTGCCGCTCGCGGCATCGAGGCCGTCGGCGAAGAGCTCCTGCACGGTGGGCGCGCGGAACGACCGCGCCACGTTGAACGACGCCGAGAGGGTGGGCGTGAACTGCTGGATGACGCCCACGGAAGCGGTGAAGGCGTTGCTCGAGCGCGACTGGTTGTGGGTCTGGAAGACCGAGTCGGTGGACTGCAGGTAGGGCCGCGTCTGGATGCTGTTGATGTCGAAGCGCGCGCCGGCCTGGATGCGCGTGGCGGCCGAGGCGACGTACTCCTCGAACGCGTACGCGGCGAAACCCGTCGTCAACGAGTTGGGACCGAGCGGCTGGTCGCCCTCGATGGTCAGGTCCTCGATGTTGGTCCAGAGGCCGAGCGTGCCCTGCCACTGCGCCACCGGCGCGTGCTGGAACTGCAGCGCGGCATTGAAGGCGCGCTTGTGGAAGTGGTTGGCCTGCGGCGACGACACGCCGCTCGAGTCCTGCTGCGTGGGAAATTCGGAGTGACCGTAGTCGTTGTAGCTGGCGTCGAGCTTGAGCTGACGCAGGAACGATCCGTTGACGCGCCAGAGTCCGCGCAGCTCGAACGTGTTGCGGTCCTGCTTGATGCGCGACGTGCCCGGCGGTGCGTTGAGCCAGTTCGGATTGGCCGGCACGCCGGGAATGCCGTAGTCCATCTCGTAGTGCTTGCCGCCGAGCCCGAGGTAGCCCCAGTCACCCTGCGTCGACCAGCCGGCGCCGAACTCGCTCGACCGGTTGAAGGTCTGCGGCAGGCGGTCAAGGGCGAAGACCGTTCCGCTCTCTTCATCTTCGTAGCCGTTCGCGGGAATGCGGATGTTCGATGAATTCACCACGCCAGCGGAGACGCGGAACGCGTTCGCCCCGCTGGTGAAGATGTTGTTGAAGTAGGAGGCGTAACCGTCGTTGCCCGAATTGAACTCGGAGAGCACCATGCCCGACATCGCGTGATCCGACGCGGTGGGAATGAGGTTCGTGATGACGTTGACAAGCCCGCCGATCGTGTTGGGACCGTAGAGGATCGTGGCCGGGCCGCGCACGACGTCGACCTGCGTGATCGATGCCGCGGAAATCGGCGTGGCGTGCGCGGGGTCGAAGGTGGCGAGGTCACCCATGCGGAGGCCGTTCTCGAGCACGAGCACCTCGTTGTCGCCGAGACCGCGCACGATCGGGCGCGCGGTCGCCGACCCGTTGAGGCGCGCGGTCACGCCGGGGAGGTCGGTGAGCTTTTCGGCGAACGATGCACCGCCCGAGTTCTGGAACTCGATCGTGCCCTTGGACGCGGCCGACTGGTAGAGCTGATCCGGGGTGCGTCCCGTGGGCGCGGCGGAGACGACGACCTCGGCGAGCGGCAGCGCCGATTCCCGGAGATTGAAGTCGAGCGTGGCCGTGCCGCGTTCCACGGTGATCGGACGCGTCATCGCGCCGTAGCCGTAGAGTCCCGCGTAGACCGTATAGGTGCCGGGCGGGACGTTGACGAAGGTGTACGAGCCACCCGTGCCGGTGCGCACTACTCGATCCAGCTCCAGCAGTCGCACCGTGGCGCCGACGATCGGCGCGTCGGGCCCCTTGATCGTGCCGGAGATGCCGGGTGACTGGGCGCCAACGGCGCCGACGGCGAACGCGACGCAGCCCGCGGCCGCGATCAGGTGAGCAAAACGCATGGTCTGGATTCGAGTGGGGGGCAAGCCGTAATCGGCACCGAGATGGAAACCCCGGCATCGTGTTACAGCTACGGGCGGGCTGGAGGGTTTGTTGCTAAAAATGCGCTTATTTTGACAAATTTCTGACGCCTGCGCCGCGCTGACGCGCCGACCTCGGAGCCGTCGCGTCCGCCTGGCGGCGAGGTCGCAGGCCAAGTCGACGGCGACCTAAGTTGTTGTCGGGGATATGGCTGGAGCGCGATTCGGACTTCGCACGGAGGCCGATGGTCTGGTTCTGGCCAGTCCCTTCCCCCCCCAGAGTGCGTCGGCGAGGTTTCCCCCTGCGCCAGAGCGGGTTGTCGGGCGCGTGGCCGCGGCGCCCCCCTTTTCGGGCAACCGGCTGCTTCCCCTTGCCGGATGCATGCGTGAAGGCGCTGGTCAAGACGGGCCCGCAGGCGGGCTTCGTGCTCCGCGACGTGCCGGAGCCGACGATCAAGGACAACGAGGTGCTTATCCGCGTGAAGCGCGCGGGGGTCTGCGGCACCGACGTCCACATCTATGAATGGGACGCGTGGGCGGCTGGTCGGTGCAAGCCGCCCTTTGTCGTTGGGCACGAGTTCGCGGGCGAGGTAGTGCAGGTGGGCTCGCTCGTGACCGACGTGAGCGTCGGCCAGCGGGTGACGGCGGAGGGGCACATCGTCTGCGGGCGGTGCCACATGTGCCGCACGGGCAACAGCCACGTCTGTCCGAACACGCGGATCATCGGGGTCGACCGCGACGGGTGCTTCGCGGAGTTCATCGCGATGCCGGCCACGAACGTCTGGCACCTCGACGACGACGTCTCGTATGAACTGGGCGGCATTCACGATCCGATGGGGAACGCGTTCCACACGGCGCTCCACGGCACGACGATTCCCGGCGCGACGGTGCTCATCACGGGCTGCGGGCCGATCGGGATCTTCGCGGTGGGAATCTGTGCCGCGGCGGGTGCGAGCCGCGTGATCGCGGTGGACGTGAACCCCAAGCGTCTCGCGCTCGCCAAGTCGATGGGCGCGCACGATGCCGTGACGCCGGCCGAGGCGAGCGCTGCGGTGCTGCGCGCGACGGACGGATTGGGGGTGGACACCGTGCTCGAGATGAGCGGCGTGCCCTCGGCGATCCATCAAGCGCTCGCGCTCGTGCGCGATGGTGGCCGCGTTCAGATGCTCGGCATTCCGGCCAAGCCCGTGGAGCTCGACCTGGCGAAGGAAGTGATCTTCAAGGGGATCACGATCTACGGCGTGGTGGGTCGGCGGATGTACGACACGTGGATCCAGATGACGCAGTTTTTGCGGAGCAAGCAGTTCGACCCGACGCCGGTGATCACGCACCGGGTGCCGATGGCGGAGTTCGACGCGGCGATCCACGCGATCAAGAGCGGGGATGCGGGAAAGGTGGTGTTCGAGATCGGGTGAGGCCGTGGCGCTCCATCAGGCGTCGCCCTTGGACAGGGTGCTGCGCCCGGGGTAGAATGGAAGATCCCTACCGCGGCGATTGCGATGAATCTGCGACCGGAAGTTGAGCAGGAGACGGACGGCCGCTGGCTCGCGGAGGTGCCCGAATTGCTTGGCACGATGACGTACGGCGTGACCAAGGGTGACGCGATTGCTCGCGTGCAGGCGTTGGCCTTTCACGTCCTCGCCGATCGCCTGGAGCACGGCGAAGCCGTGCCGGAACTGATGACCGTCGCGTTTCAGGCGGCGTGAGCTCGTTCGGTGCCGCGAAAGCGCAATCTGGCTTGCGCCCCGAGGACCTCTAGACACCGATGTCACCATGACCGCGCCACATCCGACGTTCAAGGACGTCACCGCCGCCCGCGAACGCCTCAAGGGCATCGCGCACCGCACTCCCGTGCTCACGTCGCGGAAGCTCAACGCGCAGGTCGGTGCGGAGCTCTTCCTCAAGGGCGAGCACCTGCAGCGGATGGGGGCGTTCAAGTTTCGCGGCGCGTACAACGCGCTCACGGTCATGGGCCCGGAAGCGCGTGCAAAGGGAATCGTCGCCTTCAGCAGTGGCAACCACGCGCAAGCCGTCGCGCTCTCGGCGCAGCTCTATGGATGCAAGGCGACGATCGTGATGCCGCACAACGCACCCAAGGCCAAGCTCGACGCGACGGCCGGTTATGGCGCGACGGTGGTCAAGTTCGACCCGAGCGAATCGAAGCGTGAGGAAGTGGCGCGCAAGCTCGTGGACGAGACCGGCGCGACACTCGTGCCGCCGTTCGATCATCCGGACGTGATTGCCGGCCAGGGCACGACCGCGGCGGAGCTGTTCGAGGAAGTGGGTGAACTCGACTACTTGCTCGTGTGCTGTGGCGGCGGCGGGTTGCTCTCCGGCTCGGCGTTGGCGGCGCGTGCGATGAGTCCCAAGTGCAAAGTGATCGGCGTCGAGCCTGCACTCGGCGATGACCTGACGCGGTCGTTCAAGACTGGGTCGCTCGTGCACTTGCCCGGCGTGCCCGCGACGATCGCCGATGGCGCGCGGACGATCTGCGGCGGCGACATCACCTTCCCGATGATTCGCGCGCTGGTGGACGAGATGGTGACGGTGCCGGATGCGGCGCTCGTAGACGCCGTGCGGTTCGCGATGTTGACGATGAAGCAGGTGATCGAGCCGACGGGGGCGCTGGCGTTGGCGGCGGCGATGAGTGGCGCGGTGAAGGTGAGCGGCCGCGTGGGGGTGATCATCAGCGGCGGGAACGTGGATGCCGCGATGCTGCGGTGGATCTTGACGGATGACGCCGAGCGTGCGGCAACGCCGCCGGCCTGACCACTACACGACGTGAG
>JANYHJ010000031.1 GCA_025359135.1 Gemmatimonadota bacterium | reverse complement strand
GCATCGTCCATCACGTCGGTGCGTGCCATGGGCGAGAGCTGCGCACGCAGCAGCATCTCGTCGGAGTAGGCGTTGCCGATGCCGGAAAACAGGCGCGGATCGGCCAACGCGCGCTTGACGGTGTGACGCTCACTTCGTAGGCGGGTCGCGAACGACGCGACGGTCGAGGTGAGCGGCTCGAGGCCACCGCGGTCGTGCGGTTCGAGGGCGTCCGGTCCGGCGCCCACGTGCAGCGACGCCCGGCGCTTCGTGCCCGCCTCCGTGAGATGAAGGGTGCCGCGCGGAAACTCGAAGATCGCGAGCGATGCCCGCTTGAACGGCTTGCCCCCGGCGTCGGCCCACCAGAGGCGGCCCGCGATCATGAGATGCATGACGAGCACGTGCGCCCCCTCGAAGCGCAGCACGAAGCGCTTCCCGAGCCGCTCGACGCCCTCGACGCGCCGACCGTGGAGTGCCGCGAGCGGCGGCTCGACGGTGCGCAGCACGAACGGGTTGGAGACCCGCGCGCTCACCAGTGGATCGCCGAGCACGCGCGCCCGCAGCGCTTCCACGTACACCGTGATGTCGGGAAGCTCCGGCATCGGCGGCGCGCGTGCTAGAAGCGGAGGGCCGCCGCGCGCGCGATCTTGCTCGGGTCGCCGACGTAAGCGAAGCGCACGTTCCTGAAATACGTCTTGGCGGCGCGTTGCACGTCCACGGGGGTGACCTTCCGCAGGTCCTCGATGAACCGGTCGGCCGCGTGCCAGTCTCCATTGTACAGCAGCGCGCGCGCGAGCCCCGTGGCCTGTTCGGCGTTGGTCTCGTTGGTGCGGTACCAGCGCACGAGGAACTGCTGGACGAGCTCCGCCAGTGCCTCGGGGTTCAACAACTCGCGCTGCAACAGCTCGATCTCCCTGCGCATCACGTCGAGCGCGGTGTTGGGGGCAATCGTCGTGATGTAGAGTCCTGCGCTGGAGATGCCGCCCTCGCGAAACGGTGCGTTGACCGCATAGGTGAGGTTGCGCCGCTGGCGCAGCTCGCCGTCGAGCTGACCGGAAAGGACCGAGGCCGCGATTCGCAGCGCTTGATAGTCTTTGCTCGTCGGCGGCGGCCCCGCGACGTACCCGAGCAGGTAGTTGGTGGGAAGCTGTCGCGCCTCGACGGTGAGCGCGGGCTTCATCGTCGGCAGCGAGTCGGGCAGGGTCCACGTGTAGCTACCGCGCGGCAGCTGCGCGAGTGAGCCGAGCACGAGCCGCTCGACCTGTGCGCGCGTCACGTTGCCAACCACGACCAGCAGCATGCGCGACGTGACGAGATTCTCGCGCTGGAACGCGCGCAGTTCGGCGCGCGTGATGCGGCCGATGGAGCGCTCGGTGCCCGTCTCGGAGCGGCCATACGGATGACCCTCGTACGCCGTCGAGTCTGCCAGGAAGTGCACGAGCGCGTCGGGGTCGTCACGGCGCTGGCGCACGGCGGAGATGAGCTGCGTGCGCACGCGCTCGACTTCGGTCGAATCGAGCAACGGCTCCATCAGGCGATCGGCAAACACCGCCCACGTCGAATCGAGCGTGGCGCGCGTGGCGCGGATGCCGAATTCCGTCCAGTCCTGGTCCGCATTGGCGCCAATGCTGGTGCCAAGGCGTGCCATGGCCTTTCGCAGCTTGTCCTTGGGGTACTTCTTCGTCCCCTGTTCGCTGACGAGAAAGAGGAACGGTTCGATGCCGGCCGTGGAATCGGTGGAAAGGCGCACGCCGCCCAGCAGGTACAGGTTGGCCGCGATGACGTCGTTGGCCGTGTTGCGCCGCAGGATGACGTGCACGCCTCCGACCGTGAAGTCGGAAGTGCCCGTGTCGCCGGGCGCGGGGTCCGGCGCGACCACCGCTGCCGGCGCAGGTGGTGGCGATACCGGGCGCGGCGTGCGCGCACGTGCCTGCGCATTCGCCGTGCTGGCGGCGACGATCGCGAGGAAGCCGATGAGGCGACGCACGGCGGCTAGCGTCCCACGAGCTGCACGAGCTCGGCGTCGGTCAGGCCCAGCGCCTTCCGGTCTTCGGGGGAGATGAGGATGCTGATCACGCGCGGTCTCGCCGTGATGTACGTGTCCGCGTAATGCTTGAGGTCGCCGAGCGACTGCTTCGCCATGTTGTCCACGTATCCCATGAAGTAGTCGAGACTGGCCACCGCCCACCAGAAGCCGATGGTATGCGTGAGCTCCGACGCACGCTCGAGGCCGAACGCCGAGGACACCGAGCGTTCGGCTTTCACTTCCTCGAGGGTTTCGCGCGGGATGTAGGTGGGATCGCCGAAGCGCGTCAGTTCGACCTTGAGGGCGCGCAGCGCGGCCTTGAGCCGTTCGCGCGATGTCTGGCCACTCACGGAGATCGGGCCGACGTGGTTGAGCGTGTAGTAGTTCACGCCCATCCCGTCCCAGAGCCCGCTGTCGACGAGCTTCTTCTGCATTGCGGAGCCGGGCTGGTTGAGCGCATCGCTAAAGACGTCGGCCGCGTACGTCGACGACGGATCTTCGCGGACACTCGGACCGTGCCACTGGATGAGCACGGTGATCGCGCTCACCGGCTGTTCGATCACGATCGCGGTGTCCTTCGTGATGACGGGCATCGGCGGGATCGGCCAGCGGGTGAACGGGTCGTCGCTGCGCTTCCAGTCGCCGAGCACATCCTCGACCAGCTTGAAGACGCGTTCGGCGTTCACGTCGCCACTGACGATGAGCGCCGTGTTGTTCGGCACGTAGTAGCGATACTGGATCTCGCGCATCTTCTGCGGCGTGGTGCCGCGGATGACGGTGCGCTCGCCGATCGTGTTCTTGCGTGCCCATTCGGCGCCCCAGATCAGGCGCCCGGATCGCTGGGTGAGCTGGAAGAACGGATTCGATTCCTGGCGATCATACTCGCCGATGACGATTTCGCGTTCGCGGCCAAGCTCGTCTTCGCGGAAGAGCGGCTCGCGGAGTTGCGCCGCCATCAGCCGCAGGCCGCCGTCGAGTGAATCGGCGAGCGTCGTCAGGTAGTAGTTGACGCGCTCCTCCGAGGTGGTGCCGTTGTACTCGGCGCCCAGCTCGCCCGCCCGGCCGTTGAACGCGCCCGGATCGGCGTACTGCCGGCTCGCCTTGAAGAACATGTGCTCGTAGAGGTGCGGTAGCCCGGTGTAGTCCGGCGTCTGGGTGAATGAGCCGTTCTTGACGTCGATCTCGATGGTGGCCAACGGCACGCCACGATTCTCGACGACGATGACTTCAAGGCCGTTGGGCAGCACCTTCTGCCGGATCACGCGCGCGAGCTCGGCGCGCGACTGCGCCGACGCCGGGGTGGTGAGGCCCGCGACACTCACGACCGCGAGTGCGAGGGCCCGCCGTACGCTGGCTTTCATCGATGCGGCTGACTTTCTTTCGGGCACGTATGGTCCTCGCAAGTGCTTCGGCGTCCGCCCTCGAACAGGTCGCGTCCCAACTCGATCCCGCGCGACTCAGGCGTGACGAGCCGTT
Source organism: Gemmatimonadota bacterium (assembly GCA_025359135.1). Classification (GTDB taxonomy): domain Bacteria; phylum Gemmatimonadota; class Gemmatimonadetes; order Gemmatimonadales; family Gemmatimonadaceae; genus JACPPC01. The sequence continues at coordinate 264 of JANYHJ010000031.1, read as the reverse complement.
GGCGCCGTTCACCACGTTCAAGATCGGCGGGCCCGCCGACCTGTACTACCCCGCTGGTTCCGCGGACGATCTGGCCCACGCCGTGGGAGTGGCCCGCCGCGCGGGGGTGCCGCTCTTCGTCCTGGGGCTCGGCGCCAACATCCTGATCGGCGACCGGGGGTTCCGCGGCCTCGTCATCCGGAACGAGGCGCGCGCCGTGACCTTCCATGACGACGGGCGCGTGGACGCGGAGAGCGGCGCGATCGTCGGCGACCTGATCCACGC